>CANJJB010000004.1 GCA_947474635.1 Parachlamydiales bacterium | reverse complement strand
CTTGACAAGTTAATCATCTTAATGTAATATTAATAGTATATTAACAAGGAAGCTATGGAAGACAATATATTTAATATCGCAAGCCAAGGTAGTCCAGTTGTTCAGCCTAACGCTTATAGCGACGCGTCTATAGATGAGCTTGCTTTAGATACAGATCCTTCTGACTTAATGATGGAGTCTTTATCTCAAGAAGAAGTCATTGGTCGCCTCCGCGAGTACCTTACAAAATTAGACAAACAACAACCTTCCCAGTCTACCAACGCAAAAGGCGACATCAAAGGTGAAGTAGAGCAGATAGAAAGACTTATCGAAGAATTAGAAGGTAAGGAATCTACTGATCCATCCACACTGCGCAAATCTCTTGCCCAAGCAAAAATGTCTTTCGAAAAAGCAGAAAAAATACTTGCGCAAGCGGGCAAGGCACCCGAAGCTTCCCATAAACTCAAGAAAACAGCTTCTCTTCGCAGAATGCTTGCAGAAACAAGCGCTGCTACTCAACTCCAATCTCAGCTCCTAAGTAAAATTTAATTTTTAATCAGCTCTCATGCGGAGAAAAAACCGCCTATTCTCCGCATTTTTGCGGAGAATAAGGTTGCGCATGCGCTATTTAGCTGATATCATTAGGTCATGTACATACATGAACTTAAGGGGTGGCCTCATTTTGTCTGGGACCACCAATATCTTGCAGACTTACTCATACAGGTGCGTCACGAGCAGGGACGCCTCATTGGTCGCATGCAATCTATTGGTTTCCACAAATATCAAGAAACGATCCTCCATACTTTAACGCAAGATGTTGTCAAAACAAGTGAAATTGAAGGGGAAATCTTAGATCCCTCTTTAGTTCGCTCATCTGTTGCTCGCCATTTAGGAATGGATATAGGTGCTCTTGATGTTGTCGATAGAAATGTAGAGGGCGTTGTGGAGATGATGCTCGATGCGACACAAAAATTTAATGAGCCTCTGACAGAGGACAGGTTATTCGGGTGGCATGCTGCTCTATTTCCTGCAGGAAGGAGCGGGCTCAAGAAGATAGGAGTAGGAGCCTTTCGAACGGGCCCCGTACAAGTGGTGTCTGGTCGTATGGACCGAGAGAAGGTTCACTTCGATGCACCACCTGCTGAAAAAGTTCCCCATGAAATGACCCTTTTTTTAGAGTGGGTTAATCATGATAATAAAATTGATTTAAGTTTAAAGGCAGCTATTGCCCATTTCTGGTTTATCACTATTCATCCTTTCGAGGATGGCAATGGACGTATTGCACGGGCAATTGCCGATTTAATACTTGCACGCTGTGAACATAGCTCTTGCAGATTTTACAGCTTATCTGCGCAAATTCAAATCGAAAGAAAGGGATATTATGACATCTTGGAAAAAACTCAAAAAGCAACTTTGGATATCACCGCTTGGATCGAGTGGTTTTTAAAATGTCTTGGAAGATCCATACAAGATGCTTTAGCCACATTAGATGCGGTGTTACAGAAAAACAAATTTTGGGAAAAGCTCGGAGGTGCCCCTATCAACGAAAGGCAGCGTAAGGTAATTAATCGCCTCCTCGATGGCTTCGAAGGCAAGCTCACAACATCTAAATGGGCCAAGATGACCAAGTGCTCACAAGATACGGCTCATAGAGACATTTTAGATCTCGTGAATAGAGGGATTTTAGTGAAAAACCCAGAAGGCGGACGAAGCACTAGCTATACTCTTAATCCTTAATAAAAGCGGTGCATTTTGCATCTACAGTGAGTTGTGCGCAACATAAAATTATTTATACTCTTTCGGCAAAAAGCTTTTTTTGACACAATGGCAGGCCTATGTGGCAAGAAATAGAACAAATTTTTAACAGAGCTTTTAGCCTTTCCTTTTGCAGGAAGAAGTTATTGCTTGTTTTTCCTGTACTCTGCGTGTGCGGCCTATTGGTTGTCCTATCCCATATCTTGGCTGTGAGTGTTAACCACTGGTTAAACAATAGCCTGATTTTTTTCCCCACATTTCTCTGCGCGGGGATTTTTATGGCCCTGGGGATTCCCCTTATCCGCATTTATCACGATGAGGTGAAGAAAAAACCTTTCAGTTATAGAACTGTTTTGCTCCATTCATGGAGTCTTATGAGCAAGGTTTCTGTTTTTGTGCTTCCTTTTCTTTTAGCCTATTTACTGCTGTGGATAGTGCTCGGCCTTTTTTATCTTGTGAAAGAGATTCCCGGAGCAGGGGAGCTTGTGGGTGTGATTTTTTCTTTTGGCCCTTTTGCACTTATTTTAGGATCTTTGGTTTTATCTGCTGGAGCGATGTTTTTACTGTTTTTTATCACTCCCATGGTCTCTTTGAAATCTGTCATGAAGCTCAGCTTGGTAGAGGAGTTTTATCCTCGGTTTAAGAAGAACTTTTTTACTCACTTTTTACTCCTTGGGCTGGGCCTGTTTCCTCTAATTGTTGTAATCGGCTTTCTTGTTCTAGCTGCTACATTAACCGGTATGACTTATGTCGTTACCGAAAGAACATGGGCAATTGGCTTGCAGTGGTTTTTTATCATGATCCCTTTTGCTGCCTGTCTTTCTCCTGCTGCCATTTTTTTCTTTAATTTTTCAGCTGAAAGTTTTGTTCTCGCGCAAAAATATTTAAAAACCTCAAGTGAGGGGTAGTCGTGAAAACCATTGCTATTATTGGATCGGGTTTTGCAGGACTTAGCTCTGCCTTCTATTTGTCAAAAGAATTTCAAGTGTCTATATTCGATCCTAACGGCATTGGTAAGGGAGCCTCAGGCGCATCGACAGGTCTTTTGCATCCTTACCCTGGTCAGCAGGGAAGACGGAGCTGGAAGGCAGATGAGGGGCTTGCAGCCACACTCCGTCTTTTAGATATTGCTCAGCAAGAGATGGAAGAGCCCATTTCTATTAGAAATGGCATTGTGAAGATAGGAGAGTGCGCAGGAGCAGGCGAGGATGTTGAAAAGCTCGGAGAAAACCACTTTCTTATCCACTCAGGCGTGACGGTATTTGCTGGATTATATCTTGAAGGGCTGTGGAGAGCGTGTCAAAAACAAGGCGTGCAGCTCCATTTAGAAGCTATCGAGAAGTTAGAGGACCTTGCTAGATTTGATTATGTCATTGTTGCTGCAGGAGCAGGTGTCCGTAATTTTCCAGAAGCTTCCCACCTGAAGCTGAATTTTGTGAAAGGGCAGGCACTCGTCTGCGAGCAGTCAGAGCCTCAGGAAAGAAGCATCACAGGAAAGCAGTACATAGCTCTTACAGAAAACCCTAATAAATGCCATGTAGGGGCAACCTACGAGCGGTATTTCACATCTGAGTACCCTTCACTTGAGATTGCCTTGCATCTTTTAAAACCCTCACTGCCGGTCCTCGGCGTTAAATCTGGTATACGCGTTACTAACCCGGCGCATTATTTTCCTATCTTAGAAAAAATCAATGAGAGAACATGGGTTGTGACAGCTTTAGGATCAAGAGGACTCCTCTACCACGCCTACTTAGCTGAACAATTGACAAAAGAGTGTCTTGCGTATGCAGAGAGAGAAGCTTTAGTTTGAAAAAAATAGACGGAAGCATCAAGTTTTTAGGAACCGGCGGCTCGATGGGCGTTCCTGTCATTGCATGTGATTGTTCTGTCTGCGCATCTTCCTCTCCAAAGAACAAACGGCTGAGAGTTGCAGCACTCATTACTGTAGGTCAGAAGCAGTTTCTCATAGATGCAGGTCCTGATTTTCGCACGCAGGCGCTTAACTATAATATTACTCATTTGGAAGGTCTTTTAATCACACATCCTCACTTTGATCACGTGGCAGGACTAGATGATCTTCGGGTATTCCACTGCTTCCATCAAAAAAGCGTGCCTTGCCTTTTGTCGCAAGAGAGTTTAGATGCATTAAAAAAAAGCCATGCCTATCTCTTTGAGTCTTTTGAAAAAGAACGCTTTCAATTTCAGGTCTTAGAGAAAGAGCAGGGAGATGTCATGTTTGGAGGCGTAAAGTGGCACTACATGAGCTTTTTGCAAAAAAAAGATAAAGTCACAGGATTTCGTCTGGGAAATATGGCCTACGTTCTAGATATCCGCTCTTTTTCAGATGAGATCTTTCATATGTTAAAAGGTGTTGATACGCTTATTTTAAGCGCGCTTAGGTACGAGACTTCTCCTTCCCATTTTAGCATTGAAGAGGCCATTTCCTTTGCAAAAAAAGTAGGCGCCAAAGAAACGTGGCTCTCACACTTAGCGCACGAAATAGATTATGAAGAAGGCATGCGCCTATTACCCCCAGAAGTAAAACTTGCCTATGACGGCTTAGAGGTGAAATTTGATGCAAACTAAACATTCCAATGAACACGACCCTAAAGAGACAGAACTTAGAAAATTAAAGACAGCGCTCCTTGTCGGATCTTACTATTCAGGCAATGACAAAGGAGAGTGTGAAGGGTTTTTACAAGAGCTCGAGCGACTCTGTGACACCTTTGGACTTACCGTGACCTCTAAACACCCCTGCGTGATTAAGAAAATAGACGCTGGCACTTATTTAGGTATTGGCAAATTAGAAGAAATCATGCTCATTGCAAATACAGAAAAAGCAGATGTGATTATTTTTGATGATGAGATTTTACCTAATCAGCAACGTAACCTAGAAAAGATCTTTGGCAAACCCGTCATCGATAGAACAGAGCTCATTATTGAAGTTTTTGCTGCCAGAGCTCAAACAAGAGAAGCGCGTCTACAAATTGAAATGGCCAAAGTAAAATACCAGCAGCCCCGGCTAAAAAGACTCTGGACCCACTTATCTAGAGAGAGCACAGGCGGCGGAGGTGGTAGTGGTGGAGGGTACCTAAGAGGGGCAGGTGAGCAGCAGATTGAGATCGATAGACGCCTTCTGAAAAAAAGAGCAACCCAGCTACGCAAAGAGCTCGAAGAGGTCATGCAGCAAAGAAAGACCCAGCGCACCCAGCGCCAAAGAACGCGTATTCCAACATTTGCTATTGTAGGATATACAAATGCAGGCAAATCTACCCTTCTCAATGCGCTCACTAAAGCGGACGTGCTTGTCGAAGATAAGCTCTTTGCAACTTTAGATACCACCACAAGAAAATACACTCTGCCTAATCGGCAAGAGATTTTACTCATCGACACGGTAGGCTTCATCCGTAAAATCCCTCATACATTGGTCGCCGCCTTTAAAAGTACACTAGAAGAAGCTGTCTACACAGATATTCTCATCCACCTCATCGATGTCAGCTCTCCTCAAGCAGAACTTCAAGCAGTAGCTACCCTTGAAGTGTTAAAAGAACTAAAAGCACTTGAGCGCCCTATCATCACTGTATTTAACAAAATTGATCAGTGTACAGATATGCACACCATTCGTAAGCTCAAGCTCCAGTATCCTCGCAGCATCCAGATTTCTGCGCTCACTCAAGAAGGCTTTGATGAGCTTTTAACGCGCATGATAGAAGAGATATCAGCACTGCGCAAAATTGTAAAATTGCGCATCCCCCAAAGTCAGTACGCTCTTGCTTGTGAAATCATGCGCGAAGGAAGAGTTGTCACCTCTGAATATGAAGAGGATGATATTTTGCTTGAAGTTGAAATTCCAGGTACGTTAGAACACAAAGTACAATCCTTTGTAGTACCCTGAAGTTATGATGACCAAACAAGATCTAAGATCTGGAACTCTGTGCGGCATCCTGGCTGCATTTTTTTTTACACTCATGGGTTTTTGGGTAAAGTTGCTAGAGCCTCACGTCTCTGTTCCCATGATCCTGTTTTTCCGCTTTGGCATTAGTTTACTTGTTCTTCTTCCCTTTCTGGGGAAAGAATATCCCACTCTTTTTAAAATCAAAAATTTCTGGTCGTTTGTTATACGTACACTCTTGAATTTAGCTGCGATCGGTTGCTTTTTTCAGGCTTTAAAATACAGCTCTTTTATCAATGTACTCGTGCTTGTGAACACAACTCCCTTTTTTGTTCCGATCGTCGCAAGATTCCTTTTCAAATCAAAAACCCATTTCACTCTCTGGATAGGAATTGGTATTGGATTCATGGGCGTAACATTTATATTGCATCCTAACCAAGAACTGCTCCATTTCTCTTCTACTCTTGCAATACTCTCCGGCATTTTAGGAGCAATCGGTATTAGCCTCGTAAGAGCGCTATCTAAAGTAGGCTCTATCAGACAGATTTTGTTTTACAACTTCTTTTTAGCCACTATCATAGCAGGGATCATCTCTATTTTCTCATGGGCACCCATCACACAAGAGGATTTTATAGTTCTTCTTGGCATAGGTATTTGTGGCGCTCTTTATCAGCTTTTTAGCACGCTAACCTATAAGAAGATCCCTGTGCGCCTAAGCTCTTCTTTCATGTTTCTTTGCATACTCTTTGGAGCTCTCTTAGACTGGGCAGTCCTTGGCCTCATCCCGCTTCGTGAGAGTCTCATCGGCATGGGCTTTGTGCTCCTAGGAGGCCTTTGGATGCTCTACTTTGGCAGGAGGTATCTTTTTTCTCAGGGCCCATAATTTTTCTATAAGAGGCGCCCATTTCTCTTTCTGATTGTTAAAGGGGTCTCCGTATAGTTTTTTTATTGTATATTCTAGTAAGGGAGCGCTTGTGGCTAGGTTCTCTTCTAAGATTGTAGAAATTTTTTTTCGTATTTTTTCAAGGCGCTTGTCGTATGGATCTTCCATGAAAAAAAGAACTTCTAAGAGTGAGAAGATGAAAGCTTTTTGATCTTCTTGCGCTGAGAGCTTTATGAAGTGCTGGGTAATTTTAATGGTGCAGTTGATGCGATAAATGGATTCGTCATGATCATCTGATACTGCCATAAAACTCCATACAAGAAAAAGATCATAAAATAATTGATCCGGAGGGCTAGACAAATCGAATGTATGTGTGCCAAAAGCAGATCCATTTTCTTTTTTATGGATTTTTTTTAATTCAGTAAGAAAAGCAAGGGGATCTTTTTGATACGTTTCTAAAAGTTTTTTCCCAAACGTTGTTTGCGCAAGCCAATGCGTATGTATAATAGAGTGAGCAAAGATTTCTAGAATTAGCGGTGATATTTCTTCATCTTCCCGTATTCTTTCAAAGACACCCGTAAAAATTTCTAACCACATAGGGGTTGCTGCGGTATTTTGTAATAGAGTAAGAGCTTCTATTTTAAGTTTTTGTGCTAAAGGATGATCTGACTCATTTGTCCACTGCACGCTGCAGATGAGTGTTTTTACAGCGATCAGATTCTCGGGGGTGTACTCCAAGGTTAATGCGTCTAAATAATTAAACGTGCAATGTTCCATATGATGAAGAATCCTTTCTCTTACATCAGGGAACCTATGAGCTAAAAGGGCTAAAGATCTGAAGGCAAGAGTTCTTGCTTCAGTAGGAAATACTAGGTGTGTATCTGGAGAAATCTTCCCAAATCTAACCACAAAGATTAACTGATCTACAGCTTCATCATTTTGTTCTACTTCGAGCTCTCCATATAAACAGCTAATAGGAAAGATCGGCAGCTGCCCATTCATTTTAGAAAAATTGTGAATAAAATCTATGATTTTACTGGGCATGGGCTGGCCTTCTTTTACAAAAGCTTTTGCAACAGCGAGTGTAAAGCAAAGATTGCTCAGAGTTTCCTTAGTTATATGCATGTTTATCGGCTGCTTGCCAAGACGTGCAAGGATATGGGCAGGATAGAAAAAGTCGATGACTTTGATGAGCATATCGAAATTACGACGTGTCCTAAAATCGCGTCTCCACTCAAGGATATGGTGCTCACTTAAAATGTCTTTTTTAGCAATAGGCATAGGAAAAGCAGCTTGTGGAGTTAGCGCTTTAGCAACAGCCGCAGCAGCTTTTTTTAGAGCTTTTTTAGAAGGATTTGCAGGGGGCGTTTGAGTACTCGGAGCGGCCTCTATTTTTTCCATATAATCTCCTTTTTAAAAGTCAGATGGTTTTCTACTGCTGAGTGGTTCATCTACAATTGCGTTAATATATTCACTGAGTAAACAGTTAGCAAAGAGACTCTCTATCTGAGAATCATCCGCTTCTTGACATGCAGTTTGTAGACTCTTTACAAGAGAGGCTGAGTGGTGAAGCATGGTGCCTTTTAGTTGCACAAGCTGCGGCTTGCAAGTAGTGTCATACCATAGGGCATGTGCAAAAATATAAAGGGGTATAGCCTTTACATCAGTTTTTTCTTGTTTAGTAAGAGGATGAACAGCCTTTTGCAGTTTTGTATGATGCTCACATGCGTAGATGGCTCCTTCTGGATTTTTAGATAACCACAGTATTTCTAATAGAAACGTTCTGAAGTTTTCCTCGTCAGAAGGATCTTTTTTAAGCTTTTCCATGAGCACAGAAGAGAGCTGGGGGCAATTATCTAAAAGGGCGCTTACATAAAAAATCGATCCTATGATCTCACATTCTTTATCGTATAAGGATGTAAATTGCGCATCGGTTTGATAGATAGGACTATTTTCTTGGTAACGCTTTTCCCAAAGGGATTGTACAGTAGATGCATTTACGCATACTTTGTCTTTCAGTGCATCCATAAATCTTGGAGATCCTACAACAGGAGGCACCCACTGCATTACATCCATCTCTTTTGGTTTCTCTTGATATATTTTGGCAAGTAAACTCATGAAAATAGGTTCAATTGCTTGATCTGGAGCACATATCTGTAATTTTTCCACCAAAGATGCACTAAGCATTGTGATAGGTTCTTCAGGCTGTGAGAAAGGATTTGCAGGTGTATGGTGCATAAGAGATGCATGTCGATGCAGAGCTTCCATATGGTTCCTAATATACAGAGTCATTTTTTTTGGCGAAGCTTAGCTCTCCTAAAGCATTCTATGCAACATGCAATTTTTTTTAAATATACTGCGTGGCGCTCGAGTTTTTATTAACTAAAAAAATCATGCAGTTGCGTTCCATCTTCTATATTAAGGCAGTTTGAGGCCTTAATTTCTAGAGTGATGAAGTTTTTCAGTAAGCTCAGGTTAAAGTTTGTCTCACCATCCATAAGATTCAGATAATCTATAAAGTTAGACAGCCTAAGAGGGGTCGTAGCTTGAGTGTATAGATGTTGTATTAACCCAACATATTGTTTTTCTTTTGTGGCTTTATACCATTGCGTACAGGCTAGAAAGTGTCCATAAGAATGGTCACCTAATTCGATTTGATTGAGAGGATGTGGTTTGTTAAATATAGTTTTCTTACTATTTTCGAATTTTTCAGGGTTGATATTTTTTAACACGTCATCAAATTGAGTATATTTAGAAAGAGACAAGACTCTAAGTATAAATATTCTGAGAGATTTATTTTTGAAAGCTTCTTCAGATTGTTCAAGAGGTTGAAGCTTTGATGCTACGCTTGCTATTAAAGAAGGGGTTTTGTGTAGGGCGGCACTTAAGAAAAGTACAGTAGTCATGTACTCTACCTCAGCTTTAAAAGCAGGGTCCAAGCCTTTTTTGACCTCCTTTATCACGCTTAAACATACATCAGACAGGTTCTCATCTTGTGCGCCTGAATTTATCGAAGCAAAGAAGGCTTCTTTTTGAGCAGTTTCTTCCGCTGATAGCGCCTGTTTGCCGAACATTGTTTCCACTTGTTGGAAAGCTAGAGCAGCAGCCTCAGGATGTTTACTCATGACATACTTTTGGAGAGGTTCAAGATAATCAGGGCGTTCTTGTAGGGCTTTTGCAAAATGTTTAGATCCAGGAATAGGAGGCTTCCAATCCAAGATGTTAAAATCTTTTGGAGAGCAGTGACATAAAAAGGTAAGTACAGGGAGTAACTCTTTTGGTGCACTTGGGTTTTTTACATAATCTTCTATCCATAGGTTCACATCTTGTAGAGTTGTAAATTCAGAAGGGACTGGGATAGGGGCATCGGTAGGTTCTACAGGAGTTATTTCGGGAAGTTCATCTATCGACTCTACTTTAGGGGGCATTATGGTAACAGAAGGCGGCGGGGAAGAGCGCCAGACACCAGAATACAGTGCTGTACCAGTTAGGCAAGTTAGGGTGAACTTCGGCGCATAGCGCCAACCTAAAACAGCGCCCGCAATCACTGCGACTGTTTTTACAACTGTTGAGAAGGAAGGACAGTAGTCAGAGTTGATATAAGTAGAGTAGATACGAGGAAGGTCTTGGATTGTTGGCACTAAGAGTTCCTTTAATTTTGTTTTTTGCGAGGAAAAATATTGTGTAACACTGTAATTCTTTTGAAGGATTCCTTTCAATTGCAAAAGAAGACTATCAGAATTTTTTCCCAATCTTTACAACGACTAAAAATTTATTATTGAAATAAATTTGAATTTGTATATATATTTATGCACAATGAAGGTAGTGGCTAATGAAAAAAGTCGAGCTCGAAAGGGAGCTAAGAAAGCTTGGTTGGTATTTCAAAAGGCATGGGGGTAACCATGATTACTGGACAAATGTCAGGTTCATGAATCTGTTCCAAGGCATAACGAGATAAAAGAAATGCTGGCGAAAAAGATTCTAAAAACGGCTAGAAACAATCCACCCAAGAAGTGAGGGGTTTATGGAATTAGAAGGTAGAATTTGGAAAGATGGAAAGTTTTGGCTTGTCGAGATCCCTATATTAGATGCAATGACTCAAGGTAAATCAAAAAAAGATGCTCTGCGAATGATCGAAGACGCCGTTACCGGGCTTATTGAATGCTATTTTGAAGATAAAGCAGGAAAAAAACTGGGTGTAAAGGCTTTTCTTCGAGAAGGGGGTAGCGTGGGTCTTACAGCCAAGGATACAAAGATTTTATTATCTCTTTCGTTGATCAAACAGCGAGAAAAGAGCAATTCTACTGTCAGAGAAGTATCAAAACGACTCGGATCCAAATCACCCAATGCCTATGCTCAGTACGAAAGGGGACGCCTTAGTGTTACTCTGGAAAAATATGAGGAATTGCTCATAGCTGTTAATCCTTGTCAACCTCGCTGTATCCGCGTTGGCATTGTTTAACTGCAAAAGCTATTGTAAAAAAAGCTTCTTACCCCTAGGCTCTTTATCTATGAAAATAACAATAGCACAGAAGCTTTTCCCTTGCTCCCATCTGCCAGGAACGACATGCCTCATTCCAGGTAGCGACTGGCAGGTGCAGGCCTTTCCGACAAAGCTGCGGTTTCAGAGCCTAGTATCGCAAGAGGAAAAGGAACTATCCCTAAATATTCAAGGGCCTATCCTTGATTTTACCGTCCAATTAAATTTAGAAAAGTTGAGGGTTGAGGTTTTTGGCCATGCAGCCGGTGGATATATAAGATATTTTATCTCGATGGTGGAATCTGGTATTTCTATTTTTTTTGAAAAAGAAAAAAGGGAAGAGATTTTGCCAGTATCCTGGAAGCAAGGGAGCCCATCACAAGAGAGGCTCTCTTTGGGGATGCATAAAAAGCTGGATTGGGAGCTCGTCCATAGAAGACGTGACCTAAAAGAGATTTTTCCTATCTGGTTAAAACTTGGACAAATCACCCCGAGCACACCCGAGACAAAAGAAGGTGCAGCTTCTCTCCTTGCAGAGTGTCCTAAGCTAGAGGTCGTTTCTCATTTTACAAAACTATTTCTTGCGGGTTTTAAAAGCCTTTTAGTGCCAAGACTTGTAGATGATGATCATCAGGGTATTATTCCTTCTTGCGAGGCCACTCAAGGCTCGCCGCTCATTCTTTTAACAGAGGGCGCTCTCTTAATCAGGGCACTTTTTTTCAAAGAAGAAAAAGACCTCTTTTATTTCCTCCCTTGCCTTCCACCGGAGTTCCATGAAGGAAGAATGGTTCATGTTACAACCCTAAAAGGAGATATCATAAGCCTTGAGTGGTCAAAGAAGCTACTTGCTAAAGTGATGATACACCCTAAAGAGACAAGAGAGATCTCTTTCCATCTGCAACATGTTTTAAAGTCATTTAGAGTGAAATACTCTCTCAGAGAAAAAGGAAAACGGCATTTAGCCAAAGATCCTCTTTTTGTAGAAGCAGGAAAAGTTCTTTACCTCGATCGTTTTGAGGCTTAGCATTAATATCCCAATTTGATACATTTTGGCGTATGACGCCATTTACTCTACATAATCCCCATGCATTTTTAGGATTGCACCCAAACGGCAACAAGAAAATTGTGCGCGTGTGGAGAAAAAAAACAGACTCCATTTTTATAGAGTTATTTGGCAAGAAAGTAGAGCTAAAGTCTAAAGATAGTTCACCTCTTTTTGAGATAGAAGTGCCTGTTGAAACAACACTGAAAGATTACAGGGTTTATTATGAAGATGGAAGACTAGAGCATGATCCTTATGCTTTTTTTTCAACATTTGGAGAGATGGATGCGTTTTTGTTTAATAAAGGCGTGCACTACAAACTCTACGATGTCATGGGAGGCAGGTTGTGTGTCCATGAAGGCGTAGCAGGTGCTAAATTTTCTGTGTGGGCGCCTCAGGCTCGCAGCGTTTGTCTTGTAGGAGATTTTAATCACTGGGATGGAACGTTAAATCCGATGCGCTTAATTGGAGTATCAGGCGTTTGGGAGCTTTTTGTGCCCGGCCTTAAAGAGTGTGAGAAGTACAAGTTTGAAATCTGTACAGAAGCTGGAGCAATTCTTGTAAAAGCAGATCCTTACGCTTACTTGAGTGAGCTAAGACCCAAGACTGCCTCGCTTCTATTCAATGTGAATTCCTATCAGTGGCAGGATCATCAGTGGATGCAAGAGCGGCTGGCTAAAAAATCAAAGATGGTCATTTACGAAGTACATCTAGGTTCTTGGAGAAAAGGACTTAACTATAGAGAACTAGCGCTGCAACTATCTAGCTACTGCAAAGAGATGGGATTTACGCATGTTGAGCTTTTACCTGTAGCAGAGCATCCGCTCGATGAATCATGGGGCTACCAAGTGACAGGATTTTATGCGGTGACAAGCAGATTTGGAACTCCAGAAGATTTTCAATATTTTGTCGATTACTTGCACAAAGAGGGGCTGGGGGTGATTGTTGACTGGGTGCCAGGACACTTTCCTTTCGATGATTTCTCACTTGCAAAATTTGATGGCACCCATTTGTATGAACACGCAGACCCAAGGCAGGGATTTCATCCTCACTGGAGTACAGCCATTTTTAATTATGGCAGAAAAGAGGTGTCTAATTTTTTGATTGCAAATGCTCTTTTTTGGTGTGACAAGATGCATGTCGATGGCCTGCGCGTTGATGCAGTAGCCTCCATGCTTTACTTAGATTACGGAAGAAAAGAAGGGGAGTGGATTCCTAATAAGTGGGGCGGGCATGAGAATTTAGAAGCCATTGAATTCATGAAGCACCTTAACTCCATTGTACACCAAACTTTTCGGGATGTGTTTGTTGTTGCAGAGGAGTCGACATCTTTTCCTGGAGTGTCTAAGCCAGTCCAGTCAGATGGACTAGGATTTGATTTCAAATGGAACATGGGCTGGATGAATGACACTCTCAGGTACTTTGCTAGAGATCCGATCCACAGACAATTTCATCAAAATGATCTTACCTTTGGCATGAGCTATGCATTTAGTGAGCGCTACATCCTTGTTTTTTCTCACGATGAAGTCGTGCATGGAAAAAAAAGTCTTCTTGCTAAGATGCCAGGAGATGAGTGGCAGAAATTTGCAAGCGTGCGCCTCTTTTATAGCTACATGCTATGCCAGCCTGGCAAAAAACTTGTTTTTATGGGAACAGAGATCGGAAGTTTGCAAGAGTGGCAGTGTAAGGCAGAACTTGAGTGGAGCCTTTTACAAAATGAGAAACACAAGAAGCTGCAGCGCTGTTTTAAAGAGCTCAATTTCTTCTACGCGTCTCACTCTGCTTTATGGGAAAAAGATTTTGATCCCGAGTGTTTTGAGTGGATTGATTTTCAAGATGCAGCAAACTCTGTTATCAGTTATCTTAGAAAAAGTTCTCAGGAAAAAATCCTCTGCGTGCATAACTTCACTCCTAACTATTTACCTAATTATATGATCAGATGCCCCGTCACCACTGTAGATGAGATTTTTAATACAGATAAAGAAGAGTTCGGGGGCTCTCATAAAATCAATCAGAGCATCCGGAAAGAGGTAGATGCGGAAGGTAAGTGCATAGGATTTACAATAGAGCTTGCTCCCCTTGCAACGATGATTTTTAAGGTAAGTCTATGACATCCAAAGATGACTATTTAAAACTGGTTGCTGAAGTACGTCACTATGACAAACTCTACTTTGTAGAGCATAAGCCTGCTATCTCCGATTACGAGTACGATCTTCTCTACAAGAAGCTTCAAAAAATCGAAGAAGAGCATCCTGAGTGGGCACTTAGCTTTTCTCCTACAAAACGTGTCGGCAATGCACTTACAGGAGGGTTTAAGCAGATTGTTCACACATCTCCTATGTTATCTCTTGCCAACACGTATTCCGCTGAAGAAGTCGAGGATTTTGTGCAGCGCGTCCACAAGCTCCTAGAAAAAAACCAAGAGGTTTTTTGCGCAGAGCTCAAGATGGATGGTGTGGCTGTCTCTGTTCGCTATGAAAATGGCATCTACGTAAGAGCGCTCACCCGCGGAGATGGGAAAAAAGGGGATGACATCACAAATAACATGCGCACGATCCGCTCTCTTCCACTTGAATTAACAGGCTCTCACATCCCTGATGTTTTAGAAGTTAGGGGAGAAGTGTACATGACACACGCTGTCTTTCGAAAACAAAATGAAGAGAAAGAAGAATCCGGTGAAGAGCTATGGGCTAACCCCCGCAATGCCGCAGCTGGCTCTTTAAAGTTACTTGATCCCAAAGAAGCAGGAGAAAGAAAGCTCTCTGTTGTTTTCTACGGCCTTGCTGACACAGCTAATTTTCCTGTTGCAACCCAGTATGAAGTTCATGCATTTTTAAAAAAGCTAGGCCTTCCTGTTTTTGCACATGAACATGTGATGCGTTGCGAGGGTACTGCTGAAATTCTGAAGTTTGCTAGCAAAATAGAAAAGACCCGTGATGACCTTCCCTTTGATATCGATGGCATTGTCATCAAAGTAGATATCCTGAAACACCATCCACTCCTTGGCAAGACAAGTAAAAATCCTAGATGGGCTGTTGCTTATAAATTTGCTCCTGAACAAGCTATCACAAAAATCCTTGACATCACCGTGCAAGTGGGAAGAACAGGCGTTCTAACCCCTGTAGCAGAACTTGAGCCCGTCTCTTTAGCCGGCAGCACGATTGCAAGAGCAACACTCCACAACCAAGAAGAAATTGAGCGTAAAGACATCCGCATTGGGGATTCTGTCACTATTGAAAAGGGGGGAGATGTGATCCCCAAAGTCGTTTCTGTCGATGTTAAAAAGCGCTCCCACGGCAGCAAGCCCTGGCATATGCCTCTTAAGTGCCCCTCCTGTGGAACTTCTGTTGTGCACCAAGAGGAAGAAGTTGCCGTACGCTGCCCTAATAAACACTGCCTTGAGCAGACTATCGGCAGGCTTGCCTACTTTGCAAGTAAAGATGCTCTAGATATCGATCACCTAGGGATTAAAGTTGTAGAGCAGCTCGTCACAAAGGGCCTCGCAAAGCGCATCTCAGATATTTACACCCTCACGCCTGAGGATCTTGCTAAGTTAGATGGCTTTAAAGAAAAGTCGATCCAGAATCTTCTTGCTAGTATTGATCACTCGCGCAAACCCACACTTGCTAGATTTATATTAGCTCTTGGCATTCGCTACATTGGAGAAGAGAGTGCAGATAAGCTTGCCGAGGAAGCTAGATCTATTGACAAGCTTGCTGGTATGAACAAGGAAGAGTTTCTCTCTATCGAAGGGATCGGAGAAAAGATGGCAGATGCTCTTGCCTCCTACTTTCAAGATAAAGAGCATCTCAAAGAAATTGAGGCGCTCCTACATGTAGGTGTTAAACCTCAAGTACCGACTACGATCAAACGCACAGACCATGTTTTTTCTGGAAAGACCTTTGTACTCACAGGCTCTTTACAAAACTACACACGCCAGCAAGCAACCGATCTCATCAAAGAGCGCGGAGGCAAAGTAACAGGCTCTGTCAGTCAAAACACCGACTACGTGCTTGTAGGGGAAGAGGCCGGCTCAAAGCTCGATAAAGCTAAGAAGCTAGGGGTGAAGATTTTGTCTGAGGAAGAGCTGCAGAAGATGCTCTAGGACGCTCTTCGTTCATAGTGTATCAAAGCTCGAGTTATAACTTCTCGAATGATGGGTTCTAGAGGGATTACGACAGCATTGACCCAAAGGGGGCTTCGACGGGCAGAAAACTTAAAAAAAAGTGTTGTTGAAATAACTAAAGAAAAAAGGGCTGTTATTTTTTCAGCTCGTTCCGATATTGATGTTTTTTGGACACTTGTGCCAAAGATTTTATTTAGTAGAAGCGGGAAAGTAGATTTTACGCTGAGCGCTAAAGGAGGCGTCCCACTAGTGTTTGATAAGGTCGATACTATATGCAAGTGAATGGCATGCAATAAGCTCTGCGCGCATGCATTAGTCCAAGGGAGAGCGCGATGTTGGCAAGCAAAGAAAGAGGAGGATGCAGCTAAACATCGATTGAATAAAAATGTTACAATGCAAATGGCTGCAAGAGGAATGGTTACTAGTAGGGCAGTCCATGCGCGTTTGGATGTGATCCAAAAATGTGAGCTACGAATAATTTTTTTCAAAGGGGAATCAGGCAAACAAGGGTAATCATAGCCCAAAGGATTATATTTGGGAAGACGTTCTAATAATGCAGAGGGGGATGCTACGTAGTTAGCAAGTATAGAACAAAAGACAAATGACCCCATCAGTACTTGCCGTATCTGAAAGGTTTTGATCGCCTTTCGGCAGTCTTCTATACGACAATGGGGAGTCATGGGTAAAGGTGGAATTTTACTAAGTAAAGAGTGCGCAACCCGGACTAGATTGGCTAAGTTGGCTAACTCCGACACACCTAAGAAAACTTCCTTAGGTGCACAATCAATTTCTCTCATTGTCCTATGAATAACTCCACTCATTTGTTGCTCCTTCAAAAATCTGGAGCTACTGTATCAAAACGCACCTTATTTTTAAAGGCGTATAAATAAATTTAATTTAATAGGTGTGTGTGACATTTTGCTGTCTATGGAAGGCGCCTTGTGGGAAAAACCTACCTTGCAAAAGAAACCCAAAACTATACAGAAGCTGCCCACAGCCAGCTTTCCTTGAAGGCACTGTTTTCTTCTTAGCAATCATTTAGGGCAGAAAAATCGGAGTATAACTTGCCGATTAACCGCTGTTAGTGGTATGAGAGCAGCGTTTACCCACAGTGGGTTTCGATTAACAAAAGGCTTAAACAGCAGAGCTACGGAAAAACAAAGGTCAGTGATAGCGTTGAGCTTTTCAAAGCGTGTAATGCCAGTCCAGCCCCCTTGGAAAACGTTCTGCTTGACGCCTAGTAAACTTTTAAACGTATCGTCTATGTTGAGTAAGAAGCTCTTATTGTTCTGAGAGAATGATAATTTTTCTACAGCACACTTATGTATAAAAAAAACAGCTGCGTGTACACCGATAGCCATCCACGGTGCTGCATGCCTACCAACAAAAAAAGAAGTTGATGTGGTAATGCATCGATTTGCTACCCATGTTACACCACAAATTGCCGCAGCAGTTAAAATTACCCGAACTTTACCCAATAAGCTATTTTTCTCTATTTGCAAGCGGGGATCGACCGCTATTCTTCCGAACAAAGAAGCTGCATATTTGGGAATTACCATCTCTCTAACACAGGTAGCAACACCCGTGTAAGCTAAGAGCTTACTCCAATTCTGTTGCAGAAAGGGCACAGCCGTGATCACATATTTTTTTATACCTGCAAAAGATAGCGCGGGAGTTTGAAAAAGGGGGCATAGTATGCCGGCATGTTTAAAAATGATATTGTCTACGCGCAGGCCATTCAAGAGTTGTGCGGTGAGATTTATGGGATAGACGCCTTTATCAGGCATTGAATCAACCACCCTAAATGCTATGCTCATTTTGATACTCCTTCAAAAGTTTGCAGCGATTGTACCACAAATATTTAAATGATAGCTAGCGTTTTAGTAGGTTGTAGCTCAGTAAGCAGCGTCTGATGATTATATCCATGCACCTTTGCCTTCTGTATGGTTCCCATCAGACTATCGGGGCCTTTTAGGATCACATTTTTCCAGCACCTTGTTCTGCCTTTGAGAAAGCTTTCTTCGCGGCTTGACTTCTCAATGAGAACTTCGACCTCTTGCCCGATCATATTTTGCCGATCTTCCTGGCAAATGTCGTTGTGAAGGGTAAGCAGCCTTTGGAGTCTGTCATTTTTTACTTCTTCAGGAACATCGTCTTTCCAGCGAAAGGCAGGAGTGCCTTTACGCGCGCTGTAGGCAAAGATAAAGGCAACTGAGTACCTGATCTCTTTAAATAGTCTGTAGGTCTCTTGAAAATCCTCTTCTGTCTCAGTAGAGAAACCAACAATGATATCGGTTCCTAAAGTGACATCGGGGACAATGCTGCGGATGAGGGAGACTTTTTCTAGGTACTGTTCCACGGTGTAGAGTCTGTGCATTTTCTTCAGGATGCGGTTAGAGCCAGCTTGGAGGGGGAAGTGAACAAACTCGCACACAGAAGGCAGATCGCGGATGGCCTCCATGAGGTTGACTGTGATGTCAACGGGGTGAGACGTCATAAAGCGGACCCTTTCTAGGCCGGGGATCTTGTCTAGTCTATAGAGAAGGTCATGGAAGAGGCACCTCCATTCAGGCTTGTCTTTCCCATAGCTATTGACGTTCTGTCCAAGTAAAGTTATTTCTTTATAGCCGCTATCTACAAGCTTTCTGCACTCCTCTTCGATACTCTCAGGGGAGCGGGAGACTTCTTGCCCCCTTGTATAAGGAACAACGCAGTAGGTGCAAAACTTATCGCATCCCCGGATAATAGAGACAAAAGCCTTCACAGGGTCATCTCTTTTAGCAGCTAAATAGTCGAGATTTTCCTCAAACTGGTCATCTGTGCGGATCATTTGCCTGCCAGATAGGAGGACTTCATCTAGGACATCGTTGAGGTCTGAGATGTTGTTCGTGCCGATAACAAAGTCTATGTGGGGGAGTTTGCGGAACAAAGTTTCTTTTTTAGCCATCGCCATGCAGCCGGTAACTCCAATCACAGCTCGCTTCTTCTTTGTTCCCAATTTGCCAATTTTTCCCATCACCTTTCTTTCAGCCAAGTCCCTAATAGAGCAGGTGTTAAAGAGAAGAAGATCGGCTTCATTTTCATCTTGGATGCGCTCTAAGCCTCTTTTTTGTAAAAGACCTACCATGATTTCTGAGTCGAGCTCATTCATCTGGCAACCATACGTACGAACAAAAAAAGTTTTTAACTCTCGCATAACCATAACCTGTAATGGCTGCATAATATAGAGTATGGTACTCTCTTTTGGCAAGGGTCTAAAAACGATAAATTTATTTTTTAATTAAGAAGCGCGCAAAAGTGTTGGCAAAAAATAGAAAAAAATCGTATGCTACCCATTCGTAAACATTTAGAGCGAGTCACCTATGAGACAAAAGAACAAGACAACACTCCTGACAAAAGAAGAAGCATTAGCTGATAGACGTTGGTTTATTTTAAATGCAGAAGGCAAAACTCTCGGTAGATTTGCTTCAGAAGTAGCTAATATCTTAAGAGGCAAACATAAAGTTGCCTTCACAGCTCACGTAGACTCTGGAGATGGTGTTATCATCATCAATGCCAGCAAAATTAAAGTCACTGGAGCCAAAGAGGCCCAAAAAATCTATCGCTACCATACAGGTGCTATGAGCGGTCTTAGAGAAGTTCCTTTTCGCGTTATGAAAGCAAGAAAGCCTGACTATATTCTTCGTCATGCTATCGAAGGGATGATGCCGCAAACAAGACATACTGAACACCAACTGAGAAAATTACGTATTTTCGCAGGAGAGCAGCACGACATGGAAGCACAAAATCCTATTCTTTTGAATATTTAATTAACACGGGTAAAAAGTTATGGCAATCGAAGAAAAAATCGGCACAGGAAGACGCAAGACAGCAGTTGCATCCGTTCGCCTAAGACAAGGAAAAGGGGTCATCTCCGTTAACGATCGTAAGTTTGATGAATATTTTCCTCTCCTTATCCAAAGAGCATCTATTTTATCCCCTGTTATCAAGACATCAACACCTGACAAATACGACATGATCGTACGCGTTAAAGGTGGCGGAATCGAAGCTCAAGTGATTGCAGTCCGTTTAGGCATTGCAAGAGCTCTTCTTCAAGAAGATGAGACCCGCAAAGGCGATCTCAAAGCTGCCGGCTTCCTCACACGCGATCCCCGTAAGAAAGAACGTAAGAAATACGGCTTTGTTAAAGCTCGTAAGCGTTCTCAGTTCTCCAAACGTTAAGAGTTTTAGGGTTATTTTTTTCTGTATCTCAGGATCAAAATACCACAGCCTATCACCAAGAGAGCAAAGCCGCCTACCTGCAGCTCTCTTGCAATCGTGCTGTATTTGCTAACCTGTTCTTTGCCAGCATTGATTTTGCTGTGCGCTGAGTCAGTCATACCTTTACTCATTTGCTTTGTAGCAGGAGAAAGAGACAATAAGCTCTCACCTGTATTGACCTGTTTTTCAGCATGTGCAATTTTTTCCTTACCCTCTGCTACAGAACTCTTAATGTAGTAAGCCATTCCTACGCAGAGTATTCCAATAACTGTAATCCCAACACCAGCAATTTTTCTTAAATCCATAACTCACCTCTTTTTCTTTCTTTTTCCACATTTCACAAAAAATGTAAATAGGTTATCTTTTGTATGTCATTCCACAGGATGTCTAATGACTAAAAAGAAAAAAAACACCTTAGGGCTCGTAAAGAAACAACTTCCGCATCTTAGACTGCGCAAGTTGTTTCTTTACGAGCCCTAAGCCTCATAGTTAGGGAGTTCCTGTTCTGTCAGTAAATAAAAGGGATGAGTTTGTAAGGGACTTTTTCGCAGTACTGGTCCCAGTGATGGCCGTATTTGATGGCGCATCGTTTTTCTTGCCTGAAGGAGCGATCGATCAGGAGAGCAGTGAGGAAGATGACATAGTAGTAGGGAAGAACGTTGTAGAAAAGTGCGGGCGCAGTCCAGCAGAAAGCTGCAACGATTTCTGGGAGGTAGTGGAAGTGTCTAGCAAGGCTCCACCAGCCTGAAGTCAGGAGGAGGTTTGTTTTTTTCTCACCTTCTGTAGTTGTGTAAGAGGCTTTGATGAACTTGGGCTTTTTTCTCCATATGAGGCAGTTGCCAGATGTGGCTCTAAAGCGCTGCCTTTGTAGATCAGCAAGGTAGTTCATGGCAATGCAACCTGTACCTACGAGTAGTAGGATGGTAGTAGAGAGCGTGCTTAGGTGAACGGGGTGGTTCACGAGATAAAGAGTAGGTGAGGTGTAAATGCCCGTTACCCAGACAAGGCAGCCCCAGCAGATGGCGTAGCCTGCTCTATCATGCATGATGTCCATCGAGCGGAGATATCCTGTTTCCCAAACGAAGAATTTAGCGATGTAAATAAGCTGCAATATGACAGCGACTACCATTGAGTTACTAAGGCCATGGAGTTGGGTTTGTTTGGCAGCAAAAGATAGAATCACAAGACCCCATCCCATCATGCCAAATCTACAGTTGGTAAACATCTTGACATCCCAGCCAAAAATGCGGGGATAGAGTTCTGTTCCCCAGAAATAATCAAAGACAAAGTTGCCCGTTCCTCCTGCATCTGAAGAAGAAGGAGCGACATACCCCTTGATACAGAGAAATAAACAGAACACTAAGCTAAAGCTATTTAAAGCGCCTAAAAGAGGTCCGAAGTTGTCATAGATGATGGTTGCAGAAAAAAGATGAAAAAACTGTGTAGAGAAATAAAAGCAGAAAAGAGTGATAAAAAATGCAAGCACTCCGTTTGCTTTATAGATAGGGATGTTGCCTTTTGGAGTGAGAGGTCCTGAGACTTTTTTACCAGGAAGAAACTTCATGAAGAGGAGTTGGATAGATCCAAATACAGCAATCATTGTCCAAGCTGTTTTTGAACCAAAGAAAATAGGCGCCCATACTTTCCAAATGGTTGTAAGTATGCCTTGAGTCAGGCAAAGGTTCCAGAGTTTGAGAAGAGAGCCATCTAGTTCGATATTTGTGTACCACATCAAGATGACCATCGGGGGACATAAAAAAATAAGAGCCAAGGGAACAATAATACGACGCATTAAACGTCTAAGCTGTAAATTCATGCTGCCTCCAAAATACCTATGATGCATTTAAATAGGTTTTTGGCAATAGACATCCTGTGCGTAATTCGCTTTGCTTGGGAAAATAGCACGGCAATCGCATGAAGAAATTTATTTATCCTCTTTTTCATAGAAAAGCTGCTGGCTATGTAGGCAATTCATGAATCACGTTTTTTTATCTCAGCTCTATGAGGTAGGCGTCAAAAAAATTCTTCGTGCAATTGCCCTGGGGAAAATAGCAATTTTAACAAGCAAATGGAATTACGTGCAGGATGTAATTATTCATTGGTTGATTTAACTTGGATCCAAGCATCGCGGAGTGCTTGTTGTGAGGTAATGACCCTTGCAAAGTAGAACTTTTTAAAGGTTTCAGGAGAAGTGTTAAGAAGAGCTTTTGTCTCTTCGTTAAGATCTAAAAAGGGAAGGACATCGAGTGTCGCAGGAAAAACGCCGTAGGTATCGAAGTGGGTTTTCATAGACTTGGGTTGATAGAGGAAGTTAATAAGCTGATAAGTGAGATGTTCTTTTGTGCTAGCCTCTGGAATGCAGAGATTTTCAATGGTCACAAAGGTTCCCTCTTTGGGAACAGCAAAATTAATAAAATCAAACCGGCGCATTGTGCGAAAAATATAAGAGGTGGATGAGAGAACAACTGGGCAGTTTTTACTTGCAAGGAAATAGTCTGCACGGAAATCTGCATAGGCAGTTACCCATTTTTTTTGCTCGATTAAAAGCTGTACAACTTTTTGAAATTGCTCAGGGGTAAGGCTTTCTACAGGACCATAGAGATAAAAAGCAGCAAAGAGAATAGCTTCCACAGGATCATTGATCATCGTGATGGGATAGTTAACAACTTTAGGATCAAAAAGCATTTTCCAGCTAGGATCGTAAGGGCGGTTTGCAAAAAAGTTAGTGTTAATGCCAAGCACAAAAAGCTCCCACTCAAACGGAATGGAATAGAGATTGTCGGGATCAAAGGGGTGGTTAAGGAGCATGGGATTTAAGCTTGAGAAGAAAGAGAGCTTATTTTTGTCAAAGGGTTTGAGGAGTTTATCTTCGCGTAAAATTTTTACAGAGTAATCGGAAGGGATGATGAGATCATACCCTTTTCCTCCGGTTGCTTTTAATTTTACAAGGAGTTCTTCATTAGAGGCAAAGTAGTTAAGATGAACTTTGATGCCTGTTGTCTTTTCAAACTCATCAATCACAGAGGGTTCTAAAATATCTCCCCATGCAAAGACGTTGATGCTTTTTTCTTCAAGGGGAATGATCTTTCCTTCAGGTAGGTAGAGAATGCCCATGAATAGTGCTAGCCAGAAAATCACAATGCCTGTGCGGATAAAAATTGTTTTCATTAGAAAATCCTCGTTCGTGTTTTGAGTTGAAAGAAGACAAGAACAAGCAAACTACTTAAGAAAAGTAGCAGTGAGGAAAGTGCGTTTACAACAGGTGTTACGCCCGTTCTAATCATAGAAAGAATGTAGAGAGAAAGTGTTTGCGTAGTGCTTCCAGCGCAGAAGTAACTCAATATGAAATCATCAAAAGAGATAATAAAAACAAGAAGAGCGCTAGTAATCAGCGAGGGAGCGAGCATGGGGAGCGTGACTTTAAAAAATGTTTGGTTGGGAGTAGCTCCTAAAACAAGCGAGGCTTCTGTGAGTTTTTTATCGAGCTCCAAGAAGCGGGCATAGACAATAGGAATGACAAACCCCAGTCCCAAAACAGTGTGTGAGACAATGAGAGTTGTAAGACCTAGCTGAATCTCCATCCAACTAAAAAAGCTAAGTAAGCTGACAGCTAGGACGGTTTCTGGTATGACCATGCTTCCATAAAAAAGAGAGAAGATTCTTCCAATCTTTCCTCCTTGTGCTGCATAAAAAATCAAGAATATGCCCATGATAAGGCTGATGGCTGTTGAGCAGAAAGCAACAAGAAGAGATGTACAGAAAGCTTTCCATAAGTAAAAGGAATCTACGAGCTCATGGTACCATTTAAACGTAAACTTTTGCCAGGGAGCTGGGAAGGGCTCTGAGTTAAAAGAGAAGACAAGCAAGATGATAATAGGAACGTAGAGGAACAAGTAAACGGTAGCAAGTGAGATAAGCTTGGCTGTTTTTGCAATTTGTGAGGATTTAAGCATTGGTCTTCAGAGGTGTAATAATTTTTTCCATCAGTTTATAGAGAACAACAACGGTCACAATTAAAATAAAGCCGCTAAGGACTGTAAAAGCTGCTCCTAAAGAGCCCGTCTCTTCTGCAAGGATGTACTGAGATATAACATTACCCACAAACATCTGTTTATCGCCGCCCATGAGCTCTGGTATCGCAAACTCCCCAAAGGCCGGAATGTAGACAAGGAGGAAGCCTGCGCGCACCCCGCGCATTGTCAAAGGAAGCATGATCCTGCGGAATGTCTGGAACCAAGAAGCGCCTAAATCTAAAGAAGCTTCAATGAGGCTCGGGTTGAACCTTTCAAGAGAGGAGTAGATCGGAAGGACCATGAAAGGCAAATAGTAATAGACCATCATGACCATGATCGCAAATAGAGAATTCAACATGAGAATCGGTTCTTGAATGATATTGAGGCTTAAAAGAAGGTTGTTTACAAAACCCTGCTTTTCTAAGACGTAAAACCAGGCATAGACATGGAGAAGAAAGTTTGTCCAAAAGGGGATTAAGAGAAGAAATAGCCCAATGTTTTTGAACTTTTTGGAGCTAAATGCAATGAAATATGCAAGCGGATAAGCAACCGATAGGCAGATGAGAGCCGTAGACAGTGCGAGCACAAGCGATGATCCAATCACTTTCAGGTAGGTGGGGGATAAAAAAAGCGCGATGCTCTCGAGTGTGATCCCTTGGATTTTTCCACCTTCAGAGACCTTAAGAAAGCTCGATATGACCATGAAGCAAAGAGGGATGTAGAAAAATAAGATCTGCCAGATGAGGGCAGGGCACCCGATAGCAAAAGGTTTTTCTGAAGTCACCTGATGATTTTTCATTTTTCTAAGATCACCACATTGTCTTTCTGCCAATAAAGATTTACTTCGTTGTCGTAGTCGATCACTTCTTGAGGGAAGTGTTCTTCATTTTGCTCAAACACTTGGAGTTTGAGATGGTTTTTTAACAAAATATTGTACTGCGTGGATCTTCCGTGATAGACAATTGACTGCACTATTCCCTTAAGACTATTAGAGAAGTTTTTAACCTCTTTTTTTGAGATAAAAATCTTTTCAGGACGGATGCTAATTAACATGTCGCACCCTTCTGACATCCAATGTTTTTTTTGGGGGATGGAGATTTTAAATCTTCCCAAGTCAGGGATGTCAATTTCCGGGTCAGGGCCATCTAGGTGATGAAGGGTTCCATTTAAAATATTTGTTGTTCCCACAAACTTGGCAACAAAAGAGGAGTGAGGGAACTCGTAGATTTCTTTAGGCGTTCCAATTTGTTCAATTTCACCTTTGTGGTTCATGATCGCCATGCGGTCAGCCACAGTAAGAGCTTCGAACTGGTCATGGGTCACGTAGACGAAGGTCGTTTTGAGCTTATCTTGGAGCTCGATGAGCTCGATGAGCATTTTCTCTCTAAGCTTGAAGTCAAGGGCAGCTAGCGGCTCATCTAGCAGCAGCACGTCAGGCTCATTGACAATAGCTCTAGCAAGTGCAACCCGTTGCTGTTGCCCTCCTGAGAGCTGGCTGGGGAGCTTGTACATGTGCTTTTCAAGGTGGAAAGCCTCTAAGATTTTAAAGACCCTTTGCTCGATGACGCTTTTAGGCAATTTTTTAAGCTTTAAGCTATAGGCGATGTTATCAAAGACATCGAGGTGGGGAAAAAGGGCGTAGTTTTGGAAGACGATATTAATGGGCCTTTGGTGGATGGGGACATCTGTGATGTCTTCGTCACCTAAAAAGATCTGTCCTGCATCAGCACTTTCTAGACCCGCAATCAGTCTTAGAAGGGTCGTTTTTCCACAGCCAGAGGGACCTAGCAGAGCAAAAAATTTCCCAGCTGGAATGGTCAGGCTAATGCCATTGATAACTTGCCCACCGGATATCGCCTTTTTCAGGTTTTGTAGCTTAATACTTCTCATGCTGAAAGTTTACTGCTTGCGTAATTAAATTCCAGAGGAATTCTCGAAGATGTGGATAAAAACTTATATTTTCAGTTATCGTACTAAAAATACGAGGAAAAAATGAAAAAGCACAAAGTTGTCATTATTGGATCTGGACCTGCGGGATACACCGCTGCTATCTATGCTGCAAGAGCAGATCTTGAGCCTCTTCTCTATGAAGGTTTCTTTTCAGGCCCTGCAGGAGGGCAGCTCATGACCACAACTGAAGTGGAAAATTACCCCGGGTTTCCCAAAGGCATCACAGGCCCTGAGCTTATGGAAGCCTTTAGATCTCAAGCAGAGCGCTTTGGCACGACCATCTTGACAGAGGATGTGCAGTCTGTTGATTTTCAAAAATATCCTTTTGTCATCACCGCTAAATCAGGTGTTGTTTCTGCTCAGTCCGTGATCATTGCAACAGGCGCTACCGCTCGTAGATTAGATGTTCCAGGAACAAAAGAGGGGGAGTTTTGGCAAAAGGGCGTAACAGCTTGTGCCGTCTGCGATGGAGCGATGCCTATTTTTAGAGAAAAGCATCTCTACGTCATTGGTGGGGGAGATACAGCTGTCGAAGAGGCAATCTTCCTAACCAAGTTTGGAAGTAAGGTGTTCATTGTCCATCGAAGAGATTCTCTTCGGGCTTCAAAAATCATGGTAGATAGAGCCCTTGCCCATCCCAAAATAGAGATCCTCTGGAACCATTTGCTAGAGTGTGTAGAAGGGGACTCGGTTGTCCGTTCAGTTACTCTCAAAGATATTCAGACAAACAAGACCTCCAAGCGAGAAGCAGGCGGCGTTTTTTTTGCCATCGGCCATGAACCCAATACCACTTTTTTACAAGGGCAGCTCGAGCTGCACCCCAACGGCTATATCAAAGTAGAACCAGGAACATGTAGAACAAGCAAAGAAGGTATTTTTGCAGCAGGAGATGTGCAAGATCATGTCTACAGACAAGCAGTTACAGCAGCAGGCTCAGGATGCATGGCAGCTCTTGAATTAGAAAGATGGCTATCTGCCCAAGAGACAACACATGTATAGAGCGCTTTTATTGCTTCCCTGTTTTCTTTTTAGCTTAGACAAAGAACCTTGGTTTACAGACCTGTGGGAGTTTAATTTCCGTTCTGCATATACCTACAGTTATTACCCCTCTGTTGAGGGAGCAATCCAAAAAAACCAGAAAACATCCCGCGATAACTTTTTAACGTTTGATTTGGGTGTATGTCCCGCAGATACTTTATCTGTTGATGTCGATCTTGAATTTGCAGATACGCCTATTCAGAAGATGGGCTACCGCAGCTCTGCTTTCCAAGTAAGGTACCAGTTTCTTGATGACATCGTCGGCGACTTTGCAACGATCACAACCGGCGCAAGTTTTAGAGGCGTTTCAAGACACGGTTTAAAAGATCCTAGCTGCCCCTACCACTCTGATGTAAATGGCGCACTGAACCTTGCTATAGGCAAAGAATGGGCTAGCAATAACTTCTGGCAATTCAGAGCATTCGGTTACGGCTCAGGGGGTCTTGCCAATAACGGATCTGGTTGGATAGATTATCTCGTATCTATCCAAGCCAACATCAACAATTGCCACCGCTTTTCTATTTTCAACGTAGGCTACTTTGGCTTTGGCAGCAAAGAAACTCTCAACATCGATCATTTCCACGGCTATGGCGCTATCCATCACCAGTCACTCGATGTTGGTGTTAAATACTCCTACGTCTTTCCCATATGGGGACATCTCTCTGTCATGTACACACGCAGAGTCTATGCTAAGCTCTTTCCTCAAGATGCAAACTTCTTTACCTTAAGCTATACACTGCCGTTTTCTTTTTTCTAAGGTTTATTACTTTTTTGATAGTCTTTTGAGCATAGGGGCTTTTTCAACAAGAAACTCTTGGAGCAGTCTATCGAATTCTTTGTCTGGGCTTGGTAAGCACTCGATAATAAATTCGTCTAAGCTAACGCCTTTTTCGGCAGCTAGCATTGTGATATACGCATGTTGCTTGATAGACACGTCTATCGTTAGTTTTATGGTATCACGTTTGCAGGACATAAATTTCTCCTTTTTGCAATGATTGTGCTGCTGCCAGTTATTCTATGAAAAGTAACCAATGTTAATGTTAGGCAATCCATTGATTGTTAAACCACTTTTTTGTTAAACTTTACTTTTTTACACCACCTTCAAAGATAGATATAGAACAATGAAATTGTCAAAAGTTAATCTGGATAAAGTGCCTGGACTGACTCGGGCAAATCCGTTGAAGGAGCTCATTGATCCGCAGAAAGCCTTTCTTTCTATTCTTGAATGTCTACAAAACAATGATCCAGATGGCGTAATGGAAATGATCTCTATCTATGAAGAAGCTGTTAACAAGGCAAACAGCAAAAACTAGGAAGAGAGAAAATCTAGCGTTACCTTGCAAAATTCTTGAGGATTTTCAAGGGGCGCAACATGCCCTATCTTTTGAAAAACATGGCACCGAGCATTGGGAATGTTAGAGGCCATGAGCTCTGCTTCTTGTGGAGGACAAAGTCTATCTTGACTGCTTGCAAGTATGAGGGGCGCTGTTGTGATTTTAGGATACCAAGTGCCGGAATCAAACTGAGTAAGCGCTTCACATTGCTTGGTTAATCCTTCGATTGTTGGCACAAAAGGTTGCTCAGACTGGATCTTAAGAAATAGCTCACAAAGCTCTGGACTCTTAAGCCACTGATCAGACATCAGCCACGGTAGCACTGTTTGAGAGGCTTTATACATCGAGACGCCATCGCGGTAGAGTGTTAGAAAAGCTCGCAGGGCAGCGGTAGCTGCAGGAGCAAGTTTCATAAATGTTTGAGCAAATATTGTCTTATTTACTTTTTCAGGATGGTGGTAGGCAAGGATTTGAGCGATGGCAGATCCCATCGAATGACCCAGGATATGAGGTTTTTTGAGCTCTAGCTTTTCAATCAGGCAGAGCACATCATTTGCCATATCTTGCGTAGTGAAGGATTCTTTGGAGCACTCACTTCTTCCAACACCTCGATTATCAAGCATAATGAGCTGAAAATGGTTTGCAAGAGGTTTGCGGATTGTTTCCCAAAAACATAGATCACATCCATATCCCGCAATCAAAACAAGCGGATCTCCCTTACCTTCGACTTCGTAATACAGATTGTTTTCCCCTATCAATAGTGATGGCATATTCTTCCTTTTGGTTTCTCAAAGTTCATAACAGATTATTTGGATTTTGTCGATGCTCTGTTTTTTTTGACAACAAAGGGTAGATGTGCAGAATTCCTTTCATGACAAAAATATTTCTGCCGAAGATAACGGAGCTTGCTCCTAAAGCATCACCTTTTGAACTCTGTCTTAGAAAAAACTATGTGCAGCAAAAAGCATGGGCAGAGGTTGATAAGACGGATTGCTTTCGTATTTATGATAAAGAAGTTCCTGAGTATCCCTTGGCAATCGATTATTATGCAGGGCGCTTTTGCGTGCAGTATTTTGCACGTGGAAGGGGAGATGAGAAGCCAGCGCTTGAATTAGAGCAGAAGGTTGTGCGGATGATCTGCAAAATATTTGGGTGTAGGCCCGATAGGATCTATTGGCGCACAAGAGCACGCAGCAAAGAGACGCGTCAATACGAGAAGATGGATCAATCAGGAGATTTTTTTACCGTCTACGAAGGGGGTGTAAAATTTACAGTGAACTTGCGTGATTATCTCGACACGGGATTATTTTTAGATCATCGCACAACACGCAAGATGGTTGCTTCTTGCAGTAAGGCTAAGCGGCTTCTTAATTTATTTGCCTACACCTGTTCTTTCAGCGTGCAAGCAGCAGTCTTGGGTTCTACATTCACAAAAAGTGTCGACATGTCCAATACCTATACGCTATGGGGAGAGGATAATTTTTTGCTCAACAATCTTTCGCTTAAAAACAATCCTGTCATTCGCGCAGACTGTCTTAAATTCTTAGGAGAAGAGATACGCTCTGGTTGCAAGTATGATGTGATTGTCATCGATCCGCCCACCATTTCCAGATCTACGAAGATGGATCAGCTGTTTGATATTCAACAAGATTATGTATTTCTAATCACAAGCGCCCTCAAGCTTCTCAATAAAGGTGGCTGTATCTTTTTCAGCACTAACTCTCAGAAATTTGTGTTCGATTCTACTCTTTTTTCTAACTGCTTGATAAAGGAGATATCAGACCAAACAATTCCTCCCGATTTTCATGATCCTAAAATCCACCGGTGTTGGAAAATAGAGCATTATTGAAGGCTAAGTATTTTATGTGCATATTGCTTTTCTCATCCGACAGCCCAAACTCTAAATTAAAATTTCCAATATTGGTATACAGATTTTTAGGCCACACTTCTATCTGCTTTGGCATCACAATGCGAGCAAGTGTGAGATGTGGGCGGTAGTTATTGCGAGTCGCATTGAGTGGTTCTAAATTGAAATGTTTTAGAGCCTCGATGCCAGCATAATGAACTTTTATAATGGGAGAGGTCTCATCGCCTCTTTTTACGGACAATTCCACCCAAGTAGTTCCTTCGTAAGCCATTTTACCCCTGAATTAGAAAAATCTTGGCTTCCCTAATATATTCATTGGTCCACATAATACTTAGATAGCTAATCCTTAGGCAAGGATGCAAATTGTCGCACAGCTTGTGCGACTTTTTCATGGGCAATGAAATAGGGACTAAAAAATCCACTTTTTTTTAAAATTATGTAGTGTGATATACTTTTGCTCAAAGGAGAATCCTCATGTTTGAGCCATTAAAGATGTGTGCTCTTCTGTCTGTTTTTGTGTTTCCATGTTTTGGAGTAAGTCCAGAGTTGTCACTTGAAGAGAGAGTAGGACAATTGCTGATGGCGCATTTTCATGGTGAGGTAGCAAACGAAGAGGCAAAAGCGCTGATTCAAGATACGAAGATCGGAAACATCATCTATTACAACTGGTCAAATGGACTCACATCCCCTGAACAAATACAAAGGCTCAGTAGCGGATTGCAAGCATTAGCGGGGCAGACTCCAGCCAAGATTCCTCTTCTTATTGCAACAGATCAAGAGGGCGGCCTTGTTTCTCGGTGTGAGAAAGGCTTTACAATTTTTCCTGGGAATAAAGCTTTAGGGGAGACAGGAGATGCGGATTTAGCAGAAGAGGCAGCTTTTGTGATGGGGCAAGAACTAAAGGCTGTTGGTATCAACATGAACTTAGCGCCTGTTATTGACGTCAACATCAATCCTCAAAATCCTGTGATTGGGAGTAGATCTTTTGGAGATCAGCCCGAGATGGTGGCGGCATTTGGAGAAAGGGCGCTGCAAGGCTATAAGAAGGCAGGTGTTATAGCAACACTCAAACATTTTCCAGGTCATGGTGACGTGAGTGTAGATTCTCATTATGATTTGCCTGTTGTGAATAAATCACTGGAGGAGCTTCAAAAAGTTGAGCTGATGCCTTTTGCTAAACTTCAGTGTGTAGCAGATGCGATCATGACAGCGCACATTATGAGTCCTCTAGATCGTGATCATTGCGCAACGCTTTCTTTAAAAACTCTTTCTTATCTCAGAGATCAGATGGGGTTTCAAGGGGTGATTGTTTCTGATTCTCTTGTGATGCAGGGAGTTCTTAATCAATGCCAAGTGGCTGATTCAGACTATGTCCTTTCTGTAGCTGATGCAGCCATTAGAGCCCTGCAGTCGGGCCATGATCTTTTAATTTTAGGTGGCAAGCAGCTCATAGGGGCTCATGCAAATCTTGAACTAACAGTAGCTGACATTCAGCGCATTCATGCAACTATTGTGCAAGCTGTCACAAGTGGCCGCATCACAGAAGATAGGATTAATCAAGCTGTGGCAAGGGTCTTGAAGTTAAAGGAGAAGGCTATAGTGTCTAATGTGCCATCTCTTTCATCTATCAATACAAAGGCAAGTCAAGCACTGGCACAGAAAATTTCTACTCTTGCTCTCAAGTCTATTGATAAAAAATCTATATAAGATGTTTAGTCCTACAGCACCTTCTTTGCAGGCTGTGTGGAATGTGCTTGGGCTTGTCAAGTAGCAGTGGTACACCAAATGGCAACAGCTGTTGCGTAGTTTCTGCAATGGCTGATAGATAGTAGGATATTGGGGCTGTTGAACCTAGTCTTTAGAGTAGGGGAGAGAAAGACTTCGGGCTTGCCTTCTGGATTGTTAAGGATTTCAATGTCTTTCCAAGAGATGAGCTTGCCGATGCCATACCCAAGGGCTTTTACAATCGCTTCTTTTGCAGCAAATCTACCGGCAAGGTGAGGAATAGGATCTTTGTATTTGAGGCAATACAGCTGTTCTTTGGGGGTAAAGAGGCGATCGAGAGCTCTTTTGTTGTGGGCTTCGATGACTCTGCGCAGTCTAGCAATTTCTAAGATGTCGTTGCCAAGACCTTGGATAAGAGGTTTATTTTCCGTCATTGTATGACTCTTCGTCTACATAAGTGGGGTCTAAATCTTCTTCTGTCGCATTGCAGAAGATCATGCGTCCAGAGGATGTGTGTTTAACCGATAAGACTCTGGCATCGATTGTTTCACCGATGTAGTCGCCACCGCCATTGATCACAACCATCGTTCCATCTTCTAAATAGCCAACACCTTGGCGGGGTTCCTTGCCAAAGCGCTGCACTTTGATTTTAATCACTTCACCTGTCTGCATGAGGGGTTTTAAGGCGTTAGAGAGTGAGTGTATGTTGATAACGGTGATCCCTTCGATAGAAGATGTTTGAACGCGCGAGATGTCAGCACTTAAGATGTTAGCATCTACAAGTCTAGCAAGGCGCACAAGCTTACTCATGGGATCTTTGATTTCAGGAAAGTCAGTGTCATTGAATCTGAGCTCGAGGTGGGAGATGTTTTCTAACTTTTTGATGACATCGAGGCATCTGCGCGCTTTTGTTTTAGAGTATTCATCATCCATTTCATATTGAGCATAGAGCTCTTTGATGAGAAACCTTGGGACAACCATTTGATAATCTAAAATACCTGTACAAGCAAGATCAATGATGCGGAGGTCAGATAGAACAGAAACATCAATGATGAGGTCTTTCTTTTTCTGGGCTACTTGCGTGAAGCGTATGAAAGGGATGCTGATGTGCAGTTCATCACTTGCGCGTAATGTAACAACGGTGCCTAGGTGGATGCCCAAGAGAAGGAGGGCTGTTTCTATCAGTTCTCTCATTTGTGGAGGTACGATCATAGAAAATGAGCTGATTTGTAACACAGAGTCTAAAACAAGCACAAGAGACTTGCCCATGAAATAGCCGATCAACATGCCAAGAAGAGCGATGTTAAAAGAGCGCAGATTAAATTTTTTTAAAAAGAGGTCAATGCCAATGAGTACAGCTCCAAATCCAAGGCCTATAGAAATGCCCATTAGAGCATTGACTATTGGAGAGTTATCTGAGGCTCTAAACAACATAAAAATAGTCATGAAGATGACGCTTAAACCTACGAAAAAAACTCTTAAGAAACTTATGGAATTATTCATTTTTTTAACCTTGCGTAAGATATAAACATTTTAGAGAGAGTGATATTTTTTGTCGACAAAGTTAAAACCGATCTTTATACTGGCACGCATATGCAATATTCTCATCGAACATGGATTGTTATTTCGGGGCTGATTTGGTGCGCAGCGGGTATTCTTTTGCTCATCAAAGGATTAACCTATATCGTCACGGCAGCTAGCTCTCCAGAGGGTACTCACCCCCTATTTAGTGCTATTGTAGATTTAACGGGGACAGTTGAACAGGCAGCTCTTTTTTTAATTTCACTCGGTCTTTTGGTCGGGTTTATTAAGGGTAGGTATGTGCTTGCCAAGACAGTGCGCAGAATTACTAACCGAATCCTTGCTTTGAGCACTCCAATTCATTGGAAAGATGTTTATCCTAAGAGCTATTTCATACTTCTTTTTTCGATGATGTTGATGGGGATGCTATTTAGATGGCTACCCATTGGATTTGTCATCAAAGGTTTTATTGACGTAGCTATTGGCTCTGCTCTTATCAATGGAGCTCTTCTCTATTTTAGAGAGGCTCGTGCTTACCGCAGGACCACTTAAGTGATTCACTGGGACCCCTCGCCCGAACTTTTACCTTTTAACATTCCTTTTTTAGGAAGACCTATTCTCTGGTACGGTTTTTTGTTTGCTAGCGGCTTTTTTCTAGCCTATCTTGTTTTAGTTAGTATTTTAAAAAAAGGTCCCCATAAAGAAAAAGCCAAATTTTTAGCTGAGAAGCTGAGCTTCTATGTGATTGTGGGAACAGTTGTAGGCGCTAAGCTGGGTGATTTTTTCTTTTATCAGGACTGGCAAGATCCCCTTTCTTTTTTTAAGATATGGGAAAGGGGTCTTGCTAGCCACGGTGCTGTTTGTGGTATTTTCATCGCGCTTTTTCTTTTTTTGAAAAAGTATAAGAAAACCATTCCCAATCTTTCTTGGAGAAAGCTCCTTGACTGGCTAGCTGTCGTAGCAGGTCTTGCAGGGGCTTTTATCAGGGTGGGCAATTTTATCAATCAAGAAATTTTAGGCAAAGTTACAAGCGTTCCATGGGCAGTTGTTTTTGGACATCCTATTGATGGGAGCGCGCCTGCTCCGCGCCATCCGGTGCAACTCTATGAGGCAGCTTTTTATCTTTTTATCTTTGGTGTGTGCTACTTTCTCTACCGCACTAAAAAATGGCAAGACGGAAAGCTTGCAGGACTTTTCTTGGTAGCTGTCTTTTCTTTTCGGTTTTTTATCGAGTTTTTAAAAGAGGAGCAAAGCCTGTGGATGCCGCTGCATGCAGTATTAGACATGGGTCAAATTTTAAGCGTGCCGCTCATTATTTTCGGTCTCTACCTCTTTTTCAAGCCTTTGCTTCATTCTTCGAAATAACACCCTGCAGTTTTCTTGATCTAAAGGAACAAGAGGTATCGATTTCTTGCAGATCTCTTCTATAGCGTGCATAGCTTGTTCTTCTCTGAGGTGCATAAGGTCTGTGAAGTGCCACTCTAAGAAGCGCTCAAGGGAGGATTCTTCAGGTAAAGAAAAGAGTGCATACCAGGCGTATTTATATAAAATAGCTGTTCTTGCAGCAACTTGGGGCGCGTAAGCTGTTTGTTCGGGGTACGCGCGCAAATATGCTTGCGCGCTACCTGATATGCAATTTGCATGAGATGCAAAGGGGGAGCGCGTTTTTCTAAAGTCGCAGATGAGTTTAAGTAGCGTATTTTCCGGATCTAAATGGAGCCATCTGCAAAGTAAGTCTCCTTGCATTGTCCAGAGAGAGATTTTTTTCTCGATTGCCATCCACTGCTTCGGATCTGTTAGCTCTTTTGCTTTTTTGAAAAACTGGAGAGCAGTATGAACAATGCTAGAGAAGCTAAGTTTAGGATTGTCAATCACAATATTGCCGATTTCTTCTTCGATTTTTTGGCCAATACGGTAGGGGAGTTCACTGAGAAGAGATTCTTCCTTACTTAAAATTTTCCAGATGATCATCTCCAGCGTATCAAAAGATAGTTCAGGAAGGAGTTTGGTAGCTTCATAGGCATCTTGCAGGGCTGAAGGTACATCTTGAATAAGTCTTGTTTCTTCAGAAAAAAATGCCATGAGCGACTGATCTAAGTTCCCGCTATCTAGACTTGTAAGATTTTTAGGCAACTTAGAGGCAAGCGTATAAAATGCTATAAGCCTTCTTGCACACTCAGATAAATTGAAGGCAACCGATGTTTTTTTGTAGAGAGCCAAATGCGAGCGAATAAAGTTCAGAACTGCCTCTTTTTTCTCAGAACTATAGAGCGCATGGAAAGAGGAGGTAGGATAGAGCTTTTCTGCAAGAAGTGCTGATAGGTGCACCGTAATTCTATCCAGCGATGTAAGGCTTGGCAGATCTTGTAGAGATTTAAGTGTTTCTTTCACATAAACTTCCAATTCTTTATGTGTTGCCTGGGGGTTTTTCCCGCTGACTTCTAAGAGGGTTTTAATGATGAGCTTGTCCCATTTATCCATCTCATCATGGGGGCTGTTTGTTTTCTTAAGGCCTACTGCAGAGAGTAGATGCTTTTGTGCAAACCATATGGTTTTTGCAAGCTGATCCAAAAGAGGTCTTACGCCATCTAAGGTTGCTACGCAGTCGCTGATTTTCATCGCCAGTTGGTAAGCGTATTGGTAAGGATAAAAATCAGAGGGGCCTTTGAGTTGCAAGTACTGTTTTAAGTTTTCTTTGATTAGAAAAGAGACGTTGAGTTTTCCTTCCTGCGTGAGCGCATCTTTTTGTGATTGGATTTGTTCTGTGTAGTAGATGATTTTTTTCCATGTCTTACGAAGAGCGCTTACGCCGAGCCTGTAGTTGGGGAATTTCTTTTGAAATTCAGGTGTGATTTTTGCAATCAGCGTTTCTTGAAGAAAGGTCGACCATTTTTTTATGAACCCTGATGCTCTACATTCTTCTTTGACTTTTTGCGACAGGAATAAATTTAAATCAGAATAAGGATCATGAAAATCGGGCGCATCATCTAAAGGGTGCAGAAACTTATTGAGATCTTCTACTTTCTTAGAAGAACCATAAGACCCCGGTTTTCTTACCTGAGAAGACTCAGGCCAGAAATTATCGGAAGAGGACTCTGAAGCTGGACGCTCTGCCATAAGAATACCTCCGTAAGTTTCCGTATTACGTGATAGTATTTTTTTATGCAATTATTTTTTAATTCTGTGATACTTAGGTCTTAGAAAGTGATGCCGTGATTGCGGGGTATATTTGCGGAAAGGAAAGGCAATAAAATTAGTTTCATCGATTCTAAAAACTGAATAATTGAGGGAATCAAAAAATCCCATCAAGGCGTTGAAATTCTGCTCTCCACTTCCGCTTGGCAAGGCAATGGCGTGGCTTTGTATACCACCACCAGAGGGATTTTTTAGCCCGAGTCCTAGAGCTTCAAAAATGATGACAGGTTGACTACTAATAATGGTGTTTCTGGCTCCTTGTATAGCTGGAAACTCATATCCCTCAATGTCCATCTTAATGAATGAAACATTCGTGAGGTTAAGAGAGTCTACTGTGATCATACGCGCCTCATCGCCGCCTTTCCCTATGCCTACACCGCCTTCATTGCCACTTCCTTCTGCACACATTTCTACCACTTGTTCTTTGTCACCTACAGCATTGCGTAGTAAAAAGGTGTTATGCGCGCACTTGTTAAGAGATAGATTGTGATAGAGCTCGCGAAAGATTTTGAGTTGTGGTTCAAAAGAGATGACTTGCCCGCTGGGGCCTACTGCCCTTGACATGATCAGTGATTGCGTTCCTATGTGCGCTCCTATGTCAAGAGCTACAGTGCCTGCTTTAGCAAAGTGCTGTATCAGTATTCCAATTATAGGCTCCCAATCGCGTCCTTCTGCAAGTGTGCCTTTTACAGTATCATTTCTGTTATCGATATAAAATTGCCACCCATTTTTAGTTTGGCAAATTTCATACTTTCCATAGGGGAATTCAGCTACAAAAGAACTCATCTCGGCATTTGTTTGATCTGCCTGAAGCAAAAGTTCGCTCGAAGGCTCTATTGCAAAAGCAGATATGTACAAAAAGCAACCAATCAAATATTTCATCAAGAAGCCGGAACAATATGTGGGTTTGCTAACCATTCAAACGGAGTGTGGCCGTTGATAGAACTTCCATTACTAAAAAACTTTCCACGTATTGATTCTAGAGGTTTTTCAGTTAATTTTTGTAAATATGCAAATAACTCGTCTGGTACAGGCTCGTGTGTTAACAAGCAAAATGGATAACCGAAAGACACAGGCCCAGATACAAGTCTTTCCTTGTTTGGACAGCGAATGACTCGGATGTGCCAGTTTTGTCCTGCATATGAATAAAGGACTTCTTCGTTCGCGTAGACACTCGAGCTAGCAACAGCTATGATTTGTTTATCTGCCTCCGTATCCCATGAAGTATTTTGTTCCTCATTAGCACTAAGACTTGACAAAGCGGTAACAACGACTAAAACGATTAATGCCTTAAAATTTCTCAATCCTTTCATAGAAGACCTCCTTTCTATAACTATAAGAAGATTATACGAACAGTCAGATACGGTCTATAAAAAATCAGAGAGGGGCCTCAAATGTCATGCGGATTTATTTCCTGCGGCGGACATTCCTTAAGTTCACAATTTTGTTGCAATGATTTGAGCAAGTTTATATGTTGAGATCAATTAGTTCAAAGGAGCTTTTATGAATCAAACAACTATAGCAGGGCATTTGGGAGCAGACCCAGAAGTGCGCTTTACGTCTTCTGGAAAAAAGGTAACAACATTGCGAGTAGCTGCACGTGTGAGAAGAGGCGGCAAAGATGAAACAATTTGGTGGAGAGTCTCCGTTTGGGGAGAAGAGTTTGACAAGATGATTCCTTATTTCAAAAAAGGAAGTCCTATTGTTGTTGTGGGCGAGATGAATAAACCAGAGATTTTCACAGATAGAGACGCCCGTCCTCAAGTATCAATGAGCCTAACTGCGCTCAACATTATGTTTAGTCCTTTCGGTAAACCAGATTCTCCTGGAACAGATAGTCGTGAACACCATGACGCTCCTCAAGAGTTTGCAGCAGCTGGTGCATCTAAAGATTTTGGAGAAGGGAAGAAAAGAGATTCTTTTGAAGATGATGAGGTACCGTTTTAGTGCAACTATCATCTGTAGAGAATTTTCATAAGAGAAAAGAGGCTGATCTTGTAGTTATTCCTTTCTGGCAAACAGAAAAGGGAGTCAAGCTTGCAGGTGAGAAAAATCCTTTCGAGTCTTTTTATGCCCACGCTTTGAAAAGTGGGGATTTTAAAGGTAAAGAAGGGGAGATCTGCGCTCTTTACCCTACCAAAGAAAAAGAGGATAGACTTCTTTTGCTCGGTCTTGGAAAAGAAAAAGAGTGCTCATCAGAAGTCTTGCGCAAAGCTTACGCACATGTCACAAAGTTTTGTAAAAACAAAAAACTGAAAAGTCTCAACCTCTCTTTTCCCGATATGAAACATTCTGCTGCAGAATCTAGCTTAGAAGGAGTGTTACTTGCTAACTACGCCTTTGACTATCTCAAAGCTTCTAAAGAGGATCCTTCTGTCTTATTAGAGAAAATTTCTCTGATAGGCATATCTGCAGAAGAGTTCACGGCATGTAAACGTAGAGAAAAGATCATAGAGGCAGTTCATTTTGCAAGAGACCTTGTTAACGGCAATGCAGATGATGTTACGCCTCAGATGCTCTCTAAAACAGCCAAACAACTTGAAAAAGAGTTTTCCTCTGTTAAAACAACCGTATTTGATAAAAAACGCATTGAAAAAGAAAAACTAGGGCTTCTTCTGGCCGTCAGTCAAGGCTCTAAAGTAGATCCTGCATTCATCATTGTTGAATATAAAGGTAAACCTGGCTCCTCTGATAAGATTGCCATCGTTGGTAAAGGCGTAACCTATGATACAGGAGGCCTTAATCTCAAGCCAACAGGCTCGATGGAGACAATGAAAGATGATATGTCGGGGGCTGCTGCTGTTTTAGGAACAATTAAAGCGATTGCTAGCCTGGGTCTAAAGGTCAACGTCGTAGGCGTTATCCCCTCCACAGAAAATTCTATTGGTCCTGATAGTTATAAGCCAGGGGATGTCTATAAGAGTTACGAGGGTACAACTGTAGAGATTTCCAATACCGATGCGGAAGGAAGGCTTGTTCTTGCTGATGCTCTTGCATACGTTCAAAAACACTACGCTCCTAAACGCATCATCGACTTAGCAACCTTAACAGGCGGTATTATCATTGCCCTGGGAGAGGAAGTCTCGGGTCTTTTTTCCAATGATGATAAGCTAGCTAAAGACCTCATAGAGGCCGGTCAAACGACTCACGAAAGAGTCTGGCGTCTTCCTGTCTACCCCGAATACAAAGAAGGCCTCAAGTCAAAGATTGCCGATATCAGAAATTCCGCAGATAGAAAGGCAAGCTCCATCACAGGTGCTATGTTCTTGCTCCACTTCATTAAAGATGTCCCCTGGGCGCATTTAGATATTGCAGGAACAGCTTTCTTAAGCAGCGCCAAAGACTACCACCCCACCAATGCAACCGGTGTGGGCGTACGTCTTTTGACCGAGTATTTGTCTAGTAATTAATTCTGCTCTCTTTTACTTTGCGAAGTATCATGGAAGAGTTTGTCAATCTCAAAATTGTGCTGATCCTAGCAATGGCCTTTTCCTCGGCTGCATTCCTCGGCTACCTTGCTTATAAAATTCACTTATCACCGATTGTTGGATACCTTGCAGCAGGCTTTGTCATTGGGCCTTTCTGTCCTGGGTTTGTGGCAGATTTTCAACTAGCTGAGCAACTAGCAGAGATCGGCGTTGTCCTGATGATGTTCGGTGTGGGGATGCACTTTAAGTTAAGGGATTTACTCCGCGTTAAGCATATTGCAATTGTAGGAGGTATTGTTCAGATGCTTCTTACGGGAGCTTCTGCAACAGCGCTTTTGCATACGATGGGATGGTCTTTTGATTCAAGTGCTCTTTTTGGACTTTCTATCGGCCTTGCAAGTACAATTGTACTCGTGCGCGTCCTTACAGATAACAACCTGCTTGCTACTGCTGCAGGGCACATATCAGTTGGCTGGTCGATTGTCGAAGATTTTATCACGGTGATCATTCTACTTTTGATCCCTGTTTTTGCAGATTCTTCCCAAATTGAGGGAAGCTCTTTCCGAGAGATAGGTCTTACCATTGCTATCTTGGTTTGTAAGTTTTTACTCCTCGTAATGTTCATGTTCACTGTAGGACAAAAGGCAGTTGCTTTTATTCTCTACCGTCTTGGTAAGTTTCAATCACATGAGCTTTTCACACTTGCCATGCTAGCGTTAACATTTGGCATTGCTGTGGGCTCTGCTCTTCTTTTTGGAACTTCCATTGCGCTTGGCGCCTTTATTGCAGGGATGGTGATGGGTCAGACATCTGTGCGCAATCTTGTAACAGATAAAGCAGCGCCCCTAAAAGATGCGTTTGTCGTGATTTTCTTTATTTCTGTGGGTATGTTATTTAACCCCTCTGCTGTAGGCAAAAATCTCTACCTTTTTTTTGCAACGCTCTCGATCATCTTGATCATCAAACCCACCATTGCCTTTGTCATCTCCATGATCTTTAAAAAACCGATCATGGTGTCTCTGACTGTTGCACTCGGCCTTGCCCAAATCGGTGAGTTTTCTTTCATCCTTGCAGAAGTTGCAAGAAAGCTCCATATATTTTCTGATGAAGGCTACGATGTGATTGTAGCCTGCGCTCTTGCTTCTATCTGCATCAACCCTCTTCTCTTCAAGCTTCTCAAGAAGATTGAGCATGCCTGATCGCAAGCCTTTTTAGACCTGTCAGTGGCATTGACAGGTTTTTATATAAAACCTATCAACGGCCCTGATAGTCCACCGTTAAAGCAGAACCTTTGGCATAGCTGTTTTGAGATCAATCTTCTTTTGGTCATGACTATTTTAAGATCGATCTATTTTTAGTCGAGCTTAACACTTTAATAATCAGCAGTTTGAAATTTTAGCAGACAAAAACATCTCGAAAATAAAAAAAGTAGATTTGGTAAATATTAAAAAAGAAAAATCATGCGCAAAAAAAGCCGCAAGCTATACAAGCTGTGATAAGAAAGTTTTTGCGGGAATAATGACGGGTTCTTTGATGGAGAAACAATCGCAATCAACATATGGAAGATCAAAAGAGACCTGGAAGGCATGGGGAACTTGTAACACTTCCCAAAAATGATAAAGCGAACGGGAAATGCCTTGATGTCCCGATGTTTTTACTTCCACAAGAAACCAGGGTTTTTTATTTTTTGTAACTAGAAAATCGACTTCTCTTTTTTCCTTGTCACGAATGTAGTATAACCCATAGTCTCCCCATCCGAGATCGGTCCAAAATTGAACAGCCTTATAGAGGTGGGAGGCAATGAGATTTTCATGACGTGCACCAATGTCTTCAATCGAGGCCCAATTCCATAGATAAATTTTTGGTTCTTTGATAAGAGATCTGGTGACATTCTTTGTCCAAGGCTGGATTGTAAAACAGAAATAGAGATTTTTTAAGAGCCCTATCCAACGCTGTAGTGTTGGAGCAGAGACTTTAATTTTGGCAGCTAGCGCAGAATAATTAAGAGAGTGAGAGGCCTCTTCTTGCAAGATATCTGCAAGGAGTTGAATTTGGCTGATTTCTTGGATATGGCTGAGATCTCGTAAATCTTCTCGAAAAAGCTGTTCTGTGCGTAGCCTTTTCCACTGATTAAAAAACCGTCTGGATCGATTTAAATAAGGTTCTGGGAACCCACTATAGAGAAGAAGAGCTTCATAATCTGCAGGATCTATTTCACAAGGAGACTGGATTTCTTGCGTGGGAAAAGTAGGATCTGTGATTTCTCTGACAGATAGAGGATGAAGCTGATAGAGCAGATAGCGTCCCATAAGGCTATCTCCACCTCGTTTATAGATGTTGAGCCTTGCACTTCCTGTTACAACAATACGACACTTTTTCTCATACGTATCAAAAAAACCTTTAAGAAAGCGCTTCCAATAGCGATATTTGTGGATTTCATCAAAGACAATAATAGGAAGAATTTTATGTATGTTTTCTAGCTCAGCGCTTTTAGCAACAGCTGCCGGGCCTTTAATAATAAGGGCTCTATGATCTTCGTTATCCCAATTGAAGTAGATATGTCGCGGGCTTTCAGAGGAAGCTTCTAAGCTAAGGGTCGTTTTACCCACTTGGCGCGGACCAGACAAAAAAACCATCTGTCTGAAGCTGGAAAGGTGCTGTTTAAGAACTGTTTCATAGACTCTTTTCATATGACCAATCTAACACACATGTTATTTTAGTCACGACTAAAATAACATGTGTGTTAGATTGGTCATATTTAATGCATTTATTATTAGATGTTTATGTAAAATATGCGCATGTTTCTTTCGTTTTAGGTAGATAGAGACAACCAACTTTTTAGATATAAGATTTTTTTATTTCTTAAATCGCATAAGCTGTAGTTAAGCAACCAGATTATGAAAGAACTGTATGACAAAGAAAAGAAAACCAACACACCCAGGAAAAATCCTTGATGAGCTGTATATTAAACCTCTTCAGTCAGATTTGCAGATACTCGCTGATAGGTTAGGCATTGCGCAGAATGCGTTATGTAAGATTAGAGCTGGGAGAGCAAGCGTTACGCCTTCTATTGCTTTTTTTCTAGCGGAGGTATTTGATACAACTCCTCAGCTATGGCTTAATCTGCAGTACAACTATGATTTCTGGATGGAAGAAAAAAAGGCTTCTAAAGCGAAAGACCCCCGAGAGCGCTCTCGGGGGCTACAACGCCGGTAGCATAGTCGCGACTCATTTAGGTCCTAACTTTAAATAAATTTGTTATTTTTTGCATATTCCTTTTTAGCTATAGTGGATACCTATGACAAATAGCCCCCTCTCTTTTCGGTTGCAGGTCTCATCGCAGGAAGCGGGGATGAGGCTGCTTGCTTTTTTACGCAAACACTGTGGGGAGCACTCATCTGTCAAGGGGCTAAAGCGTGCAGTAGAAAGCAAGGGATGCAGGATCAATGGGCGTGTTGAGACTTTCTCTACGAGGATTTTAGCGGGGGGGGATATCGTTCAGCTTGAAATAGTTTCCCAAGAAAAAAGAGCCCCACTTGTTTTTCTCTACGAAGATGCAGATATCTTAGTGTGTGATAAACCAGCAGGGGTTGTTTGCGAGGGAAAGAACTTTTCTGCCAAGCTTGTTCATAGGTTGGATAAAGAGACATCGGGCGCTCTTATTTTAGCAAAAAAAGAAGAGATCTATAAGAAGATGGTAACTCTTTTTTCTGAAAAAAAAGTTAAGAAGCAGTACTTAGCACTCGTTGGCGGAGAGATGAGAAAAAAAGAAGGCAAAATCCATAATAGACTCTCTAAGCAGCATGAGTACCAAGGGCAAACCATTTATGGCTCTTCCAAAAAAGGGGAAGAGGCCATCACGCTATGGAAGTGTTTAGGAAGTAATAAGGGGGTGTCACTTGTATTATGCGAGCCGATTACAGGAAGAACGCATCAAATCCGCGTTCATTTGAAAGAACTGGGGTATCCGATTCTAGGGGATTATCAGTATGGTAAGACGTTCAAGTTGCCTTTTCAGCCGAGGCGCCATCTTTTGCATGCACGCAAGATATCTTTTCCCCATCCAAAAACGGGAGCCCTCATCGAAGTTACAGCACCTATCCCTCAAGACTTTTTAGAGGCCTTAAAGCTTGTCGACATGTCGCATCTTGTTGAGTTTTTTGACCAAGAAAAAAAGTAGTAGTGCAGGAATAAAAGAGGCAATCACAAATATCTCAAAGAACTGTGATATGTGTTTCATCGTTGCAATCAGCCCTGCAATCATGCCTCCAGCGTAGAACGCAACACCAATACAGACATACCATACGCCTACTAGAAACGCTGTGTATCTGCGGGGAGAAAGGTGCGTTACAAGAGAGAGTCCAATCGGCGCTAAGAGCATCTCAGCAACAGCCATAAATCCATAAGCATAGACTAAATAGAAAGGGCTAAGAGAGGCAGAAGTTGCACCTTCCGGTACGCCTTTTGCTCCCACCATCATGATAAAGAAGCATATTCCAATTGCTACCAAGCTAAAAGCTGTCTTTAAGGGAGGAGAGGGATCGAGTCTTCGTTTTGCAAGCCATATATAAAGCCAAGATAGGGGATAGGCAAGCACGATAAGATACAAGCTTTCTAAAGAAAGGAAGAAAGATGTCGGCATTGTAATACCACCGATCGTAGGGTCTGTGTAGCGCAGAGCAAAAAGGCTGAGTGAAGACCACCCTTGGTTATACGCCATCCAAAATAATATAGAAAAAAGGGCGAGCGTAACAATCACCACAATGCGATCTTTTTCAGATTTTTTAAGAGGCGTAGGAGTGCTTTCAAATTGAAGTAGGTGTTTTGCACCGTGCAAACTTGCAAAAGCTTTTCCTTTCATCATTTGTAAAAAGAGCACAAGGCCTCCTAGTTGCACTAAACCTGCAATCATAAAGGCAAGTGTCCAGTGACCTGCTTGTCCTATTGCTCCCAATGTAAAAGTTGCTACAAACACGCCAAGGTTAACTGCTGCATAATAAAGAGAAAAGCCTCCCTCTCTCAGGTGATGCTTATCCTTATATAGAGAGCCTAATAGGGTGTAGATACTAGGTGTAAATAAGCTTGCTCCAATAGCTGCTAAAGCAAGGGCTAAATATAAAAAGTGAATGACCCCAAAGGTGATAAAAAAGCAGCCGGCAGCGGTTGTTAAAGATCCCAGTATCACAGCTCCTTTATAGCTTGTTCTATCTGCGATATATCCCCCTATGAGAGGCAAGATAAAGGCTACCCCTGAAAATATTCCATACAGGTGGGTTGCCTTCACATCGGAGAACTGATAAAACTGAACTAAATAAATCACTAATAGATTGCCGATGCCCCAAAAGGCAAACCTCTGGCACATCTCAATCAAGGCCAGGCTATACATTTCTTTAGGATGTTTCGTAGTCAGCGCCATAGGTTCTCCTCTTTCAGATATTTGGGATGATATGGTATCATTACCACAATGTCAAAACATTTTTTAATCATTAAAACATCAGCTATTGGCGATATCATTCAGTCCTTTCCCGTCATTGAGTATCTCCGTGAAAAGTTTCCGGGATGCACAATTGATTGGGCTTTAGAAAAGCGTTATGAGGATCTCTTAACTGCCCATCCTTTTGTCAGGCATGTTTTTACAATCGATAGTTACCGCCTGCGCAAAAACTGGTACCTGCCTTCTACTTTCAAAGAGCTTTTTGCTTTTAGACGCAAGCTTAGAGCCTTTTCTTACGATGCTATTTTTGATTTGCAGGGCAATGCTAAATCAGCTCTCATCACAAGCTTTGCCACAGGATCTGCCAAAATAGGTTTTGGATGGCGCTCTGTTCCTGAAAAGCTCAACCTTTTAGTCACGAACCATCGCTTTAACGTTTCAGAGAGTGTAAACGTCCAAAAGCGTTATCTCTTTTTGGTACAAAACTATTTTCAGGACTCAGGAAGTTTTACTTCTCAAGGTATTAACCTCCGCTTATCACCGAAAGAAGAGAAGGAGCTCTCACGCTTTAACTTTGATCATAACATGAACATCATGGTAGCTTTTGGCTCTAAGTGGGAGAATAAGCAACTGAGTCCTGAGACGCTTATCAAGTTTTTGCAGAAAATAGATCATGCCTACAAGCCTTACTTTTTTTTCGTGTGGGGAAGTACTAAAGAAAAAGAGCAAGCAGAGAGCTTGACTCAGCTTTTTCCTGAAACAAGTTGCATATTAGGAAATTTAAGTTTTGCTCTTTGGCAAGGAATCATGCGCCGCATGGACTCTGTGATTGCGATGGATTCTGCAGCGCTTCATCTTTGTGGAACAACTACTACTCCTTCGTTTAGTATTTTTGGGCCTTCTGCTTCTTCTGTCTATAAGCCACTAGGTTCTCAGCACGCGCACATTCAAGGTGCGTGTCCCTACAATGAGAAGTTTATCCAGCGTTGTCCTATTTTGCGCACCTGTAAAACAGGCGCCTGTATGAAAGATCTACAGGCAGATGCGCTATTTAAGCAGTTTTCTAATGGCTTAAAAAAATAGCTGCCTACGGTTGGTATTATTCCCCATATTGTACTCTTCCAACGTTATCGGGCGCTACGTTAGCTTGAGCTGATGGCCCTCGGGTGCCAGCATCAGCTAGAAAATAAGCGGGAATAGCCGGATCTAACGTTGTCACTTTGTTATTTCTTAAGGTTACACTGGTAGTAGGATATATGTGAGAAGATATCCCCGCCGAATAGGATGTGATAGTTTCATCATATCGTTTGCCAAGGACATTTTGAACCTGATTATCTGCGATAAACACCGAAGCGGTTTGGAAAGAGTTCTGCGGAAGGAGAGAGATGCCCTGTACTGCGGTTGCTAGAGTTGGCTTAAGATTGATCGTATTGCCTACAATAGAATATTGGACAGTTGAAGTGAGGGGCTCTATGGATGACCCTATACCAATAAATATGCCTATAACAAGTCCACTAGATGCATCTGTTCCGGTGAAGAGGTTATTGCTAATCATAAAATGTCCCTGACACTGGTCTATACGAACGCCCCTATTCGGAGTGTTATCTGCTCCTAAGAAGGTGTTATTAACAATCTGACTTGTCCCGAGTGAATTGATAGTTTGTATACTGAGCCCACACCCGCTATTAGTTGTAGAAATGATATTGTTTGCAACGGTATAGGTTCCGGTTTTATTCAAGATGTTAATTCCATAGCTTGTGGAAGCAGTCTGAACAATCCTTAACCCCTCGATGTCATTACTATTGGCGCCAGTTACAACATCTCCTCCACTATTACTTAACAGGGGCATCTGACTGGCGAGCGGCTTGATCGTAATCTTTCCCAAGGTTGTAGGGAGCGCATGGAGAACGCTCATCCCCCACAGCTTCTGGCCATCTTGTAATACAATCCCCTGATTCATCCCTTTATCCGTCCCATCGCCAGGCAGCACCGCAATGATATCATTAGGGCCAGATGCAGCTTGAGCATTAGCAAGCGTATTAAAAGGCGACTCATGCGTCCCTTGAGAGTGGCTCGTGTTATCCACAAACCAGATGGTATAAGGCTGGCCCGTTAGCGGGTTAATCGCTACGCTCTTTTTTTTCTGAGTTGTAACTACAATGATTTCTTGTTTGTCTACACGCTGGAAGGCTCTATCACGCACCAGCCCGTGGAATGAGCAGCTCCCTTTTTTCTCTTTCCGGCTCATCTTTTTGGGAGTGAAGGCGTAAGAGAGGCTAATCTGCCCTTGCCCGATCCATTTGAAGAGGTGATCGTAAGAGGTATTGCCTTCAATGCGTAAGATATTGAGCACATCCATACCTATTCTGAACTCACCACCGAAGGTGTGCTTCGTATCATTTGCAAAGTAGTAAGGCCCGAGTGCGCTATAAAAGTCGATCCCTTTAACTTTAGCAATGTGAACGCCCACTTCTGCGTTGGTGCCTTTGAGAGCTAGCTCTTGCTTACGCGCAAGGTAAAGAGAGTTACCTGAGAAATGATCAAAGCTAGCATCTGAAAGAGATCCCTTGTGTTTACCTACAGGAAAGTAACCATTGATGCGGTAATCAAGGTATCTGCCAAGTGACTCAAATCCAAAAGAGACTTGGTTGTAATTGCGCTCACGAGTTTTGCGGTAATCGTAATAGATGTTGCCACCCCACACTCTTGACTCGATGTAACGAAGACCAATGCCTGCATTGGCAGCGGGCTTACTGTTATTGAAGATATGGCCTCTGACATCTAAAAAGGGAACCCAACGGGTGTTTAAAGCAGATAGGGGAACAAAGAACCCTTCAAGGGTTGTGTAACCCTGGTTGTAGCCAAGACCTTTGGATTCTATGTGGCGAATGGAGACGCGGTTGAGATCGTGGGTGCTCTCACAGGGTTGAGAGGGGTTTTCTGGAGAGGTAGTCGCATGAAGTAAGAGAGGTGATGTGAGAAGAAGATAGCTGAGGCGCTTATAGTTCATGGGAGGCTCCATTTTACTGGAACATAAATAAAATTTATTTTTTGTACAAATAAAATTACCAATTGCTGTCGTGCTCGTAGCCCCAGTCGATGAGAGTTTGTCCGAGGAGCTTTTTGAAGAGAGATTTGTTGTCTTCGGAGAAGGCTTCTTTCCAAGATCCGATCTGTCCTTTGCGGAATGTCCAGGTGCCACCGAAGAGTTGATCTGCGATGGTGGCAAGTTCTTCGGGGGAGATTTCTATTTGTAAAAAGTTAGTAAGGGTTTGGAGAGTGTGTAGTTGTTTGTCATAGCTGCCGCCCCCTTTTTCTCCGATGAGATCTTCGAAGCGTATGACAAGTACGGAAGGATCGTGCATCCAAGTGGTTGCAAGTGGAAAGCAGCTTGAGGGGTTGCGGTAAGGAAAGAGAAGTGTTTCTTGGAGGCGCTCATCGAAAGAAAGGGATTGAAATCTTTCGAGATCAAATGTTGGACATGCACTCCAGGTAAGTCCGTGAAAGAGATGGTGCATAAATCCTAACATCACATCTCTTGGATCGCGGATGAGTAAGATCTTGTAGTAGCGGTTAGAAAAATTAAGGTGGATGCACTCCATTTCTGGAAAGATGTGACCTCCTGTGATACCGGGGCCTGATGAGAGATCTTTATAAGGAGTGAACTGAGCAACTTCGCTCAAGCCGATCCAGCGTGTGGGCTTGTGTGTGAGTAGTTCGATTGCTTTTTTTAAAAGGTGCGTGCCTGACTTGGGGATGGAGAGATAGAGGATGCGCTCGGGCTCTTGTCCAAAAAGAGAAGAGAAACAGAAAATAACTAAAATGCATATTAGATATCTTGCGCAAATTTTTGGAAGCTTTTCCATCAAATTTTTCAACCATGTGGGTGAATCAAACTGTTACCTATGTGGGAGAGCCGGATTCAAAAGCCCACCACAGAGCTCACGGAGAACACAGAGTATTAAGAGACCATACGACAAACTCCATCTTTCAGAATTTTCACATTAAAATTAATCGGCTCTCTGACTCTGTGTTCTCCGTGAGCTCTGTGGTTTAGGATCTCGGTCCGGTTCATCCTACATGTGGTTGAACTGCACCCACAAGCCCACCACAGAGCTCACGGAGAACACAGAGTATTAAGAGACCATACGACAAACTCCATCTTTCAGAATTTTTACATTAAAATTAATGAGCAATCCTACTTTGCATCCGGACAATTTTAAATAGGACAATAGCTGCGCTTTATGTATCGGAGCTAAGGCATCTACAGATTTAATTTCTATAATCACTTGATCTTCCACAACTAAATCAAGACGATAGCCGCACTCAAGCATAATGTCTTTGTAGAAAACGGGTTGTGGTTTTTGGTGCTCGACTTTAAAACATTTCAGCCGAAGTTCGTAGATGAGACAGGCTTCATAGGCAGACTCTAACAACCCCGGACCTAATTCTCGATGAACTTCAATGGCTGCTCCTATGATTTTTCCCGTCAGATCTGAATTTTTCTCTGCGTGCTCTGTGATCTCAGTGGTGGTAAAATTTTGCATTTTAAGATGGTTCATTCAGACAAGATACAACATAGAAGATTTTAATACTATCCCCAATGCCCAGCGAATTACGTAATAAGGCTATTTTTTATTTTATTTTCAATAAAAAAAGATTATTTGTTTTTGTATAAAAAGAATTTTCTGTTATCTGAAAATTTATGAACTACAAAATATGGGTCAGAGCTTTTTCTCTTTTTTTGCTGAGCGCTGTAGAGCTGCTTGGAAATAATTACACAGTGACAGAGCCAGGCGATAATGCGTTGCCATGGGGAACGGGATCACTCTGCGGTAAAAAAGGGGACTTGCGCTACTGCATCAATCAAGCCAATAAACATCCGTGCAGTAGCATGATCACACTTGCTCCTAATTTGGGGACCATCACACTCAATGATGCACTTCCTATATTGAATTGGGGAGGGACTAGCAGCTCTACATTCACCATTGAAGGAAATAACAATGTGATCGATGGAAATGGGAAGTTCCGTCCTTTCTTTGTGAGTCAGGGTGCAGTGAATATTCAAAATATACAGATTCAAAATGGAGTAGCTCAAGGGGGCGCTGGCTCTGGTGGTGGTATGGGTTCTGGCGGCGCAATTTTTGTGCGTCAGCATCCGAGTTATCCAACAAATCTGACGCTGCAAAATGTAGAGATTACAAATGCGGTAGCACATGGTGGCGATGGAGCCTTTGGTAGCGAAAGTAAAGGATATGCCGGTGGTGGAATGGGCGGGCGCGGGGGAGCATCTTACTTCGAGTCTAAAACAGGCGGCGGTGGCGGCGGTGGTGTGGGAGCCTTTGGAGATGGGGGCTCTAGTAAAAAGCATTATTACGGTGGCGGCGGTGGCGGTGGATACTCTGCAGGGGAAACTTATTCAGGATCTGGGGGTTCTAATAAGGTTGAGGCGGAAAGCGGGGGCCTCGGGCTTTTAGCCATTTTTTGTCCTTTTCCAGCAGGAAAAGGGGGAGGCGGGTGCGGGGCAGAACCTGGAGGACATCACGGCGGCGGGGGCGGCGCGGGGCAATCTTACGTTAAAGATCATCATAGCTATGTTTCGTATGGGGGAGGCGCAGGTGGATATAAAGGGGGCGCTGGAAGTTATGCAGGAGGCTCAGGGTCTACTGTCTATAATATAGGCGGTGGTGGTGGGGGCGGTGCGGGGTACTCTAGTAAGAGGCACTACGGCGGCTCTGGAGGCTTTGGTGGTGGGGGCGGAACGCCGGGAGGAAGCGGAGGATTTGGAGGAGGCGGCGCTGCGACATACGGTGCAGATTTTGTAGCAGGTAGTGGGGGTTTTGGTGGAGGTGGCGGCGGTGGTTATTTGGGAGCTAACGCTGGCATAGGAGGGATCGGAGGAGGACAGGGAAGTTCGTCTGGTGGTGGCGGCGGTGCAGGTTTTGGGGGCGCACTTTTTGTGATGAATGGAGCAACTGTCAGTATTCTAGATGGGGTAAAAGTTACGGGGTGTTCTACAGTAGCTGGCCTGCCTGGTTCATCTAAAGGGGGAGCTGGCGCTACGGGCGGCTCTGATATTTTTGCAATGACAGGCGCGCATCTTATGTTTGCACCGAGCGTGGGAAGCGCTGTGGTACTAGGTGAGAGCATGGGAGATGATAGCAAGGAGACGCTGCCAGGTGGATCTTATACGCCGGGATCAGGAAAGGGAGCAGGAGTTACGGTAGGGATTTCTGGTCAGCAGACAGGGAGCGTTCAATTTTTAGGACAGCATACTTATAGTGGGGGCACGACGATTTTATCGGGAACGCTTGCACTGCAAAACGCGGGAGCCTTATTAAGGACGGGGGCAGTCAGTCTTCAGGGGCTGGATGTAACAAGTGGCGCTACTTTTGATATTAGTGGGCATACAGGCGCAGTTACTATCGGGCCTTTCAGTGGCAATAGTTTTGATGCGGTGCATCTTGGAGCAAATACCCTCACAACAAATACAAATAAGACAACGACATTTGATGGGGTGATCAGTGATGTAGGGGGCTTCAACTTAGCAGGAGGAGGACAGCTTACACTCAGAAACACTAATACATATGCGGGAGCAACCAACATTGCAGATAGTACTCTTGTTCTGGGTGTGAAGGGGGGTAGTAGTGGTAGCGTGCAAGGAGCAGTTTCACTTGCGGGAACACCTGGAAACGGTGGGGTATTTGATATTAGCGGACTCAATAGCGGGACAACGATCGGTGCTTTATCAGGCAATAGTTCTGATCAAGTGAAATTGGGACCTAATACGCTTACAACGCAGTGCCAGGGGAGCTCAACTTTTGGTGGGGTGATTTCGGATGAGGGTGGGCTTACAGTCGGAGGAGAAGGTGCGCTTACTTTAAGCGGGAGCAATACTTACCAGGGTGCAACGACAATTGAGGGCGCAGCTACTCTTGCTTTGGAAGGGATGGGACTTATACCGAATACCCCGCTGATTCAGCTTTCAGGGAGTTTGGGCAGGCCTGCTACGTTTGATATTAGCGGAGTGATGCTAGGTACGCCTGTTGCAGTAGGAGTATTAGAAGGGGGCGCAAGTGATTTTGTTGTACTAGGTGGTAATGCTCTTGCAACAACGTTTACAGGTACTGCAACATTCAATGGGACGATTTCTGGAAGTGGCGGAAGCCTTATAAAATCTGGCAGCGGGACTTTTTTCTTAGGGGGCAGTAGTACCTATTCAGGAGGCACTACTTTAAATAGCGGCATTTTGAATATTGGCTCTGACAGCGCTTTAGGAAGTGGGACTTTAGCGGTGGGCAATCAAACAACGCTTCAGGCGGGATCACCGAGCATTACGGCTCATCAAAATATCGAGATGGGAGCAGGCGTAGCATTCACAGTCGATACCCAAGAAAATGCTCTGACATGTGCGGGTAATATTTCAGGAGATGGCAGCCATCTTGTAAAAGTGGGCTCTGGAACTCTTTACTTAACTGGTAGCAATACAAATAAGGGCCCTGTAACGATCAATGAGGGAACGCTTGCTTTGGGATCGCCGTCTATTCATACAGGTAGTTGGTCGGGCCCTATTGTATTTGGTGGAACAGGGATTTTTGACATTAGTAATCTTGAGGCAGAAGTAACAGTTGCCGCTTTAGATGGCACTTCAAGTAATGCAGTTATCTTAGGGAGTAATACCTTAGTGACAGATGTTGCAGGCTCTTCTACCTTTGATGGGATAATTTCTGGAAGTGGGGGACATCTTACAAAATCTGGCAGCGGCACTTTTTACTTAGGTGGAGACAATACCTATACAGGCGGCACAACCATCAGCGGCGGCACTTTAAATATCACTGGGGCCTATAGCTTAGGCAGTGGAGTGATCAGCGCAAGTGGAGAGGCAACACTTCAGATAAGATCTTCAACTGCTTTTTCTCAAGATCTTTTCATCGATAGTGATACGACACTCACTCTAGATACGCAAGGAAAAACCTTAAGTTGTTTTGGAAATATTGCAGGAGGCAATGCTTTTAGTAACCTTACAAAAGCAGGGGGCGGGACACTTTACTTGAGCGGGAACAATACATTTGCTGGAGTTACTACGGTAGATGGTGGCACGTTAGCTCTTGGGTCACCGTTTATTCATACGGGTAGCTTAGCAAGCGCAATTAGCCTAACGGGAACAGGGATATTTGACATCAGCAACCTTGAGGCAAGTGCAGCAGTTGGCGCTTTAAGCGGAACTGCTAATAGCGTAGTGAATTTAGGGGGCAATACGCTCATTCTTAACTCTGCTAAAAATACGAACTTTGAGGGGGTCATCAAAGGGAGTGGCGCGCTTATCTTAGAAGGTGGAGAGCAGTTCAAAATCACGAATGTTAATACCTACACAGGCGGAACGACGGTTATAAATAGCGCTCTTTTTTTAGAAGGTAGAGGTTCATTGTACTTTCAAGGATCTCTTACTCTAATGGGAGATGCCAATAATATAGCGACATTTGATATTGCCCAAGGCAAATCAACAACAATCGGAGATTTGAGCGGCAATGCTTATAGTAGCATTGTTCTTGGAAGCAATAAACTAAGAGCAGGCACAGATAATGATTCTGTATTTGGTGGGGTAATCAGTGGAGACAGTCACTTTACGAAAGTGGGTAGCGGCACGCTTTATCTAACCGGTAGCAATACTAACCAAGGGCCTTTAACAATAGATGAGGGAACGCTTGCTTTGGGGTCACCCTCTATCCATACAGGTAGCTGGTCAGGATCTATTGAATTTAGAGGAACAGGTGTTTTTGATATCAGCAATCTTGAGGCTGGAGTAACAGTCGGCGCTTTAGATGGCAGTCCGAGTAACGCAGTGAAATTAGGAAGCAATACCTTAATCACAAATGTTGCAGGCTCTTCTACATTTAATGGGGTAATTTCTGGAAGTGGAGGCCATATTACAAAATCTGGCAGCGGCACTTTTTACTTAGGTGGAGAAAGCACCTATACAGGCGGCACAACTATCAGCGGTGGCACTTTAAATATTGCTAAGGCATCCGCTTTAGGTAGTGGAGAGATAAGTGCGCGTGGGATAGCAACTCTGCAAATAGGTGCTTCAACAACTCTTTCTCAAGATCTTTTCATCGACAGCGATACTACACTCACTTTAGATACGCAAGGAAACACCTTAAGTTATTTTGGGAACATAGCAGGTGGTAATACCTTCAGTAATCTTACGAAAGCAGGTAGCGGCGCTCTTTATCTAACAGGTGACAACACATATGCTGGAGTAACTACGATAGATGCGGGCGTGTTAGCTCTCGGGACATCTTCTATTCATACGGGTAGTTTAGCGGGTGCAATTAGCATAACGGGGACGGGAGTGTTTGACATCAGTAACCTTCGAGCAAGCGAAACAGTCGGTGCTTTAAGTGGAACTGCTAATAGCTTCGTGAACTTAGGAGCCAATACGCTTATCCTTAATTCTGCTGAGAATACAAATTTCAACGGGGTAATCAGAGGAGCAGGCGCTCTTGCCTTAGAAGGGGGCGGAATATTTAGAATCAATAATGTGAATACTTATACAGGCGGAACAACTGTTACAAATAGCACTCTGTCTTTAGAGAGTACCTGTTCATTATACTCTGGGGGCTCTGTCCGCCTCATG
>CANJJB010000003.1 GCA_947474635.1 Parachlamydiales bacterium | reverse complement strand
TACTTTAATTTTTTTCAAGAGATGCGCGCAAATGTCTACCACCTTTCTCCTTCTGAGATGTTTTGGGGAGATTTTTTTTCAGAAAAAAAGCAGGCATTTTTATTGAAAAAAGCAGGAAATGTTCAGAAAGAGTCGTGGAAAGAGTACTTTAAAGAGCAAAATGCTCTTCTAGCTAATAATGGAAAAGTGTACCAATTATTTTCTCGTTTTGTTGAAGAAAATAATATTGCATGTGAAGAGTGTTATGAATCTTCAGGTGAAGATACCATGCTTGGGCTCCTGCAAGAGGAGATGCTCTCTCTTGAAAAATACGATAAGTCTCAAGATGAGTCTATCCAAATCCATGCAGCGACTTCTAAATTAAGAGAAGTTGAAATCGTGTGGGAAATCATTCAAAGGTTAGGTACTTCCCCCGGGCAAATCCTTGTCTATGCCCCCGATATTATGGAATATGTTCCCTACATTCATATGGTATTTGGTAGAGGAGAAAATCCTTATGCGTACACTATTTTTGATTTAGAACTAGAAAATGAAAGCAGGCTAGCTTGTAGCCTTAAGCATTTTTTAGAGCTGCCCTCTTTAAACTTTGAAGTGTCTGCTTTGTTAAAATTGCTCTCTTTCTCTAACTTTTTAGAAAAATGGCAGCTAGCAGATGAAGATGTTGAAACATTAAAAAAATGGACGAAAGAAGCGCGTATTTATTTTGATATATATTCTCAGGAGCCAGGTTCTTGGGACAGAGGACTTGCTCGATTAATCGAAGCACTTACTTCTAATACAGAGAGATTTACAATTGAGCTGTCTGAGGCAGATCTCTTGGGGAAATGGATAGAGATCATTCAGTCAGTGCGCCTTGCCTTTTATCCTATTTTAAAAGAAGAAAAGAGGAAAGTTGCTGAGTGGATGATCTATGTGCAAAAAATTGCAGAGCAATTTTTTATGACGCATGAGGATGATGAAGCGCTCCTAAAAGAATTTTGCCACTTAGGAAAAATAGAGGCAGGGCCTTTTGCTTTTACAAGCATACGCAGAGTGCTAGAGCAAGTTTTTAAAAGAAGAGAGGGTGCCTTTCATGCAGGTTATTTGAACAGTGTAAAATTTTCTTCTTTAAAACCAGGAACATCTTTTCCTTCAGAGAGCATTATCTTAATGGGCATGGAAGATGGAGTTTTTCCTAAAGTAGCACCAAGAACATCTCTTGAAGAAGTGGTATCAAAGCAAATTGTGACAGCAGCGGAAGAAGATCGCTACCTTTTCTTAGAAGAGCTACTATCTGCGCGCTCTCATTTCATCTTAACGTATACACGTATTGACAAACAGGATGGGAAAGAAAATCCCCCCTCTCTTTTAGTGCAAGAGCTCCTGCGCTATCTTCCACAATTGCAAATTAAGTATCATCCGAAAGAGTCCTTCCATGAGAGTTATTTCCAGGAAGATGGTTTTAGAAGTTTTTCTCCCCTGTATTTTTCAGCTGCCAAAAAAAATTACCAGGAAAAATCTCCAAGACGCCCCCTATTTTCTATACCGCTTGAACTCACGTCTCAAGATGCATGTGTAACTGAGTGGAATATAAGAGATCTAAATAAATTAGCGCGCCATCCCATTCAATTTTATTTCGAAAAAAATCATGGAATCTATTTTGAGCGTGAAGAACCTTTACATCAGGACTGCGCTCTTTCCTATTTTGATGTAGCGTCTTTTAGAAAAGCCTCACTGAAAGAAGATGTTAATTCGATATTAGAGCAGGCAGAAGCAAGAGGGCAGCTTCCGTTAGGCGCCTTAAAAGATGTTGCAGCCTATAAGATTAGAGAAGAAATTGCAGATTACCAAAAAGCTTTAGAGATACTCGGTGTAGATAAATCGGGCATCTTTTCTGCTGAGCTTAACATCTCTTGCAAAGAGCCTGTAGAAGTGCAAAAAGGAAGATGGGTTCTTCCTCCTCTTGTTATTTCTGCCCAAGGAAAAGAAATAACAATCGTAGGAAAGTTGGAAAATCTTTCTTTGCAAGGAGTGCTGGTGCATGGGGATGAGAAGTTAGAGGATTTGATGAAAGCCTGGCCTACCTATTTGATAGCAAGAGCGCTTCCATTAAACGTAGAGCCTTATTTTCTTTTAACAAAGGAAGGTAAGCGTATCTCTCCACCTTTTGTAGAAGGAGATGGGGCCTTAGCTTACTACCTTAAGTATGCACAGGTAGCCTCTCAGAGTCCTTCTCCCTGCTTACCCAAATTAGCTAAAATCCTTTTGCAAGAAGAGGCGCGCAGTTTGGAAAAAGCTTTTGAGGCTCAAGGCGAAGGAGAGTTTTCAGATCCTATTGTGCAGTGGCTAAAAGATCAAGAAGCCCTTCCTTCTATTTTAGAGTGGCACCATCTGTGGTCTCCTCTGCTAAAGGAGGTTTTTGTTGAACACCTTTGATGTTTTATCAAAAGAGACGTCCATTTTTGGGAATTGGTTTTTAGAGGCCTCTGCAGGAACAGGAAAAACTTTTACGATTGAACATCTTGTCATCCGCCTTCTTTTAGAAGGTGATTTTGGATTAGAGCACATACTTGTTGTCACGTTTACAAGAGCTGCAGCAAGGGAGCTTAAAACAAGGATTCGTGCAAAATTAGAGAAGGCTTTGCAAGAGAAAGAAGCATTTCCCTACTTAAATGATGTTTTTAACTTAGAAAAAATAGAGCAGGCGCTTCTTATTTTTGATCAGGCCCAGATTTTTACCATCCACGGATTTTGTCAGAAGATGCTCCAAGAATATGCTTTTGAAGCAGGTCTTGGACTCAAGACTGAGCCCTGGAGTCCCGAAGAAGAAAAAAGAGAGAGCCTCTTCTTTTTTCGCACCGTGATAAAAAATTACAGCCCCAGTCAAAGACTACTTCTTTTAAAAAGATTCCGCAATGATATAGATGCTCTTGCTCAGGCAATTCTCAAAGAAAGGCCTTCTTCCATTTCTTTTGAAGATTTACTTCCTAGATTTAATGCCCTTCTACAAATCCTTCCCACCTTTCCACTAGAAGAATTGTTTGCACAAGAAATGGTGCACTACAAGAAAATGACAGATCCTGATTTTCTTTTACAAGCCAGATTTTTAGAAACCCTCATTACAAAAAAAACGTGTTCATCCGATGAATTAGATCACCTTTTTTTGCTAAAGCCCTTTTTTTTAGAAGGTCTTACGCCTTCCAACTTAAAAGTCAAATCACTCGGTCACTTGCTGCATAAGCAGCTCTCTTTCCTAAGAGATACTCTTTTCCCCTTCATAGAGCAGATGTCAGATCCCCTATTGATTTTAAAAGACATTGCCTATGTGTGGAAAAAAGAGAAAAAAACACTCTCGCTACTTAAAGATAAGATGTCCCCCGATGATATTTTAGAAAAGATGGAAGAGAGCTTATCTAACGAAGCTTGTGTAAAGCACATACGTCAAAAATATCAAGCAGTCATTGTCGATGAGTTTCAAGATACAGATCCAGTCCAGTGGAACATTTTTGAAAAACTTTTTTTGCCCTCACATATGCAAGCTGTTTATCTTGTAGGAGATCCCAAGCAGTCGATTTATGCATTTAGGCAAGCAGACATCTATACATTTTTAAAAGCCTCCAAGCAATTTTCTTTCCATGCTCACTTAGATACCAATTACAGATCAGAGCAAGGGTTAATAGAAATCCTGAACAGGTTGTTTTGCTCCTCGCCCTGGATCGATTTGCCAGCTCTAGGCACAACGCTCCCTGTTTTGCCTATGAAAGCTGGCAAGCAAGGAACTGGAGCTGTCCATTTTTTTGTAGCTGAAGGATCTATGGGAAGGGGAAAAAGATGGCCCTCTTGCCAACTAGAAAAAGATTATTTATTCCCCTTCATCGTGCAGGAAATTGCCAAAGTTTATGGCCATGCATCAATAGCCATATTAGTAAAAGATCGTTTTCAAGCACACCGCGTCCATGCATTTTTAGAAGAGTGGAAGTTTCCCTCTTCGATCCAGCGGGGAGAGAGCCTTGGGAGTTCACTAGCCCTTACAGCTCTTCAAGAGCTAGTTGATGCGCTCGCAACTCAAGACATCAGTCTGACAAAAAAGACACTCTTAGGCCCTCTCATCGGCTGGACTACGGAAGATCTTACTGAAGAGAATATATTTTTAGCCCGCGAAAAGTTTCTACACCTCGGCGCTCTTTTGAAAGAGAAAGGCTTTGGTGCTTTCTGGGGAGAATTTTTAGAAACAAAATGGTTGCATCAATCGACTCTCGAGTACTTAGTTGCTCTTCCTGATTTAACACTCTACCACGACATCCAAGAAATTGTAGAAAAAGCCATATTGCAAAAAGATCCTGAACGCATTTCTTCTTTTTTAAAAGAGCTCAAACAGTCAGAAGTAACAGACCGTATCTTAGGTGAAAGCTCCGGCATTCAGATCATGACCATACACGCCAGCAAGGGCCTCGAGTTCGATGTCGTGTTTGCCCTTGGTCTTGCTTCAAGAAATACGGCAAGGGATGTAGAAGAAGAGCAAGAGTTAGATGCAGAAAAGATGCGGCAGCTCTATGTTGCCATGACAAGAGCCAAACAAAAGCTCTATGTTCCCCTTATTATCGATCTCGATCAAAAGCAAGCTTCTCCAGGAGAAGCCTCACCGATTGAGCTTTTCTGGGATAGAGTCAAACCTTCCTTAGAAGAGTATGAACATACCCTTCTCAATAAGGCCACATTTCATTTAACTCCTTACCATGCTGCAAAAGAGATGTGCCTTTTTCCACCACTCCCGCTACCTCCTCCTTCTTCCCCTGAATTTATTCTCTCGTTTTCTTCCCTTTCTCAAAAAACCAGCAGTGCAAAAAATGTGCCCCTAGATGTTCTTCCTCTAGGCGCAGAAACAGGTATCATTCTCCACCGCATTTTTGAGCAAGCCGTTTCCGCTCAGTCTCAAATAAAAGTAATCGTTACCGAAGAGATTAAAGGCACTCTCCTTGCTAACTGGGCACAAGAGATCGTAGAGATCGTTGAAAAAACTCTCACCCTTCCACTGACCTCTTTTTCTCTCAAAGATGTTGCACAAGACAAGATGCAACAAGAGATGGAGTTTCTTTTTTCTACAAAAACAGGTCTCATGAAAGGCTACATCGATCTCTTTTTTGAAAAAGATGGCAAATATTTCATTATCGATTGGAAGACAAACTACCTCGAGAGTTATGACCACGCGCATCTAGAACAAGCAATGCACGAAGGGGATTACTTTTTACAAGCAGACATCTATGCAGCAGCGCTTAAAAAGTACCTGATGCGCTTTGACCCAAGACCCTTTCATGAATGTTTTGGAGGCGTGTGCTATATTTTTGTCAGAGCCCCTGCTTGTTTCCATTTTTTCCAGAGGTCTTGTGAAAACACTTTTAGATAACAGCTTACTTCACCCCATCGACATTTTTTTTGCAGAACATGTAGGAGTGCAAACCTATGAAGAAAAAACGCTTATGGCACAAATCATGGCTGTATCGAGAGAGGGGCATGTCTGTTTAGATAGCTCTGATTTTCCTATCGAAGGACTCGAAGAAAATGAAAAGCTTGCGTGGCAAGCTTCTGTCCAAGAAGGCGCAAGAATAGTTCCTGAGCTGCCCCAAGTTATGCGCCATGGAAACCTTTTCTACCTTTCCAAAAACTGGACCTATGAAACACATATCCTTGAAAATATCCGCAGGTTGTCTGTTAATCCAATCAACATGATATCGATTCCTTCAATAGAAGGTCTAACGCAAGAACAAAGCGAAGCGCTTCAGATCACCCTTAGCCATTCTTTTTCATTGATCACAGGAGGTCCTGGAACAGGCAAGACGTTTGTTGCTAAAGCGCTTGTTCAAGCAATGGGACCTAAAGCTCATGTCATACTCACAGCACCTACTGGTAAAGCTGCCAGCAGATTAAAACAGCTTAACCCAGATACAACATGTGGCACTTTGCACTCTATTTTAGGTATCCGTTCAGAAAGAGACCTAAAATTAGAAGGGGGCTTTTTACAAGCAGATCTGATCATCGTCGATGAATCTTCCATGATCGATCTACGTCTTTTTGCTTATTTTTTAAGCTCTATCCAGGCAGGAACAAAAGTAGTATTGATGGGAGATGGAGATCAGCTGCCACCTGTTGAGTCGGGCAGTATTTTTTTTGATCTAGTCGGCAAAGTGCCAACAGCCTATCTGACACGCTGCATGCGCTCTGACCGAAAAGAAATTTTAGATTTAGCTGCCTCCATTAAGCAAGGCAAAAATGAGATTGCCTGCTTAACAGACTGTGATATTTTAAAAATAGCTGATGAGAACTTCCCTTCTGCACAAGAAATCAGCAGTGTCAAAGATTTTGATCGGTTTCGGATGCTCTCATCGATGCGTGAGGGCCCTCAGGGTGTTAAGAGCATTAATCAACGCATCTTTGATCATATGAGGCAAAGATCTAGAGGGAAGGTTTTAACAGTGCCCATACTATTTATACGCACAGATTACGTGCAGGGTATTTATAATGGAGAGACAGGCGTGTTAGTTTACTTAGAGGGTAAGGCTGCTTACGCTCTTATTCCAGAAAAAGAAGGGACTCTACGTAAAATCCCCGTCTTTAATCTTCCCCCCTATGAATACGCTTACTGCTTATCTGTTCATAAAAGTCAGGGGAGTGAATTTGACAAGGTGCTTCTTTTTATCCCTCCAGGATCGGAGGTGTTTGGTAGAGAGATTCTTTATACAGGTGTTACAAGAGCGCGCTACGAAGTAGAGATCTGTAGCACGCCGGAGACTTTGGATAAGACTTTAGGAAATGTTTCTAGGAAACACTCAGGGATTAGCAAGAGACTAATCGATTAATACAAAACCTTCATCTTCTCTATCTTCAGTCACTGTACGTCCGAAAATTTGCTGGCATCTATCATTCAGCATTTTATAGCACTTCGTAACCCCTTCGTTGAGGGCAGTGATATTATCTTTTTCTTCCGCTGATTGTTTAAGTAAACTAATGTCGTTTTTTAGAGCACCTAGTCTTGTGTGAAAAAAATCAATAATTTTCACGTTTTCACCTAAGTCTTTCATCGGAGCGTGGTTTAGCTCTGTTTTGAGAATAGCTAATTCTGTTTTACATCTTTCTATTGGATTAGTCATATTTACCTATTATTTATTTATAATTTATTATCACATTATTAATAATAACTTATACAAAATTCTTTTACAAGTTGATTTTGTTATTTTAAAAATATGCAATTATCAGCAACTGGTTAATTATCAGTGTGTTAAGAGCGCGTGTTTATGCAACACGTTATAAATGAATGGGTTATAAAACAGGCGGTTTGCTGTCCTTATATACAGCGCAAAGGCCCCTTTTAGAAAATAGTATTGACAGGGTATTCAAAAAGCTATATTCACTAATTTATAAGACTTTAATGGAGATCATCCCTTATGGAAGAAAAGAAAAAAGACGGAGTATCCGTCAGAGAGATTGAGGATTTTGCTAAAAAACATCGTTTCGAGGTTTTTTTCTGCTTAATGTTTTTCTTAGCCTTTATTTTTGGGGCTTTTGGATTTTTTAAATCTTTCTGGAGTATTGCAGCTCTGATGGGCGGCGCTATTGTAGGCGTTTTATTTGCTCAGAAAGTTGAAGGGATGCTCAAAAAGATGCTGGGATTTATTTTTAAGCATGATTCTACAATGCAGCTAGTCCTTGGAATTGTTTGCCTTGTTGTGGCAGTATTTATTCCTTTCCTCGTTTTTTTAGTAACAGGACTTGCCGGCGGCAGAATTCTTTATATTCAAGCTATCGAGAGTGCCCGGTCCCGGATGAAGTAAGTATCTCTTCTCTATGATTAATATAATCAAGGAGAGAGATGTCTTGCTTTTTGAAGTTTTGCTGTATTAAAAAATAGGCTTCAGGGTCATACGTTTGACTGATGAGTTTATCCTCTCCCCATCCTGCGTTTTGTTTGAGCTCTTTCCATGCAGCAAGCTCACCTTCTACAGAGCCTAGTTCTTTTTCTAAAGTTGCAATTCTAAGTAAGTTGTACGCATAGAGAAGCGCTCCATGACGCACAAGCTGGCTTCTCTGATCCCAAAAAGATTGATCAACTGCAAGTTGCATTTTTAAATTTTTAGCATCTTCTAAAGCTTCTTTGATATGACCTTCAGCGATCATAAGAGATCCTGTTGCAAACTTTGTGTAGTAAGGAGAAAATTCTCCTATGCGCTTTAGAGTTGCTGAAGCGTAACTTGTAGCAAGGCCGCTTTGACTTGAGCCTAAAAACTTTTGAGCAATTACGCTATCATATTTTTGGTGGAGTTCTGGATGTTTGTGCATAATTTGTTGTAGCTGAGCAAGACCATCTTTTGTTCCTTCCCAATTTAAGCAGACAGATTCAGCTTTAGCATAATCTAGTTGAGAGCCGCCTCTTGCCAAGTTTACAAGCGGGCCTCCTCCTACTAAGAGAGCTACAAGGCCTATACTTCCAAGAATAATTAAATTAACGCGGGAAGAAAACCAGTCAACGATGTGTTTTTTGACGTATCCAAATTTTCCGATCGGAATCTGCTCTATTGTCATTTTTCATTACTCCTAAAAATCTTTTCCATCTGGTCTAAAGTTTGTTTGAAGGTGAATTTTTTTTCTACAAGTTCTTTAGCTTTAATTCCGAATTGTCTGCGAAGCTCTGGATTATTTACAAGCTTCAGTACATTTTCGGCAACTTTATCAGGAGAAAAAGGTGGGACAACAAATCCTGTTTTTCCATCTAAGCAAACTTCTGGCAGTCCTCCTATAGAGGTTGTAATTAGAGGGCGCTCTAGATAGGCAGATTGTAAAGAGGCCTGGGATATCCCTTCATTGGCTGTGCTTAAAAGGACAAAGATGTCCATGGCAGCTATCGCCGCATAAGGATTATCTAGATGTCCTGTAAAAGTTAAAACGCCTTTTAAATCGATGAAATCTTTGTACTGGTCGATATATCCCCCGCCGACAATGACCCATTTTAAGTGGGGATAGCTACGCAAGCTGTCAGCTGCCTTCATGAGGTCTTTGATCCCTTTCCAAGATCTGACAACGCACGCAGTTCCGATTAAAATGTCTGTGGGTTTTAAGCCTAGCGAGTGCCTAAAAGCTTCGATGTCTGGCAGCGCAACTTTAAAAGGATCTACGCCGGTCGGAACACACTTGCACTGGTTTTCAGGGATCTTGGCCTGAGAGCAAATCATGGGAATAATGCTTGATGAGGTTGTCACGACAAAATCAGCAAGAAACTTATAAAGAAGCCGGCTATTGATCCCTTTACGAATGGGAGTGGAGAGGTGGCGCGTTCTAACAACCCTTACGCTGCATATGCGGGCTGCAATCCCTCCTAGCCAAGCATCTAAAGAAGAGTGGGTGCTGACAACGTGGATTTGGTGTTTCCGAATGATTTTTCTAAGAGACCAGAGTAGAGAGATGGCGTATTTTTTTTCAAAGGAGAGGTTATAGACGATAAACCCCTCTTTTTTGGCATGCAAAGAGAGTTTGCCCTCTTTTTGAACGGCAAAGATGCACTCATGGCCTCTACTGCGAAGGCCTAGAGCTTCCTTCAAAATGCGGATCTCTTGTCCGCCCCATCCGTTAGAGCTTTCTGTATATAAAATCTTCACACGTTACTTCTTTTAAAATTCGTTTGTGGCCGGAGGAAAAGGGAAGTGTATGCAGCTCCTCTATTTCTATCCATTCATACCCTTCAACATCTTGTTTTTCTTCTAATCGGTAAACGGTTGGGTAAAGGTCTACGGAAAATCTTGTAAATCCGTGGTCTACTTTTGATAGCACCTTTACCTTTTCTAGCTTAAGGTCAAAGTTCCAGGAGGAGCCTTGTGGCACGTAGGGAAACTCATAAAGACCGCCCATAACCTTGCCTAGTTCTTCTTTTCGGACAAGTAGCTCTTTTTGATACAAGATGACAGCTACATCCCTACTGAGGTGGGTTATTTTACCAGGTTTTTTCTTTATTGGTAAAAGAAAGGCGCTTCCTTCTCTATAAGCTAGGCATTTTTCTTGTAAAGGGCACCTTTCACACTTAGGTTTTTTTTGACAAACCCGGGCTCCGAGCTCAATTAGAGCCTCCATGAGAGCCCACGGCTCATCTTCAGGAAGAAGGGAAGTAACGATATTTTCAAATATTTTCTTTTTAGATGAGTCCTCCCAGATAGAAAAAAGGCGGGAGATCACGCGGACAACATTCCCATCAACAGCAGCAGCTTTTTGATGAAAGGCAAAGCTTAAGATGGCACCTACTGTATACGGCCCCAAGCCTTTTAGGCTTTCCAGGTGCTCTCTTGTAGAAGGAACCTCACCTTTGAACTGCTCTACAATGATTTTAGCTGAAGCGTGCAAGTGCCTTGCTCTTGAGTAGTACCCAAGCCCTTCCCAGGCCTTCATCACCTCTTCTAAAGAGGCGGCAGCTAAAGCTGCCACGGTAGGAAATTTCTGCATCCACTTTTCAAAATAGCTGGTAACGACAGCAACTTGTGTCTGTTGCAGCATGATTTCTGAGACCCATACCCTATAGGGAGAAGGGTTTTTCCTCCAGGGGAGATCTCTTTTTTCTTCTTTAAACCACTGTTTCAGATCTTGGCACGCTTCTTGCATAGTAGTAAGGGTATTACATGAGAGGTTTTTATGATTAGCAAAAAGAATCCCGCTTGGCTTGAAGTGCACATACAACTACAAGACTCTATGAAAAAAGAAATCGATGTCATGCGAGAAATATTAGCTAATATGCATCAAGAAGAGTACTTCCTTCTTTCGGGAGACAAAGTATCGAAAGATCACGTCATAGAAGAGAGATCTCTTTTACTGAAGCGTTTTAATGATATAAGAAACACAAGGCTATCTGTTACAGAGATGCTAGAGGACTTATCCTTTCCTGATACGGATGCCGAAAAAATGTCTTTAGAGGAGTGTTTATTGCAAAGCGATGAAGATAGTTGCGAGACTTTATTTCTAAGAGATCAGCTTGTAGCCATTTACAATCGCATGACGATGCAAAATTCACGTAACCAGCTTCTATGTAAGCTAAGCCAGCATCAATCGCTCGGAGCTCCTCAACCCCTGCCTGCCAAAAAAAAGATCATCATTGAGACAATTCCTCGCAAACCCATAGAATAAGGCATGGCAAGTGATATCAGAGCAGCTGGGTTAATCTATGGGCAGATGGCTCATCATCTCGATCATGTGGGGCCCTTCTGTGCCTTAATAGAAATCCCTCTTATTGTAACGGAAGAAGAGATAGCTTCCCTTGCAAGAAAATATTACCCGGGACTAGAGGTTATTTACTGGGACTATATCCAAGTTCCTCATAATCTTGTTCAGCAGTTTGACACTATCTTTAGCTCTATGCCTCGTCCTCTATTTGAAGATGTGTTTTTTCTTCCCATGAAGCTTGCCCGCAAAGAGATTTCTACTGTCTGGCTTCCGCATGGCAATTCTGATAAAGGTCATGCTTCTATCTTTATGGAAGGGCTGCAGCACGATCACTATGCTCTTGTCTATGGAAAGAAGATGATAGACTTTTTGCAAGAAAAAAAAGCCTTTCAGCAGCTTAAATCCTGCATAACTATTGGGAACTTTCGCTATACCTACTACTTAAAAAACAAAGCTTTTTATGATGCTCTTGCTGAGCAACTACTGCCGTTTGATAAAAAAGTGATTCTTTATGCGCCTACGTGGAAGGATAAAGAGAATTCCACTTCTTTTTATGAGGCTTGTTCGATTCTTATCGATAATCTTCCAGAGCAGTATCATCTGGTAATTAAGCTCCACCCTAACCTCAATGATTTAGAAACAGATAGGATTTTCTACCGCTATGAAAATGCTCCCCGCGTTCTCTTTTTAAAAGATTGGCCGCCTATCTACCCTCTTTTAAATAAAGCAGCGATTTACATTGGAGACATGTCATCGATTGGATACGATTTTCTCACCTTTAATCGTCCTATGTTCTTTCTCAATCAAAATAATAGGGATCTCTTGCATGACCGGGGATTATTTCTCCACCAAGCAGGCGTTTCCCTAACACCTGAAGAGTATCCTCAGATCTACACGATCATTGAGGAAGAAGATAAAGAGCATCTATCAGCTATTAGACAAGAGATTTACTCTTATACTTTCGGCTAAATCATTCTTCTGTTAAGAAGAATTTTATGCGCTTTATTGTTGTTCATATGGGAGTTGACACGTACCTGGATCATTTAGGAGTGCTAGCTATTTTGCTAGATATTCCAATGATTGTCACTGATCCCGACACATTTCAATTAGCCAAGAAGTTCTATCCCAAACTAAACTGTATTCTGAAAGATCCCTTGGATGTATCGCTCCAATTTTTAGCTGACAATTATGATGTCATCATTATGTCAGGGCGTTTTTTGTCAGATGAAATGCTTCCGCTTTTTGACATGTTATTTCGTAAAAAGATGCGCATGATTTACTGCCCGCATGGCAATTCTGATAAAGGGCATTCCTTAAAAGATCATCCTAGCCAAGATATTTCTCTTGTCTACGGACAGCACATGCTAGATCTGCTTGAAAAAACAGGCGCGCTTGCAAAGATTTCTTCCTATGTTATCACAGGTAACTTTCGCGCTCATTTTTATTTAGCAAACAAATCTTACTATGACTCGATTGCCCAAAATATGCTTGGGCCCCAATTGGATAAAAAGAAAAAAACACTTCTCTATGCGCCCACGTGGGCAAATAAGGAAAACACATCATCTTTTTTCAGTAAGTGTGAAGAGATCATTGAGCGTTTGCACCCGCAATTTAATCTTGTGATTAAACTTCATCCTTGGCTAGAAGATCAAGCGTTTGCACAAACAAATTACGTCAGAGAAAAGTATGCAAAAATAGGCAACGTAATTTTTCTATCACATTTTCCTATGATCTACCCTCTTCTTAATCTCTGTGATGGATATCTCGGGGATTTTTCTTCCATTGGCTATGATATGCTGTTTTTTGCAAAACCGATGTTCTTTTTTGGATCAAATAGAGGCGCTATTTATCACTGTGGCCAGGAAGTGCCAGAGAATGTAGATGTTTTGTCATTCATAGCGGGCAATTGGGAGTGGAATGCAACTCATTTTATTTCTACCAGAAAAGAGACGTATGATTACACTTTTGGAAGGGAGCAGTCGGGAGAAGAAATTTCACAGGAAATTAAAAGAGCCCTATTGAACAACAGAGCTCTCGTGGAAAAGAACTAGTTAGAAGCTACAACTTCTGCATCAGCAACAGGAGCATCAGCAACAACAACATCTGAACCTTCAGTTGTGTTTACTTTCTTTTCTTCTTGAGTAACAGTTTCAGTAGTAGTTGTCTCACAAGCTACGCAATCATTAGCAGTAACAAAAGAGCTCATTCCACAGATAACAGCCACGAATAACATCCAAATTTTCTTTTTCATATAATCTCCCTTTTGGTGGTTTTGAAAAGAACAGGCGCATCCTAACAAATTTAGTTATTTTGAGTCAACGGATGGGTTGCGAATAAAAATTACAATACGGTAGTCGCATCTTATTTTTTTGTATTGGAAAAAGCTGCACGCCCTATATACTCTTGCCAGCTGATGGGGTGTTAGCTCAGTTGGTAGAGCGCAACGATGGCATTGTTGAGGTCAGCGGTTCGATCCCGCTACACTCCAGTTCTCACAGATAAATCATTCATTTTCTAAAAGATCCAAGAAGGCATGCAGCTGTTTAGCGCGTGTTGGGTGGCGCATCTTGCGCAGAGCTTTGGCTTCGATCTGTCTAACCCTTTCTCTTGTTACTTTAAAGCGAACGCCTACTTCTTCGAGGGTTTTTGGTTTTCCGTCAAGAAGACCAAATCTCTCAATGAGCACCGTTCTTTCTCTTTCTGTGAGTGTTGACAGCACTTCTCCCATCTTATCTTTCAAGATGGCATAGCCTGTTGCTTCAGCAGGAGACTCTATCGTTGTGTCTTCTAGGAAATCCCCAAATTGGCTCTCTCCACCATCGCCTACTTCTGCTTGTAAAGAGATGGGGTGTTGCGCAATTTTGTAGATTTCTCTCACTCTTTCGGGTGTCAGATCTAGCTCAATTGCTAATTCTTCCGGCGTAGGCTCTCTGCCGGTTTCCATCATCAGCTTTTTAGCGCCTCTAAGGACCTTATTGATCGTTTCAATCATGTGAACAGGGATGCGGATAGTACGAGCTTGATCGGCAATAGCGCGCGTTACAGCTTGTCTAATCCACCATGTTGCGTAGGTAGAGAACTTATATCCCCGGCGGTACTCAAATTTTTCTACCGCTTTCATGAGACCCATATTTCCTTCTTGGATTAAATCAAGGAAGGAGAGGCCTCTATTCGTATATTTTTTTGCAATTGAGATAACAAGTCGCAAGTTGGATTCTACCATCTCTCGTTTGGCTTCTTGACTCTTGTCCATCCAACGCTGCAACATGCGGACATCTTTTTTAAACTCATCGAGAGTTCTTCCTGCTGCCAGCTCTCGTTTACTCAGCTTGCGTTGAACTGCTAGGAGTTTAGCTGCTGCAAACTTGTTTTTTTCTGCTCTTGGTATGAGCTCTTGCATCTCTTTTTCTAAGCTTAAGAACCTGTCATAAGCTGTGAGAATCACTTCACCAAAGTCTTCGATGATATTATGACGAAGATGCATTTGGCGTAGGTAGGCTTGCGTGCGGATTCTGCTTTTTTCAAGGCTTTCAAGAATATTAGACTTATCGAGTTTTTTTAAATCAGGATCGCGGAGTTTGACTAAATAATCTTGAAGGACAGCGTCTTCTTCTTTTAGTAGATTGCATAGTTTTAACAGAATAGTGAGGTAATGGGTCTTATCAGTTACTTCTTTTTCAGAAATAACCTTATCGAACCTTTCCTTGTTAGAAATGAGGTAATTGGCAATGGATATGGCTTCTCTTGTTGAGTAACGGAAACGGAGAATGATTTTCTCAACTTGGATCTGGGCTTTTTCAATCCGCTTGGAAATCTCCACCTCTTCTTCTCTTGTAAGAAGGGGAACAGAGCCCATTTCCTTCAGGTACATTCTAACAGGATCGTCTGATGTTCCTTCTGTTCTCTTACCAAGACTCTCGATTTCTTTAGCTTCTTTTTTACGTTCTTTTTGTCTTTCAACGTCTGCTTGGTTTTGAACTTGAATGTCCATGCCGCTCAAGAAAATCAAAACCTGATCGATTTGCTCAGGTGAGTCAAACGTCATCGGCAAGATTTCATTGATTTCTTCGTATGTGATGTAGCCTTGTTCTTTGGCTAAAGAGACCAGCTCATCAACTTTTTGTTGATGCTGTTGATTGAAAATGTTTGAAAAATTACCTTTACTCATGCAATCTCTTAATCATCCAATGATTATTCAGTTAAAGTCAAGAGGTCTATGCAATTATACGCCCTAGATGAGCAGATACCCATACTTGCGCAAGACGCCTCAAGAAAAAAAATTTACCAATGTCCCGAATGCGTAAGCCCCGTTCAAGTGAGAGGCGGGCCTCACAGGCAACTGCACTATTTTCACATTCGCAAAAACAGCCACTGTCGCCAACATTCCAAAAGCATAGCACATTTGAAGATCCAGCTCCACCTTAAATCCTTAATTCCCACTGCTACCCTCGAAAAATCTTTTCCTTCCATTGGAAGAATTGCCGATGTTGCATGGGAAGAAAAGAAAATTGTTTTTGAAATCCAGTGTTCTCCTATTTCTAAAGAAGAAGTGGAAAGCAGATGTAAAGATTACGAACGAGCAGGTTACACCCCCGTCTGGGTTCTCTATGTCAAACGTTTTAATAAAAGAAATTTAACAGCAGCGGAAGATTTTTTAAGAAAAAGACCTTGTTTTTTTGCCGACGGTTTTAAAATCTACGACCAGTTTGAAATTCTTCATAGAGGCAAAAGGCTCTTGAAGGGGCCACCTCTTACTGTACAACCGCATAAGCCTCTGCAAGCTATTCCTGTAGTGGAACATCCTCCTTTAGCTGTTTCTACACGATCCTGGCCCATCTCTTTTCAAGGAGATCTTTTACATAGATTATCGGAAGGAGCTCTTTCCCATTTAAAGTATTTAGAGAAAAAATTTACCAAATATTCTCAAGTGTCTCGCTGGAGGAGCATTTGCCGAGAGTTTTTCTACCATCTACTTGCCAAGCTAACCCATTAAAGAATTACGGTATTTTAGAATCCAAAAATACCCAAGTAGCCCCACAACAATCAGAGCGTTAAAACATTTTTTATACGGAAAGATCTTTTCTAAAGAGGATGTATTGGGGTTTTTATGATTATACCACGCTCCCCACACTTCCTGACTTTTTTGCTTAAGTGCTTGCTCAGCAGAGGGGCGATTTAAATAGTAGGGCTTTGAAAAAATCATTTGTCCGTTCCACTCCTTCCCTTCTACAGAAAAGCTATAAAAAGCTTCTAGAGCCACCTTGGAGGGGGAGTAGTCAATCACCTTCCACGTGTTTACTTGGGCAGGAGCATACCGGTCAAGTTTCATAAAAGAATATAGAGCCATACTCGCTGTGCAGCAGAACCATCCTGCAGCTATCCCGACAATTATAAATAAGGCCTTGAACATATCCCCCCAAAACAGGTAGAATACAGCTCATCAATATTTATTTCAGGTGAAATTATGTCAGAAGAAAAAAAAGCAAGTGAAAAGGTCATCAAAAAACGTACTCCTTCAGCTCAGAAGAGAGATGTACAGAACGAAAGAAAGAAAGCTCATAACCACGGTTTAAAAGCCGCAGTTAAGACAGCTATCCGTGCTTTCGAAGATTCTGTGACAGCCGGCAACAAAGCAGATGTAAAAAAACACCTCAATCTCGTTTACAGCTTGATGGATAAAGGCGTTAAAACAAATCTGTTCAAGATGAACAAGGCTTCTAGAGCTAAATCAAGACTTTCTGCACGCGCTGCAAAATAAGGCAGCTGTGATTAAATGTCCTGCATATGGAAATCCATCTGCCTTGTAAGAGTTTTTTCTTGATTGGGCTCTTATTATGGAGTCGCTTTAAGCGCGTACCTGCCGTGAGCATCAATTAGATAATTTTTCATTTTTTCAAAAACAGTGGGGATATCGCTATCATCTTCAATAGCTGTCAATATTGCTGCTGGAATGATATACCGAGTCAGAGAACCTCCACAATGCAATGAAGGAAGCATGGTTTCTTCCTTTTTTTGCATCGATTTTTGTATGCCCAAAACAATTAAATCTTCTTCTTCTCCCCAGCTGATCAGCTCCATCAAGCATTTACCTTCAAAAAATTCCAGGGAGGCGGTGGCGATAACCGTTGCAACGCTTTCTACAGTTTTCTTTGCAAATTCAAAAGGTATTTCGGTCTCCCCACGTGAATGTGAAAAATTGATTGAGGGGTCATCTCCGATATCTTGATTAATTTCTTGTGTGATTAGTTCTACGTATGGGGATTGGGGGTTTAATAGTTCAATAACACGAGCCACAGCAACAGCTCTTAAAACATGAGGAGGATGTTTGATACGCGAAGATGCAGACAGATTTAATTTTCCATGATTACTTCCTCTAAGATACCCAATTAATCCAATACCAAACGCTGGACCACTGACTAAAACTCCTAATACATCAGCAGCAAGTTCTTCCACCCTGTCAATATCAGACCAATATTTTTCATCTAAAAATCCTGGGCCGTAAGATTCCCCGTCTACCGTTAGATGCACTTGTTTTTGAATAGCTAAACTCCACTCTTTTATTACCTCTGGACAGGAGTCTAGCATACTATGACCCCCTACTTCATGGCTCAATACTGCCCAAGCAAATAATCCTCCCATTCTATACCTTGCAGGAAAAACAATAAGGCCTGCTCCTATTTTAAGCCCAGGCTCTGCCATATCTTTCACACACCTGCTGCTTATGCAATCTTCATCTACCCCCCATTTTGCAAGAGGGGCCAGGGGAGCATCTGGAAGAGCTTTGCATTTTCTAAACTTATCTAAAGCAAAATTATAGACAGCGGACACCACTGTCTGAAAAGCCACTAAATCCACAAAAGAAGATGGGACAGGTCCCTGGCGGCGTATGCGTTGAAAAAAGGCTCCGGTATAGTCTTTAATAAGTTTTGATGTATTGCTATCCTCATCACAAAAACTCTCTTTTCCCCGCTCTTTTGCTTTTGCAACAAGAAAATTCACAAAAGACTGAAGAACTTTTTCTTGATACTTCACTGGCAAAGAATCCTCGCAACCATACAAGGAATTAAGCTGCTCCACAACACTATCAGGATGTGCTAAATATAAACTGCCGGACTGAGCATAATCTACATCAAAGGCTGCTTTTCTTAAGTTAGGAATCCCCATATTATCTCCTGAAGCTTAAAAGACACTCTTGATTTCTGTCTTCTCTTAATACGCTCTTTAAGCGGGGTTAAAAAAATTCAATCCGATCACTTTTTCAAAATGAGGATCTGGACCAAAGGTATTGGAGATTTCAATCCTCCATGGCCCTCTAGGCTCCAGTTGCTGTAATATTTTCTCTTGCTCCTCACCAGAAAGACTTGAGAGTGCTTTTTCCTGGGGCCCCACAAAAGATGATTTTTCTCCTTTTCGAACAGCTTTCAATTCTTGAATTTTTTGAGAAGTTGTTATCATTTCAACCTTTATTTGATCACCGGAAAGAGTAGAGATTTCTTTTGGTCCTTGAGGAGTAAACAGTGCATAAATCGAAGCTTGTATATGACCATCCGGATATCTTAAAAACTGCATCTCCCTATTTGCTTCATTAGCCGTTCCATAACAATATCTGTACTGTCCCACTTTAACTATCGCTGCCATAACATCCTCCTTTTCTTAAAATAGCATTTCTTAAGCCGCCTTGATTTTGCGCTTACTAGAAAAAACAATCAATAGGAGAATTTATGCTGTGCCTGTAAGGACCTAAAGTTTCAAGAGAACTTTCCAATCGATCGTGCCAATGACAATTCCAAGCATACAGAGAATGTTAGCTTTCCAGTTAACCTTCTCTTTGTATAGCCATTGCCCCCAAAGATTACAGATGACAATGATCGTGATAGCAAAAAGCGGATAGATCATCGCATGCTCAAATGATGTTGCAACTTCCGTGCTCCAGATCATGAAAAATGTGCCAATGCCGTTAGCAATACCACCAAAGATGCCGTAGACAACTTCCCCTTTGTAGGGTTTTCTTTTCTCTTTAGAAAAGATGAAGGATTGTATGACAAAAGCTGCACAAAATGCCATCGGCATGAACCACTGACTCTTTACATCTTCTGTATCAAAAGAAAGTAGTAGTCCATTGGCATCTGGGAAGTTGATGAAAAGAGCTCTCCAGCTAAGAAAGACAAGGAAGATAACGTGGAGGAAAAAAGCAGCTGTGACAAAACTTACCCAATTGGCTTTTCTTTCAGCACCTCCCCTTGTTTGCCATCCTGCCCAGAATAGTCCTAATAGGACAATGATAGAACCAAGACCGTGCCATACTGTATACAAATATCCAAAAGTGCTTCCAAAGAAACACACCATCACAATGCTTGGCATCACAGTCGATGCATTGAGAGCTGCAAATGTAAGTCCTGGAGGACCTGTTTCTAAAGCTTTACCTAAAAAAGCCATCATGAATACTAAAACAATCCCTCCTGCAATTCCAAATAAAGCCATACTTGAGCTCCACTGGTAATTGCCGCTTCTAACGGGGTTAAGTAAAACCGCAATCAGAAACACCAAGAAAAACTGAATCATTAAAAAGGCTTTTGTAGATCCTCCTGAGTCAATGCTTTTGCGCATGCAATAGTTAGATGTTGCGACAAATAATGCAGCTACGATCATGAGTTCTGTTCCAAGCATGAAATACCTCTTCAGTAGAAAAGGGGAAGTTTATTATTTATTTTAGGAAGATGCAAGGAAAAGTTTTTAGCGTACTGAGAAAAGAGAGGAGTCGATTTTTTGGACATTGGTGATGGGATGAGAGAAAAACTTCTCGCCAAGGAGCGGAAACTTCTCAGGAGCATCTGAGACGTAGAACTGGTAGGTGGGCGGTGTAGAAGGAGGGCGGAGTAGGTTTAAGTTTGTGAGAAGCTTCTTGAGCGCCTCTGCAGAGCCAATCGCTGGATCGATGAGGTTTACAGGATAGTGAAAATGCTTTTGGATTTGAGCAGATAAGAGTGGGAAGTGCGTGCATCCAAGCAAGATAGTATCAACCGAAGTTAGTGATTGAAGATACTCTTGAATAGCAAGGGTGGTTAATGGGTGATCGATAAAGCCTTCTTCGACAAGGTTGACAAAGAGTTGGCAGGCAATTCCCGTAATGTTTGCGTGGGGGCATTTTTCTTGGAGAAGCTTTTGATACATGCCTGATGCAATCGTTGAACGAGTGCCGAGTATAGCGATATTTTTTGTGCTGGGAAGAAGCGTTATTTGTTCAACAGCTGGGTGGGTAACACCTATGATGGGTATGGGAAATAGTTCTTGGAGCTTGTCAAGAGCAAGGCAGCAGGCTGTGTGGCAGGCAACAACGAGCACTTTGATGTTTTGTTCGATGAGGAAAGAGGCATTTTCTGTAGCGTAGCGAAGGACTGTCTCTTGGCTTTTAGTTCCATAGGGAATCCGTGCGGTATCTCCAAAGTAGATGATGTTTTCAAAAGGAAGTAGCTCGCGGATTGTTTTCATGACAGTCAGGCCGCCAAAGCCTGAGTCGAAAATTCCGATACTATTCTCCGACATAGGATGCTGGTAGTTGGAGCAATTGACCTATGAGGATTTTATCGCCTTCTAGACGGTTGATGACTTTTAAGGTTTCAACGGATGTGCCATAGGCTTTAGCAATTTTTGAGAGGGAGTCTCCACTTTTGACTTGATAGAGGGAGGGCTTTTTCGCTTCGATGTATTTAGAGACAGAAGCAAGAGCGGTTTTGATCTGCCCCATATCTTCTACTTTACGATCAAGGGCTTGGATCTGGTTTGCGTAGGAGTAGGCTTTGTCTTGTGTTTTTTCGAGCGTGCGGATCTTTTTTTCTAAAGTAGTGATCTCTTCTTCTAGATAATCTGTTTTAGAAGCGGCTTGATTTTCTAGTTTTTCTTCTAAGAGGTGGAGTTCTATTTCTGTTGCATGAATGGAGTGTTTGAGATCGGCAATTTCTGTCCGTATTTCTTCTAACATGGCGCCATTATCTTTAAATCTTTGGAGCGCTGCAAAGGGGGAAACGCATCCCCCTACGATCATCAACGCTCCGAGAAAAAAAACTTTTTGCAAAGACATATTTATTTTTTGTATATGCGGAAGTGTCCACGTCTATTTTGCGACCACGCTTCAGGATCATGTCCTTCTTTGAAAGGCATTTCCTTACCACAGGAGATCGTATGAACTTGACGTACATCTACACCTTCTTTGACAAGAAGAGAGCGGACGTAGTTAGCTCTTTTTGCGCCGAGTGCCATATTGTAAGCTTGAGGGCCTCTTTCATCGCAATGACCTTCAACGATGATAGCAACATTAGGGTGCGTCTTTAAATAAGAGACTGCGCGGTGGATAGTTTCTAAATGCTCTTTGCTTTTTAATGTATAGTCATCTGTGTTAAAGAAGACGGGTTTAAAAATAGAGGCAAGCTCTCCTTGAGGATCAGAGAATTCATCTGCGCTAGGGACTCCTCCTTCTCCGAGAGACGAAACGGGCGAAGCATCATCTGCGAACTGGTTTTTCAAATCGTCTTCATTCAAAGGGATGAACTCTTCAGACGAGAGGCTTAATGCATTATCTTGCGTCGCATCATCACTGCTTTCCCAGAGAGATGAGCTGTGTTTTTTTGAATGTTGGTGAGCTTCATTGGGGTGATCATCCCATGCATTCGGTGATCTGTGTTGGCATCCTGCAACCCATAATAGTGCTGGGCCGATCAAAAACATCTTTAAAAGTGGCAATTTTTTCATAGTTTATCCTTAATGATTTCCCCATGTTGGGTAGTGCTTAACACCAGGCCCTTGGGAAATCTTTATAGCTTCTGGTTGATTTAAATTCACAATATATAAATCTGACGATAGAGAGTCTGTTGCATCAAAGACAATATGGTTACTGTCTGCTGCCCATGAGGGATTTTCTTTGATCCCGGGTCCTTCTGTCAGCTGTTTTTCTTCTTTTGTTTCTAGGTCGTAAATCCAAATTTGGCGCACGCCATTTGTTTTAGCGCTGTAGGCTACTTTTTTTCCATCAGGTGACCAAGCAGGACAAGAGTTTTCTTGGTTTTGTTTGGAAATCAAGATGGGCGTTGCTCGTTTTCCTTGAAACCTAGCAGGAATGATATAGATTCTCGGAGATCCGTCTTTGTCAGATACAAAGGCAACTCTTGATCCATCAGGACTAAATGTAGGTGAGGCTTGTGTAGCTTTTGGGAAAGAAAATAGCTGCACAGGTTTTCCAACTTCTCCTGTTTCTGGATGAAACTCTTGGAGGAAAAGATCAACACTTCCTCCTGCATCTGAAATAAAGGCAATCTTATCTCTTTTAGGAGATATTGCAGGGAGCATTTGATGTCCTTTGAGATCAATGAGTCTTTTGCCTACTCCATCTTTTAAAGAAGCAAGGAAGATTTTTGGTTGTCCAGACTTGTAAGATACGTAGAGGAAGCGATCGTTGGCAAATTTAGAGTGAGGGGGAATAAATACAGGTGTTACCGAGTAGCTTCCCTCTTTTGTGATTTGTTTTGGGTTAGCGCCGTCCCAATCACATGACCAAATTTCTGAGATCCAATCTCTTTTGTTAGATGGTTTTTGTTTAACAGAATAAAGGATGCGCGTGCTTGCAATTCCGTCTGTTCCAAAAAGAGCTTTGTAGACAGCATCTGCTGCTACGTGGATTTGATGGCGATCTTTTCCGATGATACCTGTTAAAGGGATGTCTGCGAATTGTTTGAGAGATCCTGTTTCTGAAGAGAAAACAGTGAGAGAGAGCATCTTGTTTTCAATTTTAGCTTGTACTACGTGGGCTGCTCCAAAATTTCTCCACACCATGGGATTAAAGGCTGCACTTAAACTTTTTTTCTCAAGAACGGCTTCTTTTTCTGCAGAAAGCGGCATGATTTTTGTAGATCCATTGTAATTAAAATCATACGCGAGAATATCTTCGAGGAGGGTTAAATATTTCGCATCGATCCCTTCACCTGATTTTGTTACTTTGCCAAAATAAAGCGGCTCGAGGGAGTTTGTGGTGGGAAGGTAGACGCGTATTTCTTGAACGTCTTTAGCGGTAGCATCAGACGCAAAGGCACTCAATGTAGAGAGGAGGCTTATGGAAACTATTATTTTATTTAAAAATTGCATAACTTTAACTCAGTTTTTAGGTTCGTTACAAAAGGTTAACACAAATACTTTTTCCCTTACGCGCAACTCGTGTAGATAGGGAAAACGCAAAAGAGGCAACTGTTTTTCTAGGTACTCCCTATTTTTAACACTTTCCGCTTTTAAAACAACTATCTTTGCTAAATTTCCATCTTCTTTTATGGAGAGCTGGATTTTCACTTCTCCTTGTTCTGGAAGATGCAAAGCTTCTTGCAGATAAGCAAGAAGGGATTCTTGATACCTCTCTTCAGGAGCCAACGCAAAAATAGCTGACGTATTTTGTAAACTACTGCCGGTTTCTTGTAAAGAGGATGGTGGAATTATTTTCTCTTCTTTCTCTTCAATTTTTGCGACAATCTCTTCTAACTCTTGTACGATTTGTTTTTGCAAATCAATAGCTGGTTTAGGGGAGGGTTTTCGTGTGTCAGGAGGAGGTTTGATTTCAGGTTTTTTTTCTTGGGGATGTTTTTGTGCAGGGATAGGTTTTTTTTGTGGGGGTTTCTTTTGTGGAACCGGTTTTTTCTTTGGAGGTTTGGGAGTGGGAGTTTGAGCTGTTTTTGTTGCCTGCGTGGTAGCCCGATAGGGTTGTTTGCTTACCTGTTTAAATGTATGGGTTTGAACGATAAATTTTTGTGGAGGCAGTTTAGATATTTTGACAGGAGAAAATAGGAGAAAGCAAATCCCCGCTACATGGATCCAAATGACAGTGAGCGTAATTTTTTTTAACATGGGATTAGCTTGGTTTTAAAATCACATCCATTTGCTCGAAGCCCGACATTTCTACAGCATTTTTAACGCTCTGATAGGTTCCAAAAAGAGCGTTCTTGTCGTGAAAAACTTGGGGGGTACGCCCAGGATTTTTTTTGTGGATTTCTTTTAGGTGAGTGACCAGTTCGGAGGTTTCTACTTTTTTTCCATTTAACCAAATGGTGTTATTGGCATGAACGTGAATGGCAATCTCCCCTTTTTCTGCACTTAGCGTAACAGCTTTTTCAGGGCCCGAGCTGCTACTAGCAAGCGTTACTCTATCTAGCTCTAGCATGGGAGCTATGATAATAAAAATAATGAGCACGACCATTACGATGTCAATTAAAGGGGTTAAGTTGATCCCCGCATCCTCTATTTCTACATCTCTTTGTGAGGCTCTTTTACGCATCTATTCAACCTTGCGAAACTGAATGTCAATTGCAGAAATCAAGTTAGAGAGAAAACCATCCATATCGGAGGTGTAACTTTTAACCGTGTTCTTAAGGTAGTTATAAGAGACAAGAGCTGGTATTGCTATGATAAGACCAAGTACGGTTGTTGCAAGAGCAGTTGATAGTCCTCCCAGGATGGCAGAGTTAGAGCCGACAGCCCCTCCTGAACTAAATCCAGAAAAACTCTCTAAAATCCCCCAAACAGTGCCAAGTAATCCCATGAAAGGCGCTAAAGCTGCAATCGTTGATAAAACAAATATGTTGCTCTCTAAGCGTTTATGTTCTTCTGCAATCGTGCTAGATGCGTGGTACTCTAATAGCTCTAGGTCGCTTGCTGTTAAATAAACGGAGGCTTTTTCCTTGCCTCCTTGCGAGAGAAAATAATGGTTTTTATTCAGCACATCAACGGTCTTTTGTTTTAAAGACTGAGAGATAGAAAGAAATGGATGGGGAATATAGGGATATTTGGGCATGGGGAAGAGGCTTAAGTCAGTATCTAAAAAAGATCTATTATTTTTTGCAAGTGACTGTTTAAAAGTCTGGGAGATCTGTTTTACTTTTTGCAGTACCCATATTTTATAAACCAGCACAATCCAGCAGACAACAGAGAGCCCTATCAGACTTATAATGATTAACTTTCCAAAAAGATCTGACTGCCCATAAGCGGAAAAAAAAGCTGTTAAATTAGCAAGCGGTATGAACATATTATCCTCTTATGTAGTTTGTTTATAGAATACCGAAAAAACGGGGAGCGCGCAAGAAAATTGCTTTATGTTGGAGCGCGCCCCATTCTTTCGATTTTTTTATGAGTAAAAAAATAATTGATTGTTTGTGCAAGTGCGAGTATAAATGACGGTGTTCTTGAAATGTTTTTTGCTAGCAAAGGTTTATGTTTGTTGTTCTCATTGTTTTTATGTATGCCTTATGGTCTAGCATTTTTCCTTTGGGGAAAATAGTTCTCGAGTTGAGTTCTCCTGCTTTTCTGACTGGATTCAGGATGACTTTTGCTGGTATGATAATCCTTCTTTATTTGTTTTTTACTAAGCGCTTTGTCTTGAAGCTTTCAGGAAAACAATACCTGTATGTGCTGCTGATTGCTATTTTCAATGTTTATCTAGGCAATGTTTTGGAGTTTTGGGGTTTAAAATATTTGTCAGCAGCTAAGACTTGTTTTATATATGGCCTTTCTCCTTTTTTTGCTGCCCTTTTTTCCTATTTGCATTTTAAGGAAAAAATGAATCTCTACAAATGTTTGGGATTAATTATTGGTTTTATGGGGTTTATCCCCGTTCTTCTTTACCAGACAGATGGGGAAGGTTTATTTGTTGCTTTCAGTTTTATTTCTTGGCCGGTAATTGCTATTATTGGATCTGCCATCTGTAGTATTTATGGGTGGGTGTTATTCAGGCTCATTGTCAAAAATAATGATATTTCACCGATCATGATAAATGGCGTGACAATGCTTGTAGGGGGAGTTATAGCTTTTTTGCATTCGTTTGTTACTGAAGCGTGGGATCCTTTTCCTGTTTCTAAAGAAAATGTCATCCCCTTCTTGCAGGGGGCTTTCATTATCATGGTGATTTCTAATTTTGTTTGTTACAATCTCTATGGTTTAATGCTAAAGCGTTTTACAACGACGTTCCTTTCTTTTTTTAGTTTGCTCTCACCTATTTTTGCCTCTTTTAATGGTTGGTTTTTGCTGAATGAGACGCTTTCTTTATCTATTTTTCTATGTTCAGGTATTGTATCTATAGGGCTATGGATGGTTTACCGTGCAGAGCTTAAACAAGGATATATTCTTGCTAATAAGAAGGCTTTGCTATCGGGGTGATTAGTAGTTAAAAAGGAAAACTTATGTACATTGATTCTCATGCGCATCTAGCAGATGACTCTGTGATAGGAGATGTTGAAAACATATTGAAAAGAGCCCAAGAAAAAGGGGTCGAAAAGATTGTCAACATTTGCACAGGGGTTGTGTCTTTGGAGCGGGGCCTTGAGCTGGCAAAAAAGGTTTCGTGGGTTTACAATACAGCTGCTACAACGCCGCATGATGTAGAAAAAGAGGGGGATCTTTTTTTTCCGATTGTCACAAAAGCAGCGAAGGGAAAGCAATTGGTTGCTATCGGAGAAACAGGTCTTGACTACCATTACGAGCATTCTAATCGCCAGGTGCAGAAAAAGTTTTTATCAAAATATTTCGAGCTTGCCAAAGAAACAAAGCTCCCCTTGATTTTTCATTGCAGGGAAGCTTTTGGTGATTTATTTGAAATGGCAGATGCGGAATATAAAGGCCTTAATGCAGTGCTGCATTGTTTTACCGGAACCCTAGAAGAGGCAAAACAGTGCCTTGATAGGGGGTGGTACATTTCATTTTCAGGGATTGTTTCTTTCAAAAAATCGGAGCAATTAAGAGAAGTCGCAGCGTACGTTCCTATTGAAAGAATGTTCATTGAAACAGACACACCTTACCTTGCGCCCCAAGCGCATAGAGGAAAAATGAATGAACCGAGCTACATTGAAGAGACTGCAAAAGCGCTAGCTTTAGTGAAGAACATTCCCGTCTCAGAGCTTGCACATCAAACTTTATTGAATGCTTCTAAATTTTTTTCTTTTCCAAAAGTTCTCTAAAGATGTTTAATGTGTTAAAACATTATGACAACTGCAACCCTTCCCAGTGTATTTGTGTGGAAAAGACTTCAGTCTCTCATGGGGCTGTGGCTTGTGCTTTTTTTAACAGAGCATCTTTTTGTTAATTCTCAAGCAGCGCTTCTTTTAGGAGAAAGTGGAAGAGGTTTTGTGGAAGCAGTAAACGCTATTCACAACTTACCTTATTTACCTGTGATTGAACTCTTTCTACTCGGAGTTCCAATACTGATCCATATGGTGTGGGGAGTTAGACTTTTATTTACAGCTAAGTCAAATACAGTTTCTAGTGATGGGAGCAAACCTCAGCTTTCTGAATATAAGAGAAATAAAGCGTACTCATGGCAGAGGATCACGTCTTGGATTCTTTTAGTGGGGCTTATTGCGCATATCGTTACCTTTCGATTTTTAGAGTATCCATGGACTGCAAGTGAGGGGCAAACTTCTTCTTATTTTGTGAAAATTAAAATGGACAAAGGGCTTTATACGCTAGCTGATAGGTTGGGGTTTACGCTTTATGATGAGAGCAGCATTTTAAGAGAAAAAGGAGCGCTTGCACATAGGCAAGATGAGGCAGCACTTTTAGAAGTGGCTGAAACGATGCCAGACACTTCTTCTTTTGATGCGGGTCAGGAAGTTATTTTGACCTCTGCACAAAAATATAGGGAAAAAATGGTGTGGGTCCATGCCCTTGAGAAGAAGCCTTTGCAACCGGGTGAAGTGATTGCAGTATCTGGCAGTTTTGGAACGGCCTCTCTTTTAAGTGTAAGAGATACATTTAAAGTTCCTCTCTATGCAGGGCTGTATACTATTTTTGTTCTTGCTGCTTGTTTCCACGGGTTTAATGGGTTTTGGACTTTTTTAATTACATGGGGCTTTGTGATTAAAAGGGCCTCGCAAAAAAGAGCTGCTTCTTTGGCAGTCGCATTGATGCTACTTGTTACATTTCTTGGGCTTGCTGCTATTTGGGGAACTTACTGGTTAAATTTAAAATCATGAAAAAAACTCTCAAAGAAGTCATTGTGGTTGGTGGTGGTCTTGCAGGTCTTTCTGCAGCGATGAAGCTTGCAGAATCAGGCTGCAAAGTCAAGATTGTGTCTGTCACAAAAGTTAAACGCTCACATTCTGTCTGCGCCCAAGGGGGCATTAATGCGGCAATCAACTTAAAAGGAGAGGACGACTCTCCTTACATTCATGCCTACGATACGATTAAAGGGGGAGATTTTCTAGCGGATCAGCCTCCTATTCTTGAGATGTGTTTGGCAGCTCCTGGTATTATTCGTTTAATGGATAGAATGGGATGTCCTTTTAACAGAACGCTGGAAGGGAACTTAGATTTTCGCCGCTTTGGGGGAACGCTCTATAATAGGACAGCGTTCTGTGGAACATCTACTGGTCAGCAACTTTTGTATGCTTTAGATGAACAAGTGCGTAGATTTGAAAGTAAGGGGATGGTTGAAAAGTTTGAGAACCATGAGTTTTTACGTCTTGTGATGGATGAAGAAGGAAGAGCTAGAGGGATCGTGATCATGGATCTCATCAATTTAAAGCTAGATGTCTTGAAGGCTGATGCTGTTATTTTTGGCACGGGAGGCCCTGGGCTCATTTTTAAAAAATCAACCAATTCTACTTTTTGTACAGGTGCTGCAAACGGTCGCCTTTTTGTGCAAGGCATGTGGTATGCAAATGGGGAATTCATTCAGATCCATCCGACTGCGATACCAGCAGAAGATAAACTTCGCCTAATTTCAGAATCTGCAAGAGCTGAAGGAGGAAGAGTTTGGGTTTATGGAGATTCATCTAAGTCTATCGAAACAGCTAACAAAAAGACAATCCCTTGTGGCAAAACGGGAGAGCCGTGGTATTTCTTAGAAGAGCTCTATCCTGCTTTTGGCAATCTTGCTCCGCGCGATATTGCAGCGCGAGAGATACTGAAAGTTTGTGAGCTGGGGCTCGGAATAGATGGGAAGATGCAAGTCTACTTAGACTTGACCCATCTTTCTAAAGAAACATTTCATAAGATGGAATCGATATTAGATATCTATCGGAAGTTTACAGGAGAAGATCCTAGAAAAGTTCCTATGAGAATTTTCCCCGCTGTCCATTATTCTATGGGAGGCGCCTGGGTTGATTGGCCTGCTGCAGATGATCCAGATAGGGAGGCCAGATTTAGACAAATGACCAATATCCCTGGCTGTTTTAATATTGGGGAATCTGATTTCCAGTACCATGGTGCCAATCGCTTAGGAGCAAATTCCCTCTTGTCGTGCATCTTCTCTGGTCTTGTTGCTGGCGTAGAAGTGCCAAAGTATATTCAAGGTTTAGACAAAAGTTACGATGAGCTAAATTCGCAGATTTATGCAGAGCCTCTTGCAAAAGAAGAAGCTTTAAAAACGGATCTGCTCCATCGCAATGGTCCAGAAAATGTTCATAAATTACATGATGAGCTAGCAGACTTAATGGTGCGTAATATGACTGTTAAAAGAAGCAATCCTGACTTAAAAAAGACGATCTCTAAAATAAAAGAACTCAGAGAGCGCTACGGGAACATTTCTTTGAGTGATCGAGGAGCTTTGATGAATCAAACGTATGCGTTTGCGAATCAATTCGGCTTCATGTTAGAACTTGCTTTAGCGATGACAACGAGCGCCTTAATGCGTGATGAGTCAAGAGGCGCACATTTTAAAGCAGAATATCCTGAGAGAAATGATGGCAAGTGGCTTAAGACAACAATTGCATCTTATGAAAAAGAGGGTCCCAAGATCTCTTACCGCGCTGTTGACACAAGACACTACCCCCATCTTGAAAAAAGAGATTATGCGCATGCAAAAAAAACTAAACCTACGTTAGAGAAAATTCCTGCTAACATACAATTGCCGCTATGAAAAAATTTATCTTAAAAGTCTTTCGTGGAAGTCCTGAAAAACAATACTGGGAAGAGTTTGAGCTCGAGCTAAAACCTTTTTACAACATCATATCTGCTTTAATGGACATCCAAAAGTCTCCTTACAATCGCAAAGGGGAAAAGGTGACACCTGTTGCTTGGGAGCAAGGGTGTTTAGAAGAAGTGTGTGGGTCGTGTTCGATGCTTATCAATGGCAAGCCACGTCAGGCTTGTACAGCTCTTATTGAAAGGCTGATTGAATCTACCGGTAGCTCTACTGTTACACTCGCTCCTATGACTAAATTTACACTCATCCGCGATCTTGTTGTATCACGCGATACGATGTTTAATAATTTAAAAAAAATGCATGCATGGATTGATGTTGATGGGTTTTTTGAGCGTGGAGTGGGTCCTAAAATGAGTCCCCAAGTTCAAGATACAAGATACAAATTATCGACATGTATGACATGCGGGTGTTGTTCTGAGGCGTGTCCTCAAGTGAATGAGCATTCCTCTTTTATGGGCCCTGCGCCTATTTCACAAGTGCGTCTTTTTAATTCCCATCCCACAGGAAAAATGCAGGCTTCCGAAAGGCTCCATGCTCTCATGGAAAAAGAAGGAGTTGGGTGCGGAAATTCTCAAAACTGCGTTGAAGTTTGCCCCAAAGAAATCCCTCTTACTGAATCTCTTGCAGAGATGGGAAGAGAAGTGTCCAAGCAAGCTTTTCGAGATTTATTTGGTAGTCCTAACCCCGAGGAAAAATGAAAAACATTATTCTGTTAAGCCTTATTTTAGTGCAGCCCTTATGCGCGGGGCTTATGTGGGATAGGCCCGTTGATATTTCACAAGCTGAAGTCGATTTGCATACGTATAGGCTGTCTTCTAACTCCAAGGGGGATTCGATAGCTATTTGGACAGAGGAAAAAATAATAGGTCCTATCCAAGCTGTTACAAAATCTGCAGGAAGAGAGTGGGAAGGTCCTGTAAAACTTTCTGCATCCAATGGGATGTATCCTAAGGCAGTGATTGATGAAGAAGGCACTATTACGGCAATATGGGTAAACCAACTGCCCTATGGAAACATTTGGTCTGCTACAAAAAAGACAGGTCAGGCATGGGAAAATTCCCCTACAGCTTTATCTAATGGATTTTCCTTAAGCCCACAAATAGCCATAGATTCTCAAGGGAGTATACTTTTAATATGGGGAGAGAAAAGCAGTGGTAAGATTTTTTCACGCATAAAACCTGTTCGAGAAGATTGGTCTTCCTCCCAAGAGTTTTTTTCAGAGTATCTTTTATCTAGCATGCCATCGCAATTATCTTTCAATCGCAATGGGGAAAGCGTAGGCGTAGGAAGAGGTCTTTGTAATTTATTTGAAAATACATCTGTTCCTTTTGTAATTACACGATTTCGTGATACGCCTTGGTCTGATCCACATGCTCTCTATATTGAAGAAAATATACTTTCTCAGCTCATGCTAACTGGAGAGTTTGTGTGTATTTATCAAGAAGAGAAAGGAACCAAATGCTTGATTAGATCGCAGGAAGGCGTTTGGGAAACATCAGACTTTCCTTCTGTTACAAAAACTTCTCACTTAAGAATCTCTTCGAATAACAAGGGAAGCCTTGTAGCTGTATGGGAAGGTAGCAGCGTAGGAGAGATATGCTGCTCTACAAAGCCTAAAGGTGGCAAGTGGCAGGCACCTGACACTACAAACCCGCTAAAACGCGCTATTTCTAATTTACAAATTATCTATGATGATGAAGGGGGTATGCTTTTTCTTTTCCAAGACCCAAAGATGCATAAATTTTTGATGCTTACAAACACTCCTCAAGAGGGATGGTCGCGCCCTTCTGCGTTCACAATAGGTTTTCAAGAAGAGCGTCCTTTGCTCAAACTTTCTACCAGCGGACAAATTGTGATCGTTTGGCGAGATTATGAATCTAAACATTTATTTGCTTCGACAGGCATTTGGAAAAAACCAGCAGTTCCTACGTCTTCTGTTTCTAAGTGGTGGTGGTAGTTTTTCCGTACACCTCTATTGAAAAATTCAAATCAATTATAAAAAAGAGGTGAATTTTTTTTTGGAATCTGGTTTAATAGCGCTCTTTGGAGGAATTTCGATGAGTCAGAAGAAACGGATATTGTTAATTGAAGATGAAGAAGACATCGCTGCTCTTATAAAACTGCAAGCTGAAATGAGTGGATACAAGCTTCATGTCGAAGTGGATGGAATCAATGGATTTCAGGCTGTAAAAAGAGAAAGACCTGATCTTGTAATATTAGATATCATGCTTCCTGGCCAAAATGGATTTGATGTATGTCGTAAGATGAAAAGCGATCCTGACCTCAAAGCTATTCCCATTATTATTCTATCTGCCAAAGGGGAAGAGTTGGATGTGATTTTAGGCTTAGAATTAGGCGCTGACGATTACGTTCCTAAACCTTTTTCTCCTAAAATTCTCTTTTCTCGTATCAGAGCTATTTTACGTAGAGGGAAAGAGCCAGAAAAAGCTCCTAAAGTGATTGCATTCGGAGAGTTTACTCTTGAAGTTGACCGCTATTTACTACGTAAAGAAGATAAAATTGTAACACTTACCTTATCTGAATTTGGCATATTGAAGAGACTTCTTACCAACCGCGGCAAAGTGCTTACCCGCAATCAGTTATTAGATGATGTCCATAATGACGATGCATTTATTGTAGATCGTAATATCGATGTGCATATTGCATCTCTTAGAAAAAAATTAGGTCCCAAATTTGATTGGATTGAAACAGTGCGAGGCGTAGGTTATCGCTTTAAAGAAGAGCCCATGCCTGCTACTAAAGAGGTTTAATATGCAAAAAATAATGACGATATGTGCAGCAGCCTTACTTGCTTTCGGATGTGAGAGCAAAGCCGGCACAGGTGCTGTAGCAGGAGGCGCTACCGGCGCTGTCGCAGGCGGTCTTATTGCTGGATCAGGAACCGGTATTCTTATCGGCGCAGCAGCAGGAACTGTAGGCGGAGCAATTATCGGAGCTTCTCTTGAAGACTCTGACAGAGAGGCTCTCCACAGAGAGAGTCCTCACACAGTCAATAAAATCGACCACGCAGAGCCGCTCGATGTCGAAGACATCAAGCAAATGACAAAAGCGGGTTTTACCGATCAGACAATTATTACCCAAATTGATGCAACCCACAGCGTCTTTTATTTAAGCACCGCAGACATCATCGATCTCAAAAACGCATATGTCTCGCAGAAAGTGATTGATTATATGGTTAAGACGGGTAATCGGTAGTATAAGAAGCATCTTGCATATCTCTATGCAAGATGCCTTGAGCAAGCTTCAAGTTCTTCGATTTGTTTCAGCGCTGATCGCCATAGATGGTTGTCCATCGTGGATGCTAAGTAGCACAGAAAGATTTCCCGTGATGAATTCACCAAAAGATTTCCAGTTTTTTAGATCTGAGCTAAAGACGGGATTTCCTGCTTCAGTACACTTAGCATAAAATGTCTGCTTCACTTCGAAGTATCCGGGATTTTCTGTACTTCCTACAAAATGCATCAAATCTCCTGATAGAGCAAGCTGGATAGGTAGCATAGTTTTTGCTGGAAATTCAATGGCGACACTTAAGCAATTTCCTTTCATGATCTCATCGAAAGTTTCTTGCGAAGCATTATGTACGCTAACTACTTGGAGATCATGAGAGGGAGCTGCTGCCAAAGTGGCAAACATAGAGAAACAAGCAATTGACATCGAGACTATTTTCTTCATATATTTTTCCTTACTACACTTGTAGTATTTAAGGTTAAAAAAACGGACACACGAATCTTTTTCAAAAGATCCAAAATCTTCCCAGAAAAATGACCAAACAAGCAATGGCAGTTCCGAGCACGTAGCTCACAAGACGCGTTTTTCTGATGGGAGAAAAGTGCAAAAGAGCATGCACGCGTTTAAAAATAGAGCGTTTTGTGAGCGAGTGGGTAAGTGGTAAGTAAGATGTGTTTACAAAGTAGTGGGCAGATTTAGAAATGGCAGAGGCAAGATCTACAGGATCTATCCCATATTTTTTGCAGTGAAGATCGCATCCTATTTCTTGTCCCTCTTCAATGCGGTTTTGGAGCCATTTGGTTGGAATCCACCAAAAGAGGGATTGTATAAATCCTAAAATAAGCCTGGTAAGGTTGTCTTTATATCTTATGTGTTCTGATTCATGTGCAAGGACTGAGTCATACTCTTGCTGAGAGAGAGTGGTAGAAAGAGAAGAAGAAATATACACAACTGGATGCATCCATCCTGCCACAAAAGGGGAAGATGCAAAATTAGAAGGAGCTAGGACAAGTGCCTTGCTTTTTTGCAAATAAGCTTTTAAAGAAGCGGTGCCTACTTCTCTAGAAAGAGGTTGGGAGTTTTGAGAGAGCGTATGGAGGAATTTAAAAGAGCGATAATACGTTGCGCATTTTTTTATTAGAAAAAACAGGGAGCAACACACAATGAGTAGAGCAAGCGTGTGAAGCCACATGGAAGGTAGAGAATAAGCTACGAGGTCTGCAAGAGTAAATGTTGTATTGCTGGGTGCTGTGAATTGAATGCTTGATGTCGGATATCCTGTTAAAATAGATAGCGTTCTTGTTCCCTCCTCACACGTTAAAGGATTGATGCCTTGCGCATAAGACCATCTGGAAAAATCATATAAAAATAGGTCGAGCACAAGCTTCAAGAGGGGTAGTGTCCTTAAGCTAGCTGTCCATCTTCCTTGTCTTATTCTAAATAAGAAAATAATGCCTTCCACAAGAAGAGCTACCGTAAAAAATGCCAAGAAACTGTTGATAAAAATATTGAGAATAAAAAAAGAGAATTTATCCATGGTCTTTTTGCTCCTCTCTTCTTTTTTGAATGAGCTTTTCAATTTCTTTTAAGTCCTGCTCAGAAATCTCTTCATCTGTTTCTATTAAATAGCTGAGCATAGAAAGTCCTTTGCCACCAAAGAGTTTGTCGCGGATGCGCTTTAAAATGGTTTTGGAAGGAGCAGATGTTTGAGAAGAGATCCAGTAGATGTAGTGCTTACCTTTTTTTTCTCTTAGAAGTTCTCCTTTCTCTGCTAATCTGCTCATGACAGTCATGACTGTTGTGTAACTCCCCTTAATGGGCAATTTTTCATAAACATCACGGACAGAGGTTTTCCCAAGCTTACGAATGACCTTTAAGATAAATAATTCTAGTTCACCAAATCCTAATTTTCCCATTATGAATCCTTGCTGGTTTTGTTTTGTGCCTGGGAATAGAGCTGCATTTTTAACCAGTCGAAGGATTGATCGATCACATCGGGTCTTTTTCTAATCCAGTGATCCATTCCATCCACTCGAAAATATGTAATGGGCACTCCCATTTCTTTAGCTTTTTGAACAAACTGATCGCAGGATGCTATGTCGCTATCTTGCGCTCCTTTCACAACCAAAAAAGGGGACTGTATTTTACTATAGTTCACAGAAGGTGTTTGGAGTGCATCCGCGTGATAAAGATACGTCATGCCGCCGAGTGACTGGTTAGGAATTGGGTTACGTATGATGTGTTCAAGAAGTGTATCATATTCTTGACGAGTCTTGGGCACATCTGAGGAAAATGGAAAGCTTCTTGGAATGGCATCGTATAGACGCATCCAAAATGAATTCTGTTTCCATCTTTCAAAAAACTCCCAGCACTCATCTGCCCATGACCAGTCTCCAGCACCTACCCAATTGATTGTTGCCAAGGTATTGGGGCACATCGTTGATAGATCTGTGACTAGCCTGCCGCCTTCTGACACACCAATGAAAATGAATTTTCCATTCCAGCCTTCTGGAGGGTGCTCTTCTAAATGTGTGATCACTTGGAGATGATCCTCAAGTCTTTGAGAGCGAGAGTAGTGATTCCAAAATTCCTCTTCATCGATTTGATTACCATCAATCCCCCACTTTTCAACCGTCAAATATCCAACTCCCAGGGATTGAATTTTTTCTAAAAAATAATCTCGGATGAAAAACACACTTTCAAGATGGCCCTTGCCTGAAGAACCTTCGCAAAGAACAAGAATCGGGTATGTCTTATCAAGCATTTTGGGTTGGCTAAAATAATAGACAAGAGGTGATCTGCTGTTTGCACGATCGAGAGTAAATCGAATAGAAGGTGGGATATCGTAGGCCTCTGATGCAGGTATGCTTAATGGAAAAAATTGAATAAAGAACAAAGAGAGCAGGCTGAAGATGTGCTTCATAAAAACCTCAGGTAGTACTGATCTCCAAAACTACTACAAATGTAGTATTTAAGTCAAAAAGGATTTCTGTCAGCAGAAATTTATTCGTTGGAATTGGGAAATAGTATACACTAAGGGATATGCTCACCTCAGACATATTTCAACAAACAAGAAAAAATCCCGCGGCGGCCTATCGCTCTTCTTTTGAGTCTCAAGTAGGCAATCTCATAGGGAATACCGTAGATTATTTTAGACGCATCACGCGCAGTTATGCTGTTTTCAATATGAGTTTTTTGGCTTTTGGGTTTGTTGAGATTTTAGGATTGATTCTTTTCTTTCCATTTTTTGCAAAATCTTCTCTTGTAGCTTTTTCTCTCGGAGCTATTTTTTTGACAGGCTTTGCTTATTTTATTTTGCGGTTTTACTTGGAAGCAAAAAAGCCGGAGCAGTTTTTGCAGCTAAAGCAAGAATTTGTAGAATCTTGCAGAGGCCTGCTTGCTTATGAAGAGAAAGCATCGGAGAGCCACCTTCAGATCACGCATATTGTCTACAGCTTGCTTGAACATCTGGAAGGGCAAGAGTACCAATATTATGCAGCCTCTATTTATTTTAAATCGCTCCAACCTCTTTTAGAAAAATTCAGTCTGTGGTGTCATTGGCATGATGTTCACCAGATGAAAGAGCTGCTACATTTTTATTGTATCGGGCAGCGCATTGAATGGATCAAATTAGAGCCAACAAATATTGAGGCGCACGCTGCTTTAGCGCAAGCTTACGAAGCGCTCTACAAATTATATATCAATCCCCAAAGACTAGGAAAGCAAGTTCCTTACGCATTTATTATGAAGGAATACGACTCTTCTTCCATGGTAGAGAAATTTCAGAAAGCAGCAGAAAGAGCTTTAGAAGAACTTAAGATTCTAGATGCCTACATTCCACAAGATCCATGGATTCATTCTCAAATGGCAGCTATTTATCATGATCTAGAGCTTCCTGATCAAGAAATCACTGAGTATGAGATGCTCCGTCTCATCTTATCTGATGATAAAGAGATCCTCTTCAAGTTAGGTGTTCTCTATTTTCAACAAGGCAGAAACGCTCAGGGTCTTCGCTTATATGAAGAGCTTAAGAGAGCAAAAGATCCTAAAGCTGCGGCTTTAATTCACTTTTATGATGCTTATTCCCAGCAGCAATTTTCTCTTTCAAATTCCTGATCTAAGGGCTCGTAAATAAACAACTTTCCAATCTTAGACTGCGCGAAAGCCCCGGGAACTTTGGCGCAGTCTAAGACGCGGAAGTTATTTTTTTACGAGCCCTAAATATTATTCTGGATGCTGGTCAAATGGGTACATAATAATGGGATAGATTGTAATGTTTCCCTTTGCGAGCTCATCTGTTGCTTCCTCGGAATAGATAGAAGTGGAATCTTGGATAGATATGACAATATGCTTTGTATCGCGGCTCCAGGATAAGGCATTTGTTGCGTTACGAAGGACGGCAAAAAAAGTTCGGATCAATGAGCGTGCCCTTGTTACTGCAATTGTTTGCAAATTTGCTATGATTTTAGGAAGATCGGAAGTAAGGTCAGTGTTCATCCGATACAAAGACTCACCTTCGTTTCCGAATTCTATAATTGCCATTTTAACTAGCGGATTATCATAATCTATCTGCAACTGGTTATAATGATCTGCAAACCGACTGAGAGCACTTTTTATCTGCTCAATATCACTGTGCATGCTGCTTGTTGTCTTGATTACGAAGGCAATTTCGATGGGTTGACCGGGTGATATGTTTCCAAAAATATGCTCGAATACTGTTTTAATAATATCATGAAAATCCCCTGGATAGATCGACAAACCCACAAGGCCCCCGGTTGATTCCGCTAGGTGTTGTAAGGGCATGAATAGGTTCATCCCTCTGTAACTGTCAAGAGCTGAAGCAATAGGCCGTCCATGCTTACCCCGAGTGATGGTAGTACCAGGAGGTAATGTTGCGAGCATTGAACTCATCTCGCCTTTTAGGGCTGTCATTTGTGCTTCGGGATTGCTGTTGCAGCTTCTTACCCCTGTTGGGTGGGCTGGCGCATCAGTGAGTTTCTGTATTTCCAGAAAAGTGCTATGCAAAGCTTGATTAATCTCTTCAAGTGTTGGCGTTTTTATTGAGCTAGCCTGAGCGCCAAGAATAGGGTTCATTATACTTGATACGCAGCTATCCACAAATCTGAAGACTCTTCTTGCGATATTCGCAGTACTGCTTTCTGGGTGATTGTAAGGCTCTTTTGACCATTTAATTAAAGCATCCGTTTTAGCTTTTACTTCATTAGCCCCGGGAAAGCGGTGCATGAGAAAGGGAAGAGTATTTGCTATTGCGTAAGAAGCTGCTGCAGAAAAGGGAAGGCTATAAGCTATGCTAGAGCTGAGGTTTGATACTGCTAATTCCATAATGACTTTCCTCTTGATTAAATGGGTGGACGTTATTTCCAATACATTAAGAAGAAACTCTATATTTTTTGCAAACGCTTTTTCAGCAAGCGATGTTCTCTGTGGACAAAGCGGCGTAAGAGCACGAGGAGTATCAGATATTGTATGGAAAATAATTGCGATTGCTACTTCTATGGTTCGCATATTCAGCAACAATTCTCTCTTTCAAAGCCCCTAAATCTCCACAAAAATGCAAATCTTTAATTGTAAGCAACTTACGGATCTCTATCACACTTATTGGAACCAATAAGTGTAAACTCTTACACTTTTAGGTTCCAATAAGTGTAAAATTTGAGTAGGATAAGGGTATGCAACGAACAATTACGGCAGACTTAAGGTCCTGGAAAGGACAGCCCAAACGCAAGCCTTTAATGCTCATGGGAGCAAGACAGGTGGGCAAAACCTATGCCCTAAAGAAATTTGGGGAAGAGGAATACACCAATACCGTTTACCTCAACTTTGAAAAAAATCAGAGACTCAGTCAGCTGTTTGAGGCAAGTCTCGATCCCCAAGTGATTTTGAAGGCGTTATCTATTGAGATGAATGCTGACATCACAGCAGGTAAGACGCTTCTTATTTTTGATGAAGTTCAAGAGTGTCCCAATGCGCTCAATAGTCTCAAATACTTTTGTGAGATGACTCCTGAACAACATATTGTAGCAGCAGGCTCTCTTCTTGGAGTCAAGTTAGCGCACATCAAGGGCTTTCCTGTAGGAAAGGTTCAGTTTTTAACTCTTTATCCCTTGAGCTTTTTAGAATTTCTTACAGCTTTAAAAGAAGTGCGGTTGAAGGAATTTGTCGATCAGCAAAAAACCATAGAGCCCCTTCCACCGAATTTGCATGAAAAACTACTCATGCATTTTAAAGAGTATTTGTTTGTAGGCGGCATGCCAGAGGCTGTTGCTGAATATATCGAATCACAAAATGTTGTCAAAGTGCGAGAAATTCAAACCGCAATTCTCAGTGCTTATAGTTTAGATTTTGCTAAGCACGCTCCTAAAGCGCATATCATGAAAATCAATCAAGTGTGGGATTCAGTTCCTAGTCAATTAGCCAAAGAGAATAAAAAATTTATCTATTCTGCAATCCGTGAAGGTGCAAGGGCCAAGGAATTTGAAGTGGCGCTTCAATGGCTTGTAGAAGCCGGTTTAATTTACAAGGTGCCGCTTATTACAACTCCAAAAATTCCTCTGTCAGCTTATGCAGACATCAATGCTTTTAAAATCTATCTCGTCGATGTAGGACTGCTGGGCGCTATGTCACATCTTTCTGCAAAAACGCTCTTGCATGAAAATGAGCTTTTCCAAGAGTTTCGAGGAGCGATCACTGAAAATTATGTAGCGCAAGAACTAGTGCATAGTCAATATCCTGTGTTTTATTGGGCAAGTGAAGGGAAGGCAGAGGTTGATTTTGTCGTAGAGCACGATGATTGCATCTACCCCTTAGAAGTCAAATCAGGTAATTCTTCCAAGAAAAAAAGTCTCGTCGTCTATGGGGAAATGTACCATCCAAAAATGCTCATCCGCTGCTCTCCTATGAATTTAAGAAAGGACGGAGATGTATTGAACTGTCCTTTGTATCTTATCGAGAAGCTTAAAACTCTACTAGGGTAGTGCTTTGTCTGTGGGCGCCTCTACAAGGAAGATCCTTTTCCAACATATCTATCACTTCGTAGTTAGATCTTAAGGTGTCTTTAAAGGAGTTAATCCATAGATCTTTACTAGGACTGTGGCAAGAGAGCGGTGTCAGAAAATCTGTGTGAGATCTTTCCTTACGATAGAGGGGAGTTTTTTTTGGGTGGAGAAGAAGTTCCATGTGAGAGGGTTTAAAATTCCAGAGAAAAGATGTGTGATGAAGCCATCTGTCTTTTTTAATGTACTGCGCATTGCCGCCGCATTTCTTGATTCCAATCACGTAATCATTTTCTTGGAGTGAGATAAAGGGAAATGCCTCAGCATAGAGAGATGCTGACCATTTTAAAATAGGTTCTGGATAAGCAGGAAAAGAGTGGGAGCTCTTTTGACAGATGAATGTGATAAAGAGTGTCTCTTCGTCGACGATCACTGTGCCACCTCCTGAGAAGCGTTTAATGATGGGTACATTAAGAGATCGTGCTTTGGGAACATCGATGAGCTCTTCTGTTTTTCCTGATATGCCCATGACAATCGCAGTAGGGGAACCTTCATTGATGATGCAGAAGTTTCTTGTATCTTGCCGGAGAAGTGCTTCTTCAAGTTGGAGTTGAGAAAATATGGGCATGCCTTTGAGATGGAGAAGATAGAAAGGTTGTTTGCTCATGATTTGCGCAGGTGCACCATGAGTACAAGAATATCTGCAGGTGAAATGCCTGAGATGCGTGCTGCTTGTCCCAAAGTGGTTGGTTTAATTTTATTAAGCTTTTCTTTGGCTTCGCTTCCTATTCCTTGGATGGAAAAATACTCGAGAGTAGAAGGAAGAAGAACATCTTCACTAGCTTTTAGTTTATCTGCTTCTTTGAATTGCCGCGCAATGTAACCTGCATACTTTATTTCAAATTCGATGTGGAGGTTCATTTCAGGAGAGTGAGGCTTTGCGTGTTCGGGATAATTTTCGATTAACTTTTGATATGTCCACTCAGGACGAGAAAGGAGTTGAGATAAAGAACTTGTTTTATCACCTATGGGAACAAATTTCTTGTGCAATGCTGCGATCTGCTCAGTCACGATTTTTTCTTTTTCAAGGAGTCTTTGGATTTGAGCTTCGTTGATAAGGCCGAGAGCGTATCCATAGGGGCGCAATCTGATATCTGCATTATCTTGTCTTAGGAGCAGGCGATGTTCTGCTCTACTTGTAAACATGCGGTAGGGCTCATCAAGCTCTTTTGTGATCAATTCATCGATCATGACACCGATGTAAGACTCTGCTCTACTTAATTGAAATAGGGGCCTTCCTAGTACTTTGCAGGCGGCATTGATACCGGCAATAAGACCTTGCCCTGCAGCTTCTTCGTAACCGGTTGTTCCATTGATTTGGCCTGCAAAAAAAAGACCTGCTACTGTTTTTGTTTCTAAACAAGAGGTGAGCTGTCCTGAAACGACATAATCATATTCAATAGCATACGCAGGGCGCATGATTTCTGCTTTTTGCATGCCGGGTATGGTGCGCAGCATTTGGAGTTGAACATCAAAAGGAAGAGAAGTGGAAATGCCGTTGATGTACATCTCCTCTGTTTGCAAACCTTCTGGTTCAATGAAGAGTTGATGCCTTTCTTTGTCTGCAAAGCGCACAAACTTATCTTCAATAGAGGGGCAATATCTGGGGCCTATGCTGTGGATTTTTCCTGAGTACATAGGCGAGAGATGAAGGTTGTCTTGCACTACTTTTTTAGTCTCTTCAGAGGTGTAAGTGATGTAGCAAGAAGCAGGTGGCAATCCTTCACTTTCTCTTGGATCAAAAGAGAAGCGAACGCCGGTGTCACCTTGTTGCTCTTCCATTTGAGAGAAATCTAAGCTGCGACGGTTCACTCTAGGAGGCGTACCTGTTTTTAAACGCTTCAGACGAAATCCTAACTTTGAAAGGCTCACGGAAAGACCTACAGAAGGTAAATCCCCTGCTCTTCCTCCAGCAAACGTAGTTGATCCAATATGAATAAGACCGCGCATAAAGGTGCCAGAAGAGATGATCACGGTTTTACCAACATAGGCAATGCCTTCGACGGTTTCTACGCCGATGATTTTACCATCTTCGACGATGAGGGACTCTGTGGTTCCTTGTTTGATGTACAAGTTGGGAGTTTGCTCGAGTCTTTTTTTCATGGCTGTTTGATAGGCGAGCTTATCGACTTGCGCTCTTGGAGACCACACAGCAGGTCCTTTGGAGGCATTTAGCATGCGGTATTGGATGGCAGTTTCTTCTGTCACTTTGCCCATGATTCCACCGAGCGCATCGATTTCTCGAACAATATGCCCTTTGGCCGTTCCGCCAACTGCAGGGTTGCAGCTCAATTTACAAATGGTGTCGAGATTCATGGTGAGTAGAAGAGTGGAAGCTCCTATTTTTGCAGACGCGTGGGCAGCCTCGCAGCCTGCATGACCTGCGCCCACAACGATAACATCAAACTGTTCTGGATATTTCCACATAAAAAAATATACTAAGTAGTAGGCTACCTAGTATATAACTTTGATTATCTTAGATCAAGCTGCAAGAAAGGATAAGTTATTTAGTCTTGTGACGATCTCTACGGCTACGTTTTTTTCTTTTGTGCTTAGCCATTTTATACTTTCTTTTCTTCTTTACTGACGACATTCAAGATACTCCGATATGTTAAATTTAACTTTAAAATTATAGAGGATGTAAAACGAAAACTCCCCTTCCATACTCTTTTGCCTGTATCCTATAGCATCTGGTGTGATTTTTGCAACTGAAGTATTTAAGATGGGGTGATGAGCTTTTTTATTTTTTGAGATCATTAAATATTATTTTAGCCGCTTTTTTTGTTTTTATTCTATTTCCTTCGAGTCCCATGTGCTCTGTCTCGAGTTCCCATAAATACTCAAACAGTTCATCATCAGAATTCAAATGCTGGATCATTTCATAGATTTCGTGGGCATATTGCAAATATTCATCATGTGCGAAATCTGTATTTTGGACGCCGATGGGGTCCCAGTGTGTTAAAAGAAGGTTGTTAATTTTTTGCATTTCTTAAGAACATAGCATTTGGTTAAGTCGCAACTTCTTGAGGCTTGCGAGATTCTGCAGGCTCTTCTTCTGGTAGGGCAATTGTTTCGTGGTGGGAGACAAGTGCATTGAACCGTTTACCAAGAGAAATAACAGCAATCATCCAGGCAGCTATGGCAAAGAGGAAGATAATGCCTACATAAGGAATGGTGGAGCCTACGGTGCCTAGGAAGATAAGGAGGGTTTGGTAGATGAGAGCAGCGCCTGATTTACCTAATCTAGAGCCTACACCGTCAATAGCAGCTTTCCCTTTGAGCTTGGATTCTTTGCTTAAGGGGATAAAGGCTAACTCTTTTGTAGCATCAAAAATGGTGTACTTGGAGGCTCTAGAAAAGCAGTGTTGGAGAGAGCCAAAAAATACTCCAATCATTTGAGGGGTGCTGCCTAAAACAAGAGAGATCGTGAGCCCAAATGAGGTGTTTTTAAAGATAAGGAAGGAGAAAAAGCCAATGCCTGCAACAAGAAGAATAACAGGGGGAACAAGGGCGTTAGCAGTCCAGCTCCATTTGCGGATGACAGTTGCTGATATGATCGCAACAACAGTTGCTGCAATACCAATCCACATCGTGACTTTACCCATGTAAGCATTAAAATCATTAGGATGAGGGCAGATCTGCAATAGCTGATCTTTCCAAGTGACTTCTGTGAGATTCATGCAAATATTGTAAGTGAGCACGATGGTGGCAATGCAAAGTAAATATTTTGATTTTGCTAGGTAGCCGAAGGAGGTGCGGAGGCTTATTTTGGCATTAGGCTCCTCGCTCGTCGGGCTAAGATGGTGAGAGAAGTCTTGATGTGTTAAAATATTTTTATGTAGCCAGCGGAAAATACCTACAATGAGAAAGCCGTTAAAGATAATCACAGATGTAAGGACTAATAGAGAATATTGCCAGGGATCAGCGCCATGAAAACTTCCCCAGTGGATGCCTAATTTGGAAATGACGGATGATAAACTTCCTGCGCCAATGGCAGAGAGGTTACCGCCTACCAAAATCAAGACATAAAATCTTTTAGCTGTATGGACACTCAAAATTTCATTAGCAAACCCCCAAAAGAGAACGGTCATGATGGTCGTTCCCCATAGCTCTGCCATAACGTAGAAGGTTGTGTAGGTCCAGTTACGAAAGAGTGCTACAAGTCCTTTACATCCAACGGGTAGCATCGCTTCTAACTTGTCAGCAAATTCATGGGGATGTAAATAATCTTTTAATGGGTAGAGAACGCCAGCAAAAAGAATGAAAAACCCTAGGAATATGCCCATCATGATATAAAATACTTTTTCCCTACTAAAGCGGTTGGTCAGGCGCGTGAACAAAAGGGTCATGAGAAGTGCCATGGGCAGAATGACCCAGAGCTTAATAAAGGGAAGGATTTCAGCTCCAGAGGAGGGAGCAGTAATAACCAAGGAATCTTTTGCAGGTCTTAAAACGTTATAGTTAAAGCAAATAAAAAAGAAAATTAACACAAGGGGGAGAAAGAGCTTGAGCTCACTCTTATGGACAGGGCAAAATAGAGAACGAAATTTACCAAAGCCTTGAGAAGAGGACGTACTCATCACACTCCCGTATTGATGACTTCACTAAGATTATAAAAGTTTTTTGCTTTTAAAACTAAATGTATGTGCCTAATTATAGAGGGTTTTTGTTTATATGTCAATCAGGGGAGAAGGCTGCAAAGGCATCTTTGTTGTCCTTGATAAGGGGGGATTTGGAAGAGGCAGCTGAGTAGTTAGCAAACTGGGCAACTTCCTTACGGAAGGTCATATTGATGGTTCCTACGCCGCCGTGACGATTTTTTGCAACAATGAGCTCAGCCATGCCGGGCTTATCATAGGGGTCGTAATATTCCCGTCTTAACAAGAACATCACAACGTCTGAGTCTTGTTCGATCGATCCGCTTTCTCGAAGATCGCTCATCATAGGTCTATGGCCTTGCCGCTCTTCTACTTTACGTGAGAGCTGAGAAAGACAAAGAATCGGGATGTTGAGTTCTCTTGCAAGTGTTTTGAGCATGCGGGATATTTCAGAGATCTCACTTTGTCTATTTTCAACGTTACGGACAAAGCCAGATCCAGAAAGAAGCTGTAGGTAGTCAACCACAAGAAAGGAAATATTATGCGATTCTTTCATGCGGCGTGCTCTTGCGCGCAGATCTGTAATTTTAAGGCCCGGTTGGTCATCAATAATTAACGTATGTTTTTGCATGCGGTTAACAGCGGTCACAATTTTTTGAAATTCATTGCCATTCAAAGCCCCTGTTCTGATTTTATCTGATTCGACATCTGCTTGAGAGCAGATGATGCGGTGCAGGAGTTGATCGGCTGTCATTTCTAAAGAGAATATGCCAACTGCTTGATGATTTTTAAAACAGACGTTTTCTACGATGTTTAGAGCAAGAGCAGTTTTTCCCATGGCAGGGCGAGCAGCTAAAATCATGAGATTTGAGTGTCCAAGACCATTGATCATTTTATCAAGATCGATAAAATGCGTAGGAATTCCTGTGATGCCTAAATCCCCTTCTGTGCGGTTTAAGAACTTTTCTTGCCGCTCTTGTAGCTCTTTTAAATAGGGGAGTTTTGAAGGAGCTTTGGCACCTGATAAGAGATCTTTGAGGTGGAGTCCTGCAGCGGGATTTGCTGACTGACTGATGTTGAAAAATTTTTGTTGAGCAGTGTCGAGTGCATTGTGTACATCTTCTGGTTCATCGAATGCTTGTTTTTCAACTTCCTGAGAGGCGTAAATCATCCTACGAAGAAGAGATTTGCTACGCACTAAATCGGCGTACTCTTCGATGTAGGCAGCGGTTCCCGCGTACTGAGCAAGTGTAGTGACATAGCTAACGCCGCCTGCTGCATTGAGCTTGCCTGAGCGTTTTAGCTCTTCACATACGAGATGGACATCGGCTGGTTTATCTTGTTTATAGCAATTACGTAGCGTTTCGAAAATAAGTTTATGTTCATTGTAGTAAAAATCTGACTCATCAAGAGAATCTGCTGCCACGTTAAGGCTGCCGATTGATGTCAGCATGCAGCCCAAAACAATCATTTCTGATTCTTTTGAGTTGGGTGGGATCTTTGTTTTCGAGGTCTCGTTCATAGTAAACACAACTTAAAAGAAAGTCTTGATTCATGCCAGAAAAAAATCGGAAAGAGTGGGATTTGAACCCACGGTACCCGTAAAGATACGCGTCCTTAGCAGGGACGTGCCTTCGGCCACTCAGCCATCTTTCCTTAAAGTAGCACTCTTATTGTCGAGTGTAGGACATTATATTCTTTGAGAGGTATTAGTCAACGAGGATTAGAGATTTCTCAAGTAACGCTACAGAGAATAGAAAGTGAAAGCCCAGTAATTACCACAAGAGAACAAAGAAATACTTGTCTTGCCCATCTGTGGTCATTAGTGCATTTAAAACCTTTCATACAGATCCATAGCCAAGCACTGCCGAGAATGCAAGCGGTGGTTAGATAAGTATATCCTACATATCCCAAGAAGAACGGTAGGAGCGAGGCAATCACAAAAGCAATCATATAAAGAAGGATCTGCACTTTGGTGTTTAAGATACCTCTTTTAACCGGCAGAACAGGGATAGAGCCTGCGACGTAATCTTCCAAGCGGTAGATTGCAATCGCAAAAAAGTGGGGCATCTGCCAAAGCACAAGAATTGCAAATAAGAGAAGAGCGCAGATATCAAGAGAGTTAGACACCGCACAATATCCCACAACCGGCGGGATTGCTCCTGCGACACTTCCAATCAAAGTGCAATGCACTGTTTTGTACTTTGCAAAACTATACAACAGAACATAAACAAAGAGCCCTACAAGCGCGATGAGTGTTGCAAGAGAATTTGTAAATACAAGCAGACATATTGTTCCAAGCACTCCTAGACAAGCCCCAAATACAAGCGCTGCCACATACGACATATCTCCTTTTACAAGAGGGCGATTGCGTGTTCTTTTCATTTTTTCATCAAGCTCGCGGTCGATGTAGTTGTTGAATACGCACGCCGATGCCATCACAAGAGATACCCCTAAAAGAGTAGCTAAAAAAAGAGAAGGATTGAACATCCCTTTTGCAGCAAGCGCAAAGCCTGCAATCGTTGTCACAATATTGCCGAAGATAATTCCTGGCTTTGCCAGAAACCAATAAGCGCGCGCTCTAACTTTGAGTGTTGCAACAGACATGGTAAAAGCCCTTGTATTGACGCAGATTCGTAAAAATGTATATTGATGGCAAGAAAAAAATGTAGATTGTGATAGATATAAGAAAAACGGAGGTTCACATGAAAAAAGCAGTATTTTTATTTGCTCTCATAATCACTTGCACTACCTTTTCATCTTGTTCTAAGAAGGCAGTCAAAGCAGATTGCAATATGGCTGAGTGTGCATGCGAAGCGGTGTGTGAGTGCAGCGCAAGCTGTCCCTGCAAATGTAATCCTTAAGCTAGCTGAAAATAATTTTTCTGCGCGCTCCATCGATTAAGACAGTTCCTCCGCAGGGAATGATGAGTTGTGGGTCGGTATGTCCAAAATTCATATTAAAGACGACGGGAATATTCGATTGGTAATCTTGCAGAGCTTTTTTGATTGCATGTTGTTGATTTAAGATAAAAGCTTTTCTGCCTTCTGGTGGTTGCAGGCTGCAAAACTGTGCTTTTGGATAGGCCATCAAAATGCCTTTGAATTTTTTTAACATACCCAGTTCTGCTAAAGATGCAATAAAACGGTACACAAATCCTTCTGAAGGCATTTCTTCAGATGTTTCTATAAAAAGAATCGTATTTTCTAGTTGGTCGATGCTCGGTAAATAACGTTTAACAGATAAGTGCAAAGCAAGAACCTCAAGACATCCTCCCCACAACTGTCCTTGGATGGTGCCACTTGGAGCATGATGCCAATGCCATTCTTCTCCTTTATACATAGGGCGTTTTTTGCTCAGGTTTTTCTGGTCACCCCAGTCTAAATCAGCATCGCTCCATTCTGGAGCTGGATGTACTTCTCCAAGAGAAGAATTAAAAAGTGATTGTTTTATCGAATGCATTGTATAGGATTGCATTCCTCCTCCCATTGCAAACTGAGTCATGATGGCTCCGCCGTAATAGGAAATAATGCCCAAATTCCAAAGGAAAAGATGGAGATTTGTGCAATCACTATATCCCATGAATATTTTTGGATTTGCAGCAATCACTTCTTTATTGAGATGGGGAAGAATTCTAATTTGATCATTGCCTCCGACAGTTGCAATGATGGCTTTGATAGAGGGATCTGCAAAAGCTGCATTAATATCTTCTGCCCGTGCTTTAGGATTATTAGATAAATATTCGGGACTTTGACGAGTAGTTGCATATTCTACTGGTTCCAACTGAAATTCCGTTTTAACGCGCTCTAAGCCTTGTTCATATACCCAAGGAAATACATGGGGCAATCCTGACGAGGGAGATACGATAGCTACCCTATCACCGGGCTCTAGACGGGGAGGCTGTTGGAATTTCATTCAGTTATCTCTTTTGCAAGGCATTATCATACAAAGTCGATATAAATCAATAGAGCTACATAGTAGGCATCATGTTGTAGTCGAGGTTGTACATGATCCAGAGAGAGCCGCCCACGATAATGATGAGAACAATTACCGTGAAGATAAGAGAAATGAGACTCCAGCGTGGGTGAGATTCTGCATTGATGTGGAGAAAGAAAATACATTGCAAAAGCGCTTGTAAAGTGGCAAGGCCTAAGATGACATACACAAGAGAGAGGCCACTGGATAGATGATCTTTTGCAATGAAATAAGCAAGTAGGGTTAGAAAGAGAGAGAGTGCAAAGCCGATCACTAGAGGCTTGATGCTTTTATTCCATTTGTATTGCATATCAATCATGTTACGCTCCCAGTAGGTAGACGATAGAAAAGATAAAGATCCAGACGATATTTAAAAATTGCCAGAACATTGTTAGACAAGAGAGTCTTTTTACATTGACAGGTGTGAGGCCCTTTTTAAAGACAGGTACTAAAAGAACGATGACCCAGAGAAGAGCGCATATCATGTGAAGGAAGTAGGTTCCAATGAGTGTAAAAAAAGCAGAGAGAAAAGCGCTTTTTTTCCAGCTGCTACCTTGCACAACAAGATCATTCCATTCAGTAAGACCAATCATCATGAAAGCAATGCCTAAAAGAAAGGTAAGACCGTACATGGTTAGGGTGGCATTTTTCATGCCGCGGTGGGTAAAGACTTTTCCGAGACCGCTTGTGAAGCTAGCTGTGAGTACAAGAAGTGTCTGCATGAGCGCACGAGAAGGGTGCAATAGTTCTGCAGCGGAAGGCCCGCCGTAGGTTGCCGTGCGTAGCACTGCATACGTTGCAAAAAGAGCTCCAAAGAGAACAAGATCACTGAGGAGATAAACCCAAAAGCCAAAGAGGGTTTTAGAATAGTTCTCTTCATGTTCATGAGAAGTAGTCATTGTTATACCCTTCTTTGTATTTCGATGTTTTTAATTTCTTCTACAGATACATAGTAATCGGTGTTGTTTTCATAAAGGCGCAGAATCACGCATGCAAGCATGCCAACACCTGAGATGATGGCAAGCCAAAACATGTACCAGATCATTCCAAAGCCAAAGAGAAAACTTAAAGCTCCTATGTAAAAACCATAGGGGGTATTGCTCGGCATGTGGATTTTTGTGAAGGGAGTTTTTTTTGGAGGAGATTGTTTCATAGCCCAGAAAGCATCTCTTTCATGCACTTCAGGAGTGATTGCAAAGTTGTAGAAAGGAGGAGGAGATTTCGTTGCCCATTCAAGCGTTCTTCCATTCCAAGGATCTCCGGTTGTATCTCTATTTTTATTGCGATCTCTGATGCTGACAATGAGTTGTAACACTTGGAGCCCTAAGCCCGCAGAAATGATGAGCGCTCCAAAGCAGGCAATGATAAAAAGAGGCTGCCAGCCAGCTACCTCGTAATGGTTAAGTCTTCTTGTTGCGCCCATAAGTCCCAGGATGTAAAGAGGCATGAAAGCAACAAAAAATCCGATGATCCAGCACCAAAAAGCTTGCTTGCCTAGGCGCTCATTGAGTTTAAATCCTGTAAATTTAGGAAACCAATAGGCATAGCCTGCAAAAAACCCAAAGAGCACGCCGCCAATGATGGTGGAGTGAAAATGTGCAATCAGAAATAAGCTGTTGTGCACTTGAAAGTCGACACCTGGAATAGACATGAGAACACCTGTCATGCCACCTGTGACAAAAATAGCGATAAATCCTAAAAACCAAAGTAGGGGTGTGGTGAAAAGAACTTTGCCTTTAAACATCGTAAATAGCCAGTTGAACACTTTAACGCCGGTCGGTATCGCAATCACCATTGTCATGATGCCAAAGAAGGCATTGACATTTGCGCTTGCTCCCATGGTAAAGAAATGATGCAACCACACGATGAAGGAAAGTACGGTGATGCCAACAATTGCCCATACCATGGTTGTGTATCCAAATAACCTTTTCTGTGAAAAAACAGAGACGACTTCTGAAAAAATCCCAAAAGCTGGTAGCACTAAGATGTAAACTTCTGGATGTCCCCACGCCCAGATCAAGTTGATGTACATCATGGGATTGCCACCAAAATCGGCTGTGAAAAGGCGCGTATCAAAAAGGCGATCGGTTGTAAGCATTGCAAGTGTTGCTGTTAAAATGGGAAAAGCAAAAATGACAAGTGCTGTTGTTGCAAGTGTTGACCACACAAAGATGGGCATCTTCATAAGAGTCATCCCGGGGCAGCGCATTTTAAGAATGGTCACAAAAAAATTAACGCCTGAAAGAAGGCTCCCAACACCCGATATCTGAAGGCTCCACAGCCAATAATCGACACCGACGCCCGGATTATATTTTAGCCCTGCAAGAGGAGGGTAAGCTGTCCACCCTGTGCCAGCAAAGACGCCGACTACTAAAGAGACTAGTACAAAAAGAGCACCTGCAGAGAAAAGCCAAAAGCTTAAAGAATTTAAAAAAGGAAATGCAACATCTCTTGCGCCTAGTTGAAGCGGAAGAACGAGGTTGATCAATCCAAAAATAACTCCCATGCCGACAAAAAATATCATCGTCACGCCATGGGCTGTAAAAAGCTGCTGAAAATGGGGTGCTTCTAAATAACCCAGAGAATCTCCGCACGCCATTGCTTGCTGAACGCGCATCATGACGGCATCAAAGAGTCCTTTAAAGAGCATAACTGCTGACACAATGATGTACATGAGGCCAATTTTTTTGTGGTCAACAGATGTGATCCACTCTGTCCATATCCATTTCCATTTTTTGTAATAGGTAAGTAAGAAGCATATTCCTATTGCAGAAAAAAGCATGGAAACACCCGCGCCATACTCAATCAAGTCGTGTTTGAAGGCATCTATTGTAAGTCTTCCTAACATGTTACTCCATAGGCATCATGTACTGCATGATGATATCATCAAAAAGGCCATCTTTTTTTAGCTCGTAATAAATAGGTGTGGGGCTCTGGCTGGGAGTAACTAAATCGTTATATACTTCACGATTTAAGCCTTTGCCAGATGAGCGCACGGATTGCACCCAGCTATTAAATTCTTCTTCGGAGCTAGCTTTAGCAGTAAACACCATTCCTGCAAATCCATCCCCACTGATATTGGCAGAGGATCCTCTAAATGTTCCCGCTTCATTAGCAATCAGATGAAGCTGCGTTTTCATCGCAGGCATGGCGTAAATCTGCCCACCTAACTGGGGAATCCAAAAAGAATTCATAGGTGCATCTGCCGTGATTTCAAAATTAATAGGAACGTTTTCAGGAAATTGCACGAAGTTAATAGTCGCAATTTTCTGCTCTGGATAGATAAAAAGCCATTTCCACTGGAGTGCAACGACTTGGATTGTCATCGGTTTTTTTTCTGTGACAATTGGTTTATAGGGGCTGAGTTCATGACTAGAGGACCACGTGATCAGTGCCAAAAATAGTACGATGACGCAAGGAACTCCCCACCAGAAACACTCTGCTAAGTGACTTGTATCCCAATCGGGCTTGTGCTCTGCTTTGTTGCCATCTCTGTATTTCCAGGCAAAAATAGCAGTCATAATAAAAACAGGCACAACAACAATCAGCATGAGCCATGTTGCTGTAATCATTAAGTTACGCTGCTTTAAAGCAATGATGCCTTTGGGATTTAGCAGGGCGATATCTTGGCTATAAAAAAACCAAACAGTTAGAGCGCTTACTCCGCACAAAAGAAAAGCAATGATGATGATCTTTAATTTTTTCATTATTTATGCTTGATAGCAGGAATGTTTTCTAATGTCTAGCGAATAAGATCAGCATGAGAAAGACGTCTACCATTGAGCGCATTCCAGTGGCTGATGTGCGTTGAGTCATCGGGATTTTGTACAACGATGCTGTGAACAGGAAGATAGACATAAGTGATTTTGCGTATTGCAAAATCTTGACCAAAAGCTGCTTTTGCTATTTTTTCAATTTGCGCTGAACTAAATTGTCTAGGAAGACGTATTGCTTTTTTGTAGGGCTTTGTTACGAGCCACTCATCGATGCGTGTTTCAGGCACTGTGCGTAAACGGGGAGCATTCAGGTGGAGTCTATAATCATTACCTGATTGGACAATGAGCTTTTTCTTTTGGCAGCTTTGGATCCAGCTGTCTAAAATTTCTTGGTCGATGTTTAGAGATTTAGAGAGGCCATCACGATCAAGAGAGCCCCCTTTTTTAGCAAGCAAGCTAAGGATTTTAAATTCTTGTACGTTTGTGTCTGCATAAATGCAATCACCAAAGCCGTGTGTTTTTTCCCACTCTTTTGTGTTGATGACCATCTCTCCATCGGTTAGATCCCAGAGCACCATGCTTTCATGCGTTTTGTTATCACTTAGCGTATACTTTACTTCCATCATGAGATAGGGATAGAATTCTAGAAGCGGATCTAAATAACGATGTCTGTTATCTTTTAAAAGTTCTTTGCGGTGTTTTTCCATGATTTGGTTGGATGTGTAGCGAATTTCCAGCGTATGGAAATTGCCTACATCTAGAACTTCTTCGACTTTTGTTTTTATGTCAGGATGATTGCCTGCGATCCAAAAAATCCCGTATCCTGCAACAAAAAGAGAAAACAAACTTATAACTAAACGCATGTAAATACCCTACTTATTTAGCATATAGCATGTGCGTGGTTTTCTAAAAAATGTTATTTATGGATTAAGAGGCTTAAGAGTTTGCAACATCGCGCTGTCGTGTGGTGACGGGTGATTTTTTAAAATGATAAAAGTGCATACAGAAAAAGATAAGTACCTGCATTTCTATCATCGAGTCACAAACGCTAAACCATGCGTGGGGGCACTCTACACATGCGCTCTTCCAACTCTTCGCTAAAAGCTACGAGCTCTTTCATGGGAGTATCGTTGTGCAATTGCGTTTCTTTGTAGTACTGCATGGCATTGGTAATTTCTTCTATTCCTTTGATGGGAAAGGAGGGAGTGGACATCATTTCATGAATCCACTTGGCTCCTTCTGCAAGATCTTGCACAATTTTATCGCTTAGTATTTCTACAAAGGGATGAATGAAGTTAGAGATAGGCACTCCCAAAAGAGTGGCGAGATCTTTGCTGTAGTGAGAATTTTTAGGTGACCAAGTCACAACAGGAATTTTGTTAACTTTTGCCCACATCATTTCTGCACCGACTCCCAGTCCTCTACGATCACGCGCATCAACAAAAATAAGGTGGCTGCTAAAAACCTGTGTCATATCTCTACCAAATACAGAGCGATTGTCTGATAAATTGTCAGCTCGGAAGGAAGGGTTTAAGAAGGCAATTTTATATTCGGGTAGGTTTGTTTGTAAAAATGCCATGTCTTCTTCTGTCCAAAAAGACTCATCTGTTTTTTCGTGTCCTTTTTTTACGCTTCCTGCAAGGTAAATGGCAATTTTTGACTTCATAAAACTCCTATGTTAGTTTTTTAAGAAAAGAAGCAACGGGTGGAAAAAGAGGAGATGGTAATGCATCCCAGGCAAACCACTCCCATCCTTCACATTTGTGTGGCTCCAGTAGTTGGGGTTCTCCTTCAAATGTGTCTGCGAAGACAACAAGAGTTACGTAATGTTTTGTATCATCGATCACATTATTAACCCAAGGGCCTAATTGTAAGGAGAGTGCTTTTAAGCCTGTTTCTTCAGCTAGCTCTCGGAGGGCGCAGTCTTCCACACTTTCTCCAAATTCAAGGTGCCCTCCTGGCGTTGACCACTCTCCAGCGCCGTGGGAACTTTTTCTTTTGCCTAAGAGAATTTTCCCTTCTCTGATAACAACAACACCAACGCCTACTCTAGGATTTGTTCTCATGTTTAGCGACTCTCTAATTTTAGGTGGGAATAGTCAAAGACGCCATTAGCAGAGGTTTTGTAACCGGAGACGTAGGGTTGTGTCATAAAGGCAGAGGACCAATGGTAAAGTGGCAGTAGAGGCATTTCTTCTAAGAGCAAAGCTTCTGCAAGTTCAAGTGTTTTGGCTCTTTGTTCAGGTGTAGGGTCGAATATGCTTTTGTCTAGTAGTTGAGCGAAGGTGGGATTTTCCCAGCCGGGGTAATTTTTTGTGTTAGTTTTGTACTTAAAGCGCTCCAGGATGTTCATCGGGTCATGGTACTGCGCAACCCAGAAAGATTGGGCTATTTCATAGCTACGAGAGGAGAGTTTATCCATGAGTGTTTTGTAGTCTGATTGCTCAAGGTTTACTTTGATGCCGAGGTGACTTGTTAATTGATGTTGAATAGCTTGTGCAAGAGCGTGATTGTTTCCGCTAGAGGTGTAGCTATAGGTAATCGTAGGGAACTCTTTGAGGGATATGCCGAGTTCTTTCAGACCCATTGCGAAATGCTGCTTAGCAAGAAGGCGGTTGCAGTTTTCTAAAAAAGATAGTGAGGTGCCGTTTTTTAATCCAAGAGGGATCATACCGGTTGCGATTTCTCCTTCGGGTCCTGCGATATTTTCAACGAGTTCTTTGCGGTCAAGGGCAAGGGCAAAAGCTTTTCGAATGTGCAAGTTGTTAAAAGGAAATTGATGGACATTGAAGCAAAGGATGGTAGTCCCAGGAAAATGATTGACGTGGAGAAGTCCTTTTTTTGCGAATTTTAAAATGGCATCAGGGGGTATGGGAGAAATACCAAGACCGATAACATCCAGCGCTCCTTTATTAAACATTTGAAGAGCTGTATTCCCATCTGAAATCATACTCACGTGGATTTGTTCTAGTTGGATGTCTTTTGCATTCCAGTAAAGAGGGTTTTTCTGAAATGTCACTTCATTGTGGTGTTTCCATGTTGCTAAAGAAAAAGGGCCATTAGAGACAAAAGAAGAGCCAGCTTCTAAGGCCCAATTAGGGGTACTTGTATCTACTTCATGAGATGCGGGATAAAAGGTGCAAAAAGAGACGAGGTTTAAAAAATAGGGTGTGGGTTTTTCTAACGTTACAACTAATGTTTTGCTATTGAGGGAGGCAATGCCGACATCTTCGGGACCTGCTTCCCCTTTTTTCATCTTTTCTGCATTTTTGATAGAATAGAAAAGATGAGCATTGGGAGCGTGAAAGTCAGGTGAGAGAATTTTTTTCCAGCTCATTTCAAAATCTTGGGCAGTGACTGGCTCACCATTAGACCATACTGTATCGCGTAAATGGAAAGTATAAACAAGGCGATCATTAGAAATATCTACAGATTTTGCTTGTGCAGGTGTCAGTGATCCATCTGGATTAAAACGCATCAATCCTTCGAAAAGCGTAAAGTGCATGACAGAGCCGATCCAATCGCTTCCCTTTCTTGGGTCCATTGTGACAGGCTCTTGATGTACATTAATGCGTAGAACTTTTTGCGTAGCGGAAGAAGGTTCTTTCTTCTGGCAAGAAGAAAAAAGCAAAGCACAAAGCAAATACAGACCCACTTTTTTTAGCATAAGCCTCCAGAAACCGTAAGATTTAGTAACCATTCTAACGCGGTATCTATTTTAAAGTAAAATACTAAATATGATTAAGAATCTGTGTGGAAGGAGGTTCGTTAGAACCTCCCAAAAAAGAATTAATCTTTCATGCTTAAGAGGAACTCGATATTGTTGTTGCTCTTTTTTAATCTGCCCGAAAGTAGGTTCATGGCATCTATAGAAGAGAGATCAGCAAGCGCTTGTCTTAAGAGGTAAATCTTTTCTAATTCTTCCGGATGATAGAGAAGCTCTTCTTTACGCGTTCCACTCTTCACGAGATCTACAGCTGGCCACATGCGTCTATCAGCCAATTTACGATCGAGCACGAGCTCCATGTTGCCGGTTCCTTTGAACTCTTCAAAGATAACCTCATCCATACGAGAGCCCGTGTCAATCAGAGCTGTTGCAATGATCGTGAGCGAGCCACCTTGTTCGATGTTTCTTGCAGCGCCAAAAAATCTTTTTGGTTTATGCAGAGCATTTGCATCGACACCACCACTCAAAATTTTACCAGAGTGTGGTTGGACGGTATTGTAGGCTCTTGCAAGTCTTGTTAACGAGTCAAGAAGAATGACAACATCATGGCGGTACTCAACAAGGCGTCTTGCTTTTTCGATAACCATTTCTGCGATTTGAACGTGTCTTTCAGGTGGCTCATCAAATGTTGAAGAGATGACTTCCCCTTTGACACTTCTGATCATGTCCGTTACTTCTTCTGGGCGCTCATCGATCAGAAGAACAATTAACGTGATTTCTGGGTTATTTGTTGTTAGAGCATTAGCAATGTTTTGTAGAATGACTGTTTTTCCTGTGCGAGGAGGAGCAACAATAAGTCCACGTTGTCCTTTACCGATAGGAGCTGCAAGATCGAGCACGCGCGTAAGGAGCTTGTCTTTTGTTGTTTCCATGACAAAGCGGACATTCGGGTGGAGAGGCGTCAAGTTTTCAAATAAGATACGCTCTTTAGCAGCCTCAGGAGGCTCGTTATTGATTTTGTCTACTTTTAAAAGAGCAAAATATTTTTCTTTTTCTTTAGGAGCTTTCAGCGTTCCGTATACAGTGTCTCCTTTTTTCAGATCAAACCTGCGGATTTGAGCAGGAGAGACGTAGATATCTTCAGCAGAAGGCATGTAGTTGTAGTTAGGGGATCTTAAAAATCCAAAACCGTCGGGGAGAACTTCTAACACACCTTCTCCGACAAGGATTTCGTTTGGTCTTTCAGACTTGGCTTTAGCGATTTCAAAAACCATTTGGGATTTAGTCAGCGCGCCTAGATGACGGAGTCCTATATTGCGGGCATAGTTATTGAGAGCATCGACATCCATTCTCTGAAGATCGGCAACTTTTGTGATCTCTTCTTGCCCTGTAGAAGGTTGTATGGGAGAAGGTTGCACGAGAGGGGGCGGGATGAAATTGCTCTTTTTTTCTATTTCAGGGGAAGATGCGGAAACGGAATTCGGTTGGTCTTCTGGTTTCATTCGGAAAAGTACTCCTTTAATTGCTGGAGGGTGCTAACAACATTTTTTTTCAAATTTGTGAGATCTCCGTTATTGACGATAATAAAATCTGCTTTTTTTTCTTTTTCTAAGGGTTTTTGTTGATAATTCATTCTTGCTTCAAAATCTTTTCGGCCAAGGCCTGTGGTTTGCATATATCTGGAAAGTGCCACGCTAGGGTCTGTGCTAACAGCAATAACTGCATCGAATAATTTTTCCATTCCTGTTTCATAAAGAAGAGGGATCTCTGCCACGAAAAAAATATAAGAAGAATCGTTTTTTACCTGTTCATATTGCTTAGCAATTTCTTTTTTAACAGCGGGGTGTAAAATGGTATCTAATGCTTTTAACTTAACTGGATCGAAAAACACGATGTTGGCGATTTTTTTGCGATCGATCCGATCGTTAGTGCAAATACCCTGACCTAATAATTTGACCACTTGCCGACTTATGTCAGTATCACTTGATAACAATTGATGAACAATCGTATCAGCGCTTACAACATAAGCCCCACTATCTTTCAAAAGGAGACCTACTGTTGACTTTCCAGAGGAAAGCCCACCTGTTATGGCAATTTTCCTCAACGTTAGCACTCCCCCCAATTTTTTCCAATTGAAATATGAACTTTAAGAGGAACCTTTAAGTGAATCACCTTTTCCATTGCATGCTGGACATGATGAGAAAGCCCTGTAACTTCACCCTCTGGCGATTCAAATAAAAGTTCATCGTGGATCTGAAGGAGCATATGCCCCATGTGTTTATGAGCTTGGAGGTAAGAGTCGATCTGAATCATCGCTATTTTGATGAGATCGGCTTGCGTTCCTTGCAAGGGAGTGTTCACAGCAAGCCTTTCAGCAGCAGCGCGCACCATAGGATTTTTGCTGTCAATATCTGGTATAGGGCGCTTCCTGCCCGTAATTGTCATAGCAACACCTGTTTTGTGGGCGCTTTCTTTGCAAAATTCAAGAAATTCCTTTACTTTCTTGTAGCGCTCAAAGTACTTCTCTATGAAAGAGGCAGCCTCTTTATAGGGAATACCAAGACCCTGCGAGAGTCCAAAGGCTTGTTGTCCATAGATAACACCGAAGTTAACCGCCTTTGCTTTTTGGCGCATTTCAGGAGAAACCTCTTTGAGGGGTACATCAAAAACCAAAGATGCCGTATAAGCATGTACGTCTTCATTCTCTTGGAAGGCTTTTAAAAGAAGAGGATCTTCTGACAAGTGGGCAAGAAGTCGCAGCTCAATTTGGGAGTAGTCTGCTGAAAAAAAACTCCAGCCAGATTCTTGTGGTTTAAAAGCCTCACGTATTTTTTTACCGGCAAGAGAGCGTACGGGAATATTTTGCAGGTTAGGATCTTGGCAAGAGAGTCTTCCTGTTGCAGTGCCTGATTGATTGAATGTGCAGTGGATGCGACCTGTTTTTGCATTGATCATTTGAGGAAGAGAGTCGACGTAGGTAGAGCGCAGCTTTTCAGTAACTCTGTATTCAAGAATCTCCTTAACAATTGGATTGCCTTCATGCAGCTCTTCTAATACATCTGCACTTGTTGAGTAGCCCGTCTTTGTTTTTTTGGGAGGTTTGATCTCCATTTTTTCAAACAGAATCTGACTGAGCTGTTTGGGCGAATTGAGATTAAATTCTTGTCCTGCTAGTTCGTAGATCGTTTTTTCCAATCTTTTGATATCGGCTGCTAGCTCATGAGACATTTTTTTTAAAATATCAGCGTCCATAAAAATGCCCCGTCTTTCCATCGACAAGAGAATAGGAACAAGCGGCAGTTCAACATCTTGTAAAACACACAAAACATCTTCTTTCACAAGATCTGGCTCAAAGAGCTCTTTAAGGCGCACTGTGCAGTCTGCATCTTCGCAGCAATAATTTGCGACCTGCTCTATAGGAACATCTTCCATAGAGATCATTGTTTTCCCTTTTCCGATAAGATCGGAAATAGGAATTTTCACTTTATGTAATTTTTCTAAAGAGAGTGAGTCAAGACCATGCCTTGGATTTTGAGGAGTGAGCAAATAGGAAGCTAAAATGGTATCAAAGATGATGTAAGGTAGTGGCAAGTCTTCATTAGATAAAACGTGCAGATCGTACTTAACATTATGGCCATAAAATCCGCTATCAGGGTTGCTAAATAAGTCTTTTAGTTTCTCAAAGATGATTTTTTTTGGTAGCGCGCCATTGATGGGAATGTACCATGCCTCAGAGGGACATGCCGCAAATCCTACACCCACTAGTTTTGCTTCCATAGGAACAATACTAGTTGTTTCTGTGTCAAAACAGATGGAGGGAGCTTTTGAAAGTATGCTAACCATTTTTTCTAAACTATCTACGTCATTTACAAGCGTGTAAGTGAGCGTTTCTTCTTTTCCGCTTGTTTTAGCAACGTGCGTAACATCTAGTTCCTTCAGAAGAGAGAGGAAGTTCATCTCTTGGTAGAAAGTTTTAAGTTTTTCAACAGCGGGCTCTTTAAGATGGAAAAATGTCTCCTCTTTCGGAAAGTCAACGTTTGGATCAATCGTTGCAAGTTTTCTACTTAAGTGCGCAATCTCTTTTCCATTACGGAGTGTTTCTTGTTTTTTTTCACCAGATACTACTTCTGGATGTTCTAAAAGATAATCCAAAGTACCAAACTCTTTCAGCAGGCCTGCTGTTGTTTTCGGCCCAAATCCTTCAAGGCCTGGAATATTATCAGAAGCATCACCTGTGATTGCAAGGTAATCCACCATCTGCTCTGGCTTGATGCCGAATAACTCTTCAACACCTTTCCTATCAATCATAGCATTGTCTTTATGGGGGTGAACAAGAAAAATGTTGTCGCTGACAAGTTGGCAAAGATCTTTATCGCTGCTGCAGATGTAGGTTTTTATCCCCTCTTTTTCTGCCCATAGAGCAATGCTCCCCAGTGTGTCATCCGCTTCGACTCCCGTAATCGATAGCGCTGAAATTCCTGCTAGCTCACACCACTCAAGAGCTTTTGTAAGCTGTGGAACAAGATCTTCTGGCATCGCTTTACGGTGACTTTTATAATCGGCATATATTGCTGTGCGTGCTTTTTTATTATCAGGACCATCAAATACGGCAACCACATAATCAGGAGAAAAATCTTCAATGATTTTATACATCGAGCGGATGAATCCGAAGAGAGCATTGGTAGATACTCCCTGCGGATTTGACATGTTTCTGATAGCATAATACGATCGAAAGAGAAAATTGACCGCATCAACTAGATATAATTTCTTCATAGCCTATGGCTGGTAGAGATACAGTATCTTTCCTGATAGTTCAGGGCTTAATTGGTAGGGCAGATCAAGTGAATGAACAATTTTCCCCTGCTTAAATACCGATTGCGTAAGTCCTGCTAAAAAAGGTTGGGGGGCAGAGAGTTGCACCACTTGGTAAGGTTGCTGCTCGCCAATTCCCGCAGCATGCGTAAGTGCCATAAGGCTCATCATATAATTACTCATCGCATCATCGATGTAGCCGTGCATTTCAGCTGCTTCTGCAATGAATACATCAGCGCCACACTCGTGCACGAGTTTTTCTTTAGTGAGCTTTGGTCTTGCCATAGACACAACATCTATAAACTGATCGTAGATAGCAGATACAATCGTTTGCAGAGAAGCTGCTTCATCAGGTTTCCAAGGACGAAAGGGGTTTAGTTCATCTTTATCTTTTCCAGCAGTAAGGGTAAGCGCAGATACGCCCACTTTTGTCATCGCATCTGAAAAGTTAAAATTAGGACCCATGCGGACTCCCACTGAGCCAATCACGCTAGAAGCTGTTGCGTAGATTTTATCACTTGCGCATGCAATGTACATGCCACCAGAGGCGCATAGTCCATCTACGTACGTATAAATAGGCACTTTATATTTCATTTTGTAGTCCATGAGCGCTCTATAAATAGCAGCTCCTTCAGAAGCAACGCCTCCAGGAGTGTTCATACACAAGAGAACAGCTTTGACTCTGCCTCCTTTCAGCATATCATCTTGAGAGTCGAGGAGAATATTTTGAATTTTTTCACCTGTCAAATCTCCCATTCCAATCACGCCAGAAAAATCGATACGCAGTATCACAGGAGAACTCGGAGGTAGTATCATTCTATTTCCATGCGCATCTGGCATCACCATTATTTCTGATTTAGGAGGAAGGAAGTTATTGCCCCCTAACATCATCATGCCCATAAAGACAACCACAAGTCCTAAGGATATTCCGACAACAAGAGCAAACGATGAACAAAAAGAGCGGATAGCTCCTACAAAAACAGACTCGCGTGTAAAATGCATGCAAAACTCCTAACCTATTATAGACATCTTATGCAACAAGAAGATTTTGATCCAAGCGTTATCTTGCAAAGCAATTTTAGTTGAGTTAGATTAAAGGAAAGAGGTGTCTATGCACGCATGGGATCATTTATGGCTAGTAGAGGTTGTGATAGGGCTTGCTCTACTGACAGTTGTTCAATTAGGAATCAGAAAAGTTATCCAAGTCATCCGAAAAAAACAAATGGAGTCTCCGATGAACTGGAGACACCGCATTGGCAGTATTATTCAACCTCCTGTCACGCTTGTACTGTGGGTTGTAGGGATTGTGTATGTTGTTGAAGTGATCGGACATCGATTTGGTTTTTCTATTTCTGTAAATTATATGCACTCCTTCAGAAACGCTCTTGTTGTAGGAGGAGCCTCTTGGCTTGTTTTAAGATGGGCAAACGAGGTCCAAAAATCTCTTTTAGCAGACGGCTCTAGAAGAGTCGATGCCACAACGATTCAAATGGTTGGCAAGCTTGCAACGGTGTGTATCATTTTTGTGTCAGGTCTTACAGTTATGCAAATTTTTGGGCTGAATATCGCCCCGCTTCTTGCTGTTGGAACAATTGGAGGCGCTTCTTTAGGTTTTGGCGGTAAAGATATTATCGCAAACTTTTGCTCAGGCATTATGCTTCACATGACAAGACCCTTTGTCATGGGAGATCTCATTTATCTACCAGAAAAAACACTCGAAGGAATCGTAGAAGATATCGGATGGTTTCGCTCACTCATCCGCGATAAAGAAAAAAGAGCTGTCTACCTTCCCAACAACTTTTTTTCTACCCTGCTTGTTGTCAATATTTCCCGCATGAGCCATCGGAGAATCAAACAAGTGCTAAAGCTGCCCCTAGGTATGGCTAAAAAAATCCCCAGCGTGACAGAAAAAATCAGACACATGCTGCTTGCCCATCCCACCATAGATGCGCTTCTACCTCTCCACGTGCATGTACAAGAAATCGGAGATTACTCATGTAACGTAGAGATCGAAGCTTTTTCTAAAGAAGTCGATCTTGAAAAGTTCAACCATGTGCAACAAGAGATTTTGTTAAATGTGCAACACATTTTAGAAGCAGAGGATGTGCAGCTCGCTGTCCAATCACTTCAAGTGATCAATGTGGATGGGTAGAGTGATTCTAAAAACTGAGCGGAAACATCACTGAAATTCTTTCTCTATCTTTAACAAATGCAGTTTATCTGTGAACTTTTTTAGGATCTCTCTGTATTGCGGCATGTTTTGTATTTCCTGTTGCCTGTCACTCCATTCTTGCGTATATTTTGCCTCCCCCAGTATTTTCTTTGCATAAGGATCTGGAGGAAATAGCCTGGCAATAGCAGCTGCAGCGTGAAATTCTACTATCTCATAGAAAAGGTTCTTTGATGGAGTGGGCCGAGTTCTAAAAACGGGATATTCCATATCAATGAACCTTTCATAAAACTCTTCTAAAAATTTTTTTACATCCGAACTATGTTCTTCTTTCTGAAGATCCAAGACCACATCTGCAGCCTTAATAAGAGCTTTTCGTAAGACATCAGGGCTCCCGTTTGTGACCACGCTATGATAAAGGTCGTGGGCAATGAAATCGATATCCAAGGGAGCTGACGATAGATCTGCCATTTTAGGCAGTTCAACTCCAGGGAAAGGAAGTGCCATGTCCCGTGTCCCTTCTAGTCCATTTTTTTTAATATCTTCTAGAGTAGACAATCCAATTACAGGAGTAATGGTAATTGCTTGTCGTTCGGTGTGCGCTTCTAGCAGTGTCTGCATCATGCCAAGAGATGGGATCATTCGATGAGTTTTGCCTAGATGGGAAAATTCACGTAGAACATTAAAATTTAGTCTTTTCAGTTGTCCACAAATAGTCTTCTCATATTTTGCTGACAGTTCTTCTCTCGATTTCCCCGTAGAGGCTACTTCTTCTGCAATTTTTGTCTGGTCGAGATTGTTCTTGGTTTTAGAATAACTTTCCATTGAAATATACAAAAATGCTTGTTCTGATTTTGGTTTACTTTTCATCTTGGCAAAGAATTTTCTCAATCGACAATCCTTGAGAAGGTTCTCATCGAACTCGCGTCCAATTGTTTCTTCTATCCATATTTTTGCATTTTGAAGAACCTTTCCATTTGTATCAAAGATGGGCTGTATGTTGATCTGATCTCCAGATAATTGTGAAAAGGTTGACCAATAGATCATAAGCGTGGTAAATTGCTCTCCCGTTATCCTATTATCACGAAATGCGCGAAGGCCGTCTAATGGAAGAGTTCCAAGTCGTCTTTTCTGTAAGATGTTTGTCCAATCTCCCTTTTCGAGATTTTGACAAAGGGTGTCAATTTCTTTTTCTCGTCCGTTTGTCTGCTGTAATAATGTATCGCAATTAGACAAATAACGCGTAATATGTTCAAAAGAATTGATTGCAATATTAGGTGGCTCGACCCCCAAAAAAGGACAACCCTTTCGATTAATTGTACAATTACTAGGTAAATTGGGAGGCAAGTGTACGATAAGAGGACAATTATCAAGATTCAGAAATTCTAGCATCTGTAAATTTCCAATACTTTCAGGAAGGTCTGTAAGACTCTTACAGCAGTTAATATCCAGAGATTTTAGTGCTTGCAAATTTCCGATACTTTTTGGAAGGTTTTTAAGAGCTACACATTCGGCAAGGTTTAGAGATGTTAGGGCCTTCAAATCTCCAATACTTTCAGGGAGGGTGGTAATACAAATGCATTCTTGAATTTGAAGAGTCTGTAATCGCTCTTTACAGGCTGGAAGAGACCATATATCGGGTAAGCATGGAATGTAGGAACGCCGCAATTTTATACTATTTTGTGTCTCATCTTGAAAAAACTTCAAAAACTCCGCTACGGCTTCTTGATAATCTGCTTTGTCCTCTGGGGGAGCAGTATTTTCCCATTTTTGTAGTATTTCTTCATACCCCAGTGAAGCAGCATTAGTAGATTGTGTAAGCGCTGAGGTTGTCTCTGTGGAAGGGGGCAATTGTCCAGTGAGTGCATCAAATACTCGTCTAATTCTTGCAATTAGGGACGAGAAGCAACCAGGTTCTTCCCCTCCGTTACCAGGAGGAGGAGATGGGGGTTGGCTAGGATTAAGTGGATCCATAACACGCTTTTGGTAAAAAATTCTCTATATTGATTTATAGATAAACAAAGCGGCAGGAGAAGTCAAGTAATTATTTTATGTGCTGGATACGGTGCTTTTTTGGGTGTGGAAGAGCTCGATGAAAGCGAGTGTTCCAAATAAGACAAAGAGTAGGTAGGTATACCAGGGCAGGTTTACTTGCATGGTGTGGGCAATCAGGACAAAGAATTGAAGAGCAGTTGAGATTTTGCCCCACTTGATTGCGCGGAATTGATAGCTTTGCCAGTAGCCTGAAAATACTAGGTAAATACCAAAAGAGCAGAGGGCAATATCTCTAGAGACCATGGTGCCTGCTTGCCAAGGGGCCAGTTTTTGTTCTAATACTAAGACGATGAGGGCAAAGAAGACAAAAAACTTATCCATGGCAGGATCTAGGATAGCACCAAAGCGGGTTGTTCCTTGGTACTTACGTGCAAAATAGCCGTCTACACTATCGGTGAGCATAGCTAGGATGATAGCGACTACGCGTACAGCTGTATTGTCTATAAGAAACAGGAACGCGAGTGGCGCGCGCATCAGAGAGAGGCTATTAGAGAGACTAAATATTTTTGAAGTGTGTGCTTTCACAGTCAATTTTTAGGAATTTCTGTAGTTTTTTTTCTTGTACGTTTATACCAAATTAGACCAATTAACGTCACACCTAAACAGATGAATATTAGAAAATAAAAGGTTTTTAAGTAGGCATACAGCGTCTCGTAATTTTCTCCGATTTTATAAAAAAGATAAAAACAAGAAGAGCTCCAAATAGAGACGGCAATCAGATCCCATAAGAGAAACTTTTTAAAGGAAAAAGAGCTCATTCCAATAGACATGAACATGCAGTTGCGCACCCCAAAAGGAATGAATCTACCCACAATGAGGGTGATAAGGCCCCTTTTATGGTAAAACTTTTGGATCTTTTCAAGCCGCTGTGGGGGTAAAAGCTTGGCAAACCAGGCAAATGTGAGCAGTTTTTTTCCTCCGAGGCGCCCTATCCAGTAGGCGATAGCTGCAGAGCAAAAACTTCCTAAAAATATTGCAAGAAAAAGGTGGGCTGTATGTTCTGGTACAACGGTTGCTGCAAGAAGGCCGGATGCCAGGATCAAAAGATCGATACTCACAGGGATACCGATCCCTGCAATAAGCGCTCCTCCAAAGATGAGCCAATGAGCCTGGCTACTATGCTGCGTGATCCAATCTATTAATGTGGCCATATCCTGTTAATGATACTAAGATGGGTGCTTAAATGGAAAGGGTGTTTTTCTTATTCTATATTTATTGCTAATTAGTATTATTTGTTTGAATTATAATAATATATATTATAAATTATGATTATAAACTACAAAGTGCGGGGGCTGTGATGAAGTCAAAAAATTTATCAATTGAGGCTAATTTAGCAGGTGCTAAGGCTGCTGCTAGAAAAATGATGGCAGAATGGGCTCGCTGGAAATCAGCACATGATGCTCTAGAGAAGCAAGAATGTCTTAGTAAGTATGTAGCTGCTGTTATCAGCTGTAAGGTATTTATTGAAAATTACCTTAAGAAACTTTATCCCAATGAGCTAACGCCGGCTAAAGTGAGCAAAGATATTCAAAATATTTTATCGGATATTGATCAGATTGAAAACATTAACGAGAAACAATTTCAAAAGATTTTCAAAGATATTGATCAACTATCTAAGGACGCTGCTTGAGGCTTCAAGTGGTTGAAGCTCTGTAGCTTTGTCTTCGTCGGGAATGCTGAGCACTTGGTGTTCACTTGTTAACTGATTGAACTGTTTACCTAGAGCTTTGGCGGCAAATATCCAAGCAAATATGGAGATGAGGAGTATGCCTGCTACGATGGGGGTGCTCCCCATAACCGAGCCGAAGAACATCAAGAGGACTTGATAGACCAAGGCCCCGCCTGATTTGCCGAGTCTAGACCCTACGCCGTCAATTGCAGCTTTTCCTTTCGATTTACATTCTTGGCTTAAAGGGACAAAGGCAAGTTCCTTTGTAGCATCGACTAAGCTATATTTAGTTCCTCTAAGCAGGCAGTTTTGAAGAGAGCCCAAAAAGACGGCCATTCCCAGGGGAGTTGTGCTGAGCGTTGCGCAAACGCCTAAGATAGAGTCCTTAGGGATAAGTAAGCAGGTAAAGAATAAAACGCCTGTGATCAATGTGACAATAGGGGAAATTAAAGCACTTGTTGTCCATCCAAACGATCTAATCATGTTGCCAGATAGAAAGAAGGAGATCGAGACGGCTATGATACTACTCCAGAACACAACTGTTCCTGTGTAAGCATTGAAGTCGGCGGGATTGGGATACATCTGGTTAACTTGGTCTTTCCAGACCACTTCGATTAAGTTCATAACAACATTGAAGGTAACGACAAGTACAGCAATGAGGATGAGGTAGCGGGATTTTGCTAGGTAAGCAAAATTTTTACGGATGCCCATCTTAATAGGAGATTCTTTATGGGCATTTTCGATTTCCTGGGTATATCCAAGGCCCCTTGCATTTAGCCACCAATAAATACCTATGCAGACAAGAGCTGTGCCAACCACAATGAGGTTTAGGAAGGTAACCGATTGATCCCATCCGTTGGATCCAAAAGGTAGAGACGGATTGAAGGTGTGGGTAGAAAGAGCGGGAGAAATGAGTCCTGCTGCGATGCCTGATAGGTTTGTTCCTATAGCAAAAAGGCCGTAAAATCTTTTAGCATCTTTGACGGAGGTGACGTCATTGGCAAACCCCCAGAACAAGACGGTCATGATCATGGTGCTCCACATCTCGGCCATGACGTAAAAAGTCGTAAAGGTCCAGTTTCTAAAGAGAGCAACAAGTCCTTTCAGCCCTGCTGGGAGATAAGCCTGAAGGGTATCAGCCAGTTCATGAGGATGGAGCGCGTCTCGATTAGGATAGAGAAAGAGCGTAAATATCACAAAATAAGCAATATAGAACCACATCATGGCATAGAATACGCTGCGTTTCGAAAGATAATTTGAAAATCTGGTAAAGATAAAGGTCATTAAAAGGGCCATCGGCAGCACTGCCCAGACTTTCAGGAAAGGAAGGGTTTCAGCACCTGATTGAGGGGCTGTTATAACAAAGGTATCTTTTACAATTCGAAGGATATAATAATTAAAACAGATGAGAAAAATCATGAGAAGCATCGGGATGAACTTCCGGTGTTCACTTCGATGTACAGGCCACAAGAATGCCCGTATAGTACTAAAGCTTTTAATACTCATGCACCCCTAATTTTTTGAGAATCTATTCCTCTCAACAAACTACAAACAAATCCCCTGCTATTATACAAAATTGCTTTTAAAAAGCAATTCTTATTTCTTGTCTGAAAGAGCATCTATCCCTGGCAAGTGTCCAAATTCTAAATACTCTAAAGCAGCTCCCCCGCCTGTGGAAATATGGGAAAAGGAGCTGCTAAGGCCCAAGGTATTGATGGCAGCTACAGAATCTCCTCCCCCTACAACAGTTGTGGCCTTAAGTAAAGCTATAGCTTTAGCAATCTCTTGCGTTCCCCGGGCAAAATGGGGAAATTCAAAAACCCCCAAGGGTCCATTCCAAAATACGGTGGCAGCCTTTTTGAAGGCTTGTGCCCAAATTTCAATTGTTTGTGGCCCAATGTCAACCCCTTGCCAACCTTTAGGGATGCCTTCTTTTACACTGATTATTTTATAAGTTGCATCATTACGAAAAGCATCCGCAATGACGAGATCAACGGGGAAATAGACTTTTGTTTTAGAAGAGGTCTGTAAAAAAGAAAGAGCTTGTTGCAAGCACGTCTCATCATAAATGGAGTCGCCAATTTCAATGCCTTGGGCTTTCAAGAATGTAAAGGCCATTCCTCCGCCAATGAAAAGAGCGTCTACCTTGGAGAGAAGGGAATTTAAAATACCTAATTTTGTTGAAATTTTTGCTCCCCCAATCACCGCAAAGAAAGGGTGGGAAGGGTTTTTAACAAGGGGCTCTAAAAAGGCCAGCTCCTTTTGCATCAATAAGCCAAGCGCTGATTTGTTGGGGAGTAAGCTAGGCACGATAACGGTTGATGTGTGGGCTCTATGAGCTGTTCCAAAAGCATCGTCGACATAAAAATCTGCAAGAGCTGCAAGTTGCTTGCCAAAAGTGGGATCTAAAGAAGGTTTTTCTTCTGCTGGGTAGAAACGTAAATTCTCAAGAAGAAGCACTTGTCCGCTTTTTAGATCTTGAATAGCTTTTTCTGTTTCTTTTCCTACGCAATCAGTTGCAAAGAAAACAGGTGCTGCAATCAGTTGAGAAAGTCTTTTTGCGCATATGCCCAAAGAATAGGATAAATCGCGTTTTGATGAAGGTCTTCCTAGGTGGCTGATTAAAATAACGCTTCCACCTTGGTTGAGTATGTATTGAATGGTGGGAAGAGCTTCACGGATTCTCGTGTCATCAGCAATCGTTCCATCTTTATTCAATGGAACATTGAAGTCGACTCTGACTAAAACTTTGGATCCTTTAACAAGAAGATCTTCAACGCGTAGTTTGCCTATCAACTGTAGCCACCCATCTATAATTTGAGATTAATGCTAAAGAAGAAAAACAGCCAAGTAAATTGTTATAAATTGGAAAAAGGATTGGATGCCATGTTAAATCCTGGGCCTTTTTTTCTCTTCTGTAGTTCTGTGCGGATGGAGAAAATAAGATCTTGGTCAAAGTCTGCGCGTACAGCCCATTGGAGATATTCCATGGGAAGTTCATTGAAGGGTCTGCCTTTATATTTTCCGAGAGGCATCGCTTTGAGAAGAATGGGTTTTTTGAGTCTTTCAAAGAGTTGTTCCGTTGTTTTAAAAGACGTTGCTAAATGTTTGAAGACTTCGATATTGACAATCACATCGCTCATGGCTCTATGCGCGCCTTCTGATTGGATATTGAAGTGCTGGCGCAGTCTTTCTAAAGAGTTTGTGGGGCTTTCTCCATAGAGTCTTGCCATGCGGAGAGTGTCGATCAGGGGGTTTTCTTCTAGTTTGCAGGGAATTTGATGGCGTTTAGCAGATTCTGAGAGAAAGAGTACATCAAGCTTAATGCCATGACCTACAATGATGTGTTTGCCAATAGAGGTGAGAATAGCAGGTAAGACTTCCTGGATTTTTGGTTTATCTTTGACCATATCATCTGTGATATGGTGGATTTCTATCGAGGGAAGGCTGATTTTACAATCGGGATTAATGAGCGTTTCATAGCTGTCTAAGATTTCAGAGAATGTGAATTTAACAACTGCGATTTCAATGATACGGTCAGTTTTCCCATCTAGACCTGTTGTTTCACAGTCAAGGCAACAAAATGCGTCTTTATCAATCAGTCCCATAGATCCTTTTATTAATGTTGCTAGATAGAATTTTTCTTGAGTGCGCATCCTTAATGGAGTAGTGGATGGCATTATGTTGTTTTAATTCTTTAAGAGCAATTTGTGCTTGCTTATCTCTTTCATGAGGTGTGAGCGTATCTGATTTTGTGAATATGATTAAAATAGGCTTTTGGTAATGTTCTGCCCACAGTATGAGAGTAAGTTCTTCTTCGGCAGGAAGGCGTCTACTGTCAATTAAAAGAAGTAAAAGTTTAAGAGAAGGGCGGTTTTTTAGATAAAGGTCGATACCTACTGCCCATTCTTCTTGTAAAGTTTTCGATCTTTTAGCAAACCCATATCCGGGTAAATCAGCCATGATCAGAGTGTCATCGATATTGAAAAAATTGATCGTTTGAGTCTTGCCGGGTAGAGAAGAGACTCTCGCTAGATTTTTGTGATTTAGCAGATGGTTAATAAGAGAAGATTTTCCTACGTTTGATCTGCCGGCAATTGCAATTTCTGGAAGAAGTTCTCCATGCTTACTGCGGAATTCTGGAAAAGAGGTGAGAAAAGATCCTAGGAAATTGCCGTGTACAAAAGTGCATTTTTTCATGAAGTGACCTCAATTGTTCGAGAGGTTTCACCTGCATGCGTAAGCAGTACTTTAATGGTAGAAGGGGGCAGAATAGAGGCTATTTTTTCAGACCACTCTATGCAACAGATGCCATCTGCTGTAAAAAATTCATGAAATCCCAAAGCCGTAAAGTC
>CANJJB010000002.1 GCA_947474635.1 Parachlamydiales bacterium | reverse complement strand
GGCGTTTCTACGACTTGGATCCCTAAATGCTGTGCCCATTTGAGAGCTCCAAAAGCAAAAGGAGGAGCTGGGGGAATCGGCAGTTGTGGTAAGGATGTTTGCTCTAAGGCAGAAGACGGCACGACAGTTTGTACATCTGTAGTTTTTGCGTCTGGATGTGTGCGAGTGATTTCTGCGAGATTTCGAATGGTGTAATTAGGAATGTGCCTTTCGATGACACGTCTGTCGTTGGGACAGAGGCTGTCCCTACCAAGAATTGCAATAATGGTGTCTTCATTGAACGCGTGACCGCAAGGGAGGAGTGTAACTGCTCGAGTCATAAGCTCTCCACTCACGCCATCGGCAAGTGCTTCTGCAATTTGAGCTCTGTATCCATTGGTCGGGCTACTTGCTGCTGCCATAATATTCCTCCTTGTTTGTGATGCCAACCCTGCAAAAAAAGCAGCGATCAGCTTGGTTATGAAAATAATTTTAACTGAGCAGACTCTTTAAGCGCTAGAGAATTCAAAAAATTTGAAACCAATATCCAAAAAAATCAGGCAGAAATATCCCGATCCAGAACACAAGACTACGGTATGGGTTTTTTTAAATAATAAAAAAACAGATTTTAGCGCTAACTTGCATAAGCAAATCTGGCAAATTTTCAAATCAAAAGAGCCCCCCAAGAAGAAGGGCATATTCGACTTTTTTTGGCACAAAAAAGCTTAAGGAACCCTCTTTTAAACCGTCTGCAAGCTAGAAGCATGGAGAGCTTGGCTATCCATCGCAATACCCATTGCATGCATGCCGTTATCCACATAGACAGTTGTGCCAGTAATAGCTGCTGCTAAGGGAGAAGCAAGGAAAGCTGCAACGTTGCCGATCTCTTCAGCGCCCATCTCTTTGACAAGAGGAGCGTTGGCTTTAGAGTAGGCAATCATGCTGTCAATGAAGCCGATTGCTCTTGCGGCTCTACTTCTAAGAGGTCCTGCAGAGATGGTATTTACGCGCGTTCCCCATTTTCTGCCGGCTTCCCAGGCAAGAGTTTTGGTATCACTTTCAAGAGCAGCTTTAGCAGAACTCATGCCACCGCCATAACCTGGAACTGCTTTCTCAGAGGCCATGTAGGTAAGTGAGATACTCGATCCCCCATTTTTTAAAATAGGACCAAAATGCTTAAGTAAGCTGACAAAAGAGTAAGAAGAGGCGCTCATGGCTGCAAGATAACCTGCACGGGACGTTTCAAGGAGAGGTTTTTTCACTTCAGGACCGTTTGCAAGGCTGTGCACGAGGATGTCGATGTGGCCGAAGTCTTGCTCAATTTGTTTAGCTACTTCTTCGATGGTGTAGCCAGCAGAGCCTTCGTAGCGTTTGTTTTCTTTAATTTCTTGAGGTACATCTTCAGGGCGGTCGAAAGCGGCATCGAGGGAATAGACTTTTTTGTATTCCATGAGCGTTCCATCTGATAATAGACGGGACTCATCGAACTTGCCAAGGCTCCAAGACTGGGTGAAGATCTTAACAACAGGTGTCCATGTTCCAATGAGGATCTCACAACCTGCTTCTGCTAGAGCTTTTGCAATAGCCCATCCGTAGCCTTGGTCATCTCCAATTCCTGCGATAAATGCGCGCTTACCTTTCAAATTAATTTGTAACATGCTAGCCTCACCTTTGTTTGTGAGGGCTACTATACCAGAATCTATTTAGTTTTTCTATATTTTTTCATCATGAGACGCTTCCAGCCTTCGGCAGTTAAGATCCTTGGCGTAGAGGCTTTAGAAGAAGTAGAAGGACGCGGGGAAGGTGCAGGTTTGCTTTTTTTAGATGTTCCAACAAGTTTTTTGAAAGCCTTCTTAAACATATCTCACCCTCACCTATGGCTTAGCTTAAGCCAAGATGAGGGGTTTGTCAAGAAGTTTTTTTAAAAATCTCGTGACCAATAATAGAGAGAACAAGCTGCTTTCTCGTTTTCAGGAGGTTCTTGATCTTGGACTTTTTCTTCTTTTTAAGAAGGGCTTGTTGGCGCTCTCTATTACTGCTCATCCTCATCCTCAGAAAGAGATTTTCTCATTTCAGTGTCAGCTTGGAGGTTTTTCATGCGGTAAAAGTCCATGACGCCGAGTCTTCCGAGTTTGAAGGCTTCAGCAATAGCAAGAGGCACTTGAGCTTCTGCTTTGACAAGCTCTGCTTCGTTTTCTTCTTTGGCAGCAGCTCCCATAGCTCTTCTGCCTTCTGCTTTAGCTTGGGCAATCGATTTATCTGATTCTGCTTGGTCAGCTCTGAGTTTGGCGCCGATGTTTTCTCCAATGGAGATGTCAGCGATGTCAATAGAGAGGATTTCAAAAGCAGTTCCAGTATCTAACCCTTTTTCAAGAGCAAGTTTAGAGATGCGGTTAGGAGCTTCAAGAACGTCTGTGTGGGTGGAAGATGCGCCAATTGCATTGACAATCGCTTCACCAACGCGTGCTACAATCGTCTCTTCTGTTGCGCCACCAACGAGCTGGCGGATGTTTGTGCGGACTGTGACCCTTGCTCTACATTTCACTTGGATCCCGTCTTTAGCAACGGCTGTGATGTAGCTACCATGTTTAGAATCGGGGCAGTCGATGACTTTAGGGTTAACAGAGGTTTTCACAGCATCGAGAATGTCTCTTCCTGCAAGGTCAATAGCAGTTGCTTGTCCCCAGTCAAGAGGAATATTGGCTTTTCTTGCGGCAATCATGGCTCTAATCACGTTTGTGACATTGCCCCCTGCCATGTAATGCGTTTCTAAGTCTGCAACAGTGAGCGTTTTAATGCCGGCTTTATAGGTGTTGATATAGCCGTTGATGATAAGACGAGCGGGAATTTTACGAAGGCTCATCCCGATGATGTTAACAAGGGAAACGGTTGTTCCTGACACAACTGTCTGAAACCATAGTCCTACATAGCGCAGAATCATAATGAGAAAGATTCCACCTGCAATAAAGAGAGCAAAAATTAAGAAATATAAGTTGGGCATATTTACCTTTAGACCTTTTGTTTAACAATTAACATAGAACCTCTTCCGCTTGTCGCAACAATAGCTGTATCTTTAGAAATATAGCCACTTTCTGAAAAGGCAGCTACGCGTTTTCCCTCAATTAAAACATGACCTGAAGGTTTAAGGTCAGAGAGAACAACGCCCTCTTTGCCTATAAGATCTGTATTATAGGAGACGGCAACAAAATGCTCTTGGTCATCATTTAAAGAGACCTTTTTTTTCACTTTAGAAAGGGCCATTTTGCAGATGAAGCCTGTGGCTCCAAGTAAGATTACAGCATAAGCTATGCTCCATCCCCACGCATGTCCTTTCGCAATGAAAAAAATAATACTTGCAATGAGTGATGCTGCAGCGACAACCCCTAGAATGCCCGAAGGGAAAAAGAACTCTAAGTAAACTAAAAAAAGCCCAATGAGGGCAAAGGTCAAAATAATGTTCATTTGGCTCTCACATAAAGCTGGCTGCCTTGAAGGCGCATCACAATGATTTCAGTCCCCTTTTCTAAGAAATAACCTTCGGTGATAGCATCGTAGATCTTACCTGCCACTTCCACTTTACCAGAAGGCGCAAGATCCGTAAAAGCAACCCCTACAGCATCTATTTCTGAAGGAAAAGAAATCTCAATTTTTTCTTCCTCCACCACGATAAAGCGTTTCATCATTTTTTTCGATAGAAATGCTATGATAATCCCTGAAATCACCAAGGTGGCGCAAATCCAGGCAAGGTGCTCAATAACAGCCTCTGCAGCTAGGTTCCAATGAGGAAAAAAAGTGACATTTTCAAAGTGAGGCAAAGTGAGTGTTACAAAGCCTACCATTGCTAAAATAATACCTACAACTCCCAAAAGGCCAAAAGTCGGTAAAACAAAGAGCTCTAGGACAATAAGTATAAGACCAACCCCCAGCATAATCCCCTCTATCCAGCCAATTGTTTCCATAGAAAATTTGCCAATCAGCACTAAGACAAGGCACGCAAGCCCCATAACAATTGGAAAGACCATCCCAGGATTTTGCACCTCTAGATAAATACCCAATAAAATACCCATCGTCAAGATAGAGACAACAGCCGGATGGAGTAAAAAAGCAAAAAAGTCGATTTTCCAGTTTGAATAGCTAACCCATTCTTTATGGGGCATGTCAGCAAATACGCCGTAACTTGCAAGATCATCGGTTATAAAATCTGAGACGCCGTACTTTTCCATCTGGTCTGTATTGAGCGTAAGAAGCTTGCCTTTATTAGAAATGATCGTATCGGGGTGGGAGCCTTTCAGGCGGATTTGCGTTTCATCATCAAGTTTCATGATTGCGCCCTCTCTTAGAACCAAGATGATGTCTTTATCCACCATCGCTTCAGCAATATCGGGGTTTCTGTTCCAAAGGCTAGCTAAGTTAGAAAATTCCGCTCTCAGCGCTGAGTTGATCTTTTCTGAGGCACTCTCCATCTGCCCCCCTTCACCCATGAGCACGGGTTCTGCAGCGCCCATGCTAGCAGCAGTTGTAGCTCCAATATATCTGCACGAGTACGCAAGCATCGCTCCTGCCGATATTGCCCAGTTGTCAATGTAGGCAATCACAGGGATATGATCTTTTTTATCTAAATCCTTCAGCAGTTCCACAATTTTCAGAGCTGCAAAGATTTCCCCTCCTGGCGTATTTAATTTGAGCACGACACAAGAGACCCCCTCCTCTTTAAAATGATCGAGTGAAAATTTAACATAGAGGAGTGTTGACTGATCAATCGAATGGTCTTTGCCTAAGTAGAGATGCCCTATTTTGTTTGGACCTTCCTGGTTGATATGGATGGGACTCCAATCAACGGGGTAGAGATAGGCTGAGTAAAAAAAGAGAAAACAAAAAATTAGGTATTTCATGCTATTGATTATCGACATTTGCTTATATTTGCAAAAGGATATTTCTCTTTTCTAATCTATAGATTCTGTAGCATATTCAGGAGAAGTTATGAAAAAAAATAGAAAATCTGCGAAAATCAAGCTCGACCCCGAGGAAAGAGACCTCCTATCTTCTTTTGAAAAAGGTGAATGGAAAACAGTGGCTAATGTTAAAAAAGAAAAATCACGCGCAAAAAAAGTTGCAGCCAAAACCTCTTCGAAAAGAGGTGCGAATTAACATCCGGATTCTACCGAATACTGAACTATAAAAACGAACCCCGAAGTTTTTTGCTTCGGGGTTGCAGCTGCTGACTAAAATTTCCTTAAATCTATGCATAGATATGCAAAACTGCATATTTTTTATAACAAGAAAAAACATGTCAACGCACAACTAAAACGTTTACATTGATTCAAACATGGATTAGTATCTCTCTCAAAATTGCAAGCTATAATTGTCAGAGAGTTTGAGAAAGCCCCGCATGGCCTGATTGCGCTTTAGCAACAGCATCCATCGTCAAGTGACGAATGGTACCAGCTGTTTTTTCTAAGATCTGCTTAGCAGATGTTAAATATGGACGCACTTGGGTTGTAATGGAGTATCCTTGAAATAGTAGCTTCAATTTGTGGATTGAGTTTTATAAAATATTGGTAATTTTCCAGTATGCGCTCTTTATTCCGAATTTCCATTTCAAGAACATAGGCTTGATCAACAGGGTCTAAGGGGTCTATATCTGCGCTAGGAGATGATGTCTTTACAATATGTGGCACAAAATCTTGCCAGGCTTTTTCACATGCGCTTTTCAGATCAGGTCTTTCATTAACAAATCGTTCAATTGCTGCAATTTGGTTTGTTAGCTCTTCACGTCTCTTGCACAAACAAGGGATTTGTTCTTTAACATCTTTATTAACATCATAAGTTTTTACAGAGAATAAATTTTCAGATTGCATTATTTTCCAAAAAATACCCATAACAACCCCCACAAGCGATAGTGGTACAGTTAAAGAAAAAGGATAGCCGATAATACGTGCAATAATGCTTTGTACAAAGAATGTATTTGTAAAAAAAAGTGGAGCATGGTTGAGGGAGATCCGATGCGTTTTTAGAGCAATAGCTGTTAGTCCACTTGCAATTAAGGAAGCCGATAAAAAAATAGGCAGCGCTTGCATACTCCCAAGAGCACAGCCGTAATGTCTTGCTGCCGATAAAATATTCATTATCTACCTTTTTTGAAGGTCAATGATAACATTTTTTGAGCAGGCAAGCAAGCGTCAAAAAAATTATAGATTAGCCAAAAATTGTAAAATGGCATCTCTTGTTTTTACAAGATCCTCTTCCGTATGCGCGCTTGAGACAAACGCTGCCTCATAGGCAGAAGGTGGGAAGTAAATCCCCTCTTCAAACAGATGGACAAAAAGAGCTTTGTAGGCAGATTCATCGAGCTTCGTTTTTGTTGTCACTTCAGTGTGTCCAAAAAAGAGAGTGAACATAGAGCCTACTTGATTGATGCAGGCATTAAGTTTGTAGCGAGTAATTGCATCTTTAATAGGTTGTGTTAAGAGATTTGTTTTTCTCTCTAGCTCTTCATAAAAACCAGGCTTAGAAATTTCTTGAAGGGTGGCAAGCCCTGCTTGCATGGCAACCGAGTTGCCAGAGAGCGTTCCTGCTTGGTAAACTTCTCCTAGCGGCGCTAAACAATCCATGATCTCTTTTTTTCCACCAAAGGCTGCAGCTGGAAAGCCTCCTCCTATAATTTTGCCAAGGCAGGTAAGATCAGGTGCTGCGCCATACAGAGCCTGCGCTCCATGAAGGCCTACTCTAAAACCTGATATCACCTCATCAAAAATAAGAAGAGCTTTAGCTTTTGTAGTCTCCTCTCGCAGCATGTCTATGAAGGCTTGTGTTGCTGGGACAGTTCCCATGTTGCCCGCAATTGGTTCTAAGATGACGGCTGCGACATCGGTGTGGGTGCGTAAAAACTGGCGGCAGGTCTCTACGTCGTTATAGGGAAGAGAGGCCGTGTTTTTTACAAGATCGGGAGGCACGCCTTTTGAAGAAGAGGTAAGATTTAAGTTTGTAAGACCAGAGCCTGCATTCACTAAAAATCCATCGGCATGTCCATGGTAGTTACCATTAAATTTTACAATCACATTTTTATGTGTGTAGCCACGTGCTAGACGCGCAGCTGTCATGGTAGCTTCTGTTCCTGATGAGACAAACCGGATTTTTTCTATGGAAGGCATTTGCGCTATTACGCATCTGGCAATGGCCTCTTCAAAGGGAGTTGACATCCCAAATGAGGAGCCGAGCTTGAGTTGGTTATAAGCTGCTTCAACAACAGCTGGATGTGCGTGTCCTAAGATGAGCGCCCCCCAACTTCCACAAAAATCAATATATGAGTAGCCATCGAGATCCCAGACCCTTGATCCCGCGCCTTTGACAGCGATAAGAGGCGTCATATTAAGTCCTGGGAAGGCTCTAACAGGAGAATTGACTCCGCCGGGAATGAGCGTGCAAGACGCTGCATAATTTTCTTGGCTGAGAGATCTTTCTTTCATAATGACTCCAGTATCCTGTAGATATTTTAGTCTAGCCGATATAAAATCAAGCGTTGAAATGAACAAATACTTTTTTCTAACGATCATCTTTTGTCCCCTCGTCCTATTTGCTGGCAAAATCAATTATTCTGTCGAATTCATTGGACTGAGCAATAAAGCTGCGCTTAAAACCATGAAGTCGGTATCCCATCTTGTCTCTTTGAGAGATAAAGAGCCTGAGTCAATTAATGCTTTGCGCTATAGGGCAGAATCGGATATTCCAGAACTTATCAAAGCCTTGCAAAGCTACGGGTATTACGAAGCTGCGATCTCTATTGAATTAGAAGAGCAAAAAAGAGAAACGGCTGTTTTTATTTTAATTGTGCCAGGGCCGCAGTATTTCTTGGAAGATTATGTGATACGTCTTGTCCCTGAAGAAGCAGCAAGTAATTTTCCTGAAGATGTATTTTCTTTAAAAAACCTTCAGCTCACAAAAGGCATGCCGGCTCTAGGGACTAAAATTGTAGAAGCAGAGCAGCATGCTTTGGCCCTACTTGCAGATTACGGCTACCCGCTTGCAACCGTTGAAAAAAGATACATGGTAGCTGATGGAAAAACAAAAACATTTTCTGTTACGCTCACAATTCAGGCAGGCGCCTTTTCTCTATTTGGACTCTCTGATATCAGAGGACAGGCGCATGTCAAAAAGCGCTTTATCGATAGAAAAATTCTGTGGAAAGAAAATGATCCTTACTGCTCCTCTCTTGTTGAAAAAACGCAGACAGCGCTCATGGATACAGGCCTTTTTACGTCTGTGCTTGTGACGCATCCAGAATTTCTAGATACGCATGGCAATTTACCAATGACAGTTGAAGTTGTAGAAAACAAACACAAAAGCATCAACGGCGGTATCAGCTACCAGACATTTTTCGGTCCTGGTATCACCTTTGGATGGGAAAATAGAAATATTGGAGGGCTTGGCAGAAAGCTGTCTTTACAGCTAGACGCCACAAAAAAAACCCATTCAGGTTCTCTTACATTTCTAGTGCCTGACTTTTACCGCAAAGAGCAGGATTATGTAGCGCAGGCGCAAGCAATGAACGAATCGATTTTCCCCTATGATGATCGCTCATATAACATCACAAACAGAATCGAACAAAGAATTGGAACGAAATACAGGCTCTCGTGCGGTATTAAGTTAGAAAGAATGTTTGTAAAAAAAAGCGTGGCAGATGGTGTTTTTACATTACTTGAAGTGCCTCTATATTTTCGGTGGAGTACAGCAAGTGATCTTTTAGATCCAAAAAAAGGAAACACGCTAGAATATAAAGCGATTCCGTCTACAAATTTTTCTTCCATAACGCAGTACTACATTCCTCAGACACTCACTTACACGTATTATATTCCGATCAGAGAAGGCAAATTTTTTGTCTTAGCGCAAAAACTCTTAGTCGAATCGATTTTCAGTAAAGAATTAAGCTCCATTCCCCTTCCTAAAAGGGTTCTTGAAGGAACAGATCAAGAGATGCGCGGCTACAGATATAAATCAGTCAGTCCTCTAAGAGATGGAAAACCTTTAGGAGGCAGATCTGGAATTTTTTATACAATTGAAACCAGATTTAGGTTAAATAAGATGATAGGGCTTGTTCCTTTTTTTGATATCGGCAACGTCTGTTTGACAGAAATACCGCAACCTAAAGGAAAATGGTTTAAATCAACGGGCTTAGGCGTGCGCTATTTTTCTTTCTTAGGCCCTTTAAGATTTGATGTGGCAGTACCCTTAGATAGAAGAAAAGGGATCGATCCTAAATACAGGTTTTTAGTCAGCATGGGACAAACATTCTAAATGAGCAGATTACTTAAGTACCTCATTACATTAGCAATTAGCTGTTTAACTCTTACCGTGATCCTACTTGCAACCTTTCAAACAGAGTGGGTACGTAATGCGCTTAGCAAAAAAATGTTTGAAGCAGCTAAAGAACAGGGCTACTCTCTTAAAATAGGATCTATCCAAGGAGAGCTTCCCTTCAAGTGGACGCTTAAAGATATCCGGGTAGAATTTAATGACACAGATACTCTTCACATCGACACGATGCGTGTTAGATTTTCCATGCTTCCCTTATTAAGAAAGCAGATAGCAATTAGCTATTTTCATATAGAAAATGCAGATCTCTTTTTCAGAAAAAAAGATAGAGAGGCCAGCGTCTCTTTTGCATCTCCATGGGCCTTTTCAGTAAAATCTGCAAAAATAAATCACCTATCCCTCCATGATATAGATACAGGGAGCCAAATGGAGTGTTCTTTTCAGGGAAAAGCTTTCTTTAAAAAGAAAGGGAAGGCTTTTTCCATAGAAGCAGGTCTTACCTCATCAGAACTTATGCTCACATCCCATATCGAAGGGCAAAAGAGAGCAGATACTCTCTCCGGATTTATCAAAGCAGATGTAAAATCAAAAGAAGCCTTATCTCCTTTCTATGTTTTTCCTTTCGAAGCCTCTTTTGCCGTGGATATAGCATTTGAAGGACCTTGGCAGAGCTTTTCCTCTCTTCCTATTAAAGCCTCTATTAAATCTCAGCTGCGCTCCATAGACGGTAGAGACTTGGCAGGAACTTTTGAAGCATGGCTCTCTTTTTTTCCTGGCAGAGCTCTGGATGTCCACCACATCTCTTTGAAAAGTGATCTTGTTTGTTTCAAAGGAGAGGGAAGTTTTAATGAGCATTTTGCGCCTAAGAGCGCTTCCGCCTCTTTTCTTCTTCCCCACCTCTCTTATTTTTCTCCGCTACTTGGCGGGATTTTAACAGGAGAAGTTGCGTATACAAAAAGCAACCTCTCTTGCACATTTGAAAGCAATGAACTGAAAATCTCCTCAGCTTCTTATCACCTCCCCAAAGGAAAACTGCAGGCACTTCTTAATGATAATATGTGGAATGGAGAACTTGACTGGGATGCGCCTCATACATCTGCTCCTATCAAACTAAATACGCTCTTTTCTTTTGCGCAAGACAGTAGTTTCCAAGTCAAGGACCTCTCATTAATGGTTGCGACATCTCAAATAGCCGGCGACGCTACTTTGTTAATATCTGATAAGTCGGTAGAAGGCTCTTTTTTTGTAAGAGCACAAGACCTCTCCCCTTTAGAGCTATTTTTTCCAGACTCTCAGCTCCAAGGCTCTTTAGCAGGATCGCTTTCTTTTACAGGCCCTAGCACCTCTTTTTATGGCCTTACTCAAAACCTCCGATGCTACGATCTTCTCTCTTCTCAAATGAATATAACAGCTACAGCTATAGATCTTTTCAACAACCCCCGTGGAGAGCTTACCTTAGAGGGGCAAAATACCTACTTTAAACAGTTTTTATTTGATCAATTTGAGTTTTCCACGCATCTAACGCAAGAGAGATCAACCTTTGACTTTTCTGCAAAGGGCCTATGGAAAGAGCCTTTTGAGTGCGTATCTTCTGGATCTTTCTATATCGCAAGACCCTTTTTTGATGTCCAATGTGATTACCTCAAGGGCACCATCCTGAAAAAATCCTTTGAGCTACAAAAACCTTTTTCTATTCAGCTAAGTGACAAAGCGCTTGTCATGTCAGAGTTTGATCTAAAGCTAAAAGGGGGTTATTTTTTAGCTTCACTTGATTTAAATCCTACAGTCTCAAAAATCAGAGTCAAAGCAGAGCACTTCCCCATCGACCTCTTAACCCTTACGACTTCCAAATTTACGCTCCAAGGCAACTCCTCTCTAGACATTTCTATCGACGGCTCGCAAGAGGCTCTTACCGGAAGAGCTAACATCCTTCTGGAAAAAGCAGACATATTGCAGTCCGGCAAAAAAGTGCCCATACACAGCAAAGGCGCTTTGCAAATCAACATCGATCAGAATATCATGCAAGTGCATGGCAATTTTAAAGCCTCGGGCGATCAGTTTTTTGAAATTACCGGGACAGCTCCCATCGTGTACAACTTTTATCCCCTCCGTTTTGGTATTGACCGGATAAAACCCCTCTGGGCAGAGCTTACCATGGAAGGGCACTTGGAAGAAATTTTTGATTTCATCAACATTGGAAGTCACTCAACAACAGGCCTTCTCTCTTGCCACCTCCTTTTATCCAATAACTTCAACACCCCCCTCACCCAAGGCACTCTCAACATTCAAAATGGCTCCTATGAAAACTATTTCACAGGCATGTTCTTAAAAGAGATCTATTTAGAAGGAATAGCACAAGGTAGCGACATTAAAATCACCTCCATTACAGCAACCGATCAAGATAAAGGAACTCTTACTGGTACAGGAACTGTTGCCTGCGCTCCAAAAATACCCTTCTCCTTTGATTTCAACATCGACCATTTAAACGTCTTACATCTGAACTGGCTCTCTGGTTTATTTTCAGGACCTGTTTCTCTTTCCGGTAGCACAGAGAGCACACTTGCTAAAGGGGAAGTCACTTTGAAAAAAGCTCAGATTGAAATACCTGATGAACTCCCTATCGATCTTCCCGTTCTTCCTTTTGAGTACATCAATAAGCCTCCTCATGTCAGTAAAATCAGGCCCACATCTCAACGTGATTACCCCTTCTATTACGATCTCATTTTCCACGCCCCCGGACACATCTTTCTCTCAGGAAGAGGTTTAAATGCAGAGCTCCAGGGTGATCTCATCATCAAAGGGAAAAACCTCTCTATAGAAGGAGAAGGTAGTCTTAACCTCATCAAGGGAACATTTTCTTTTTCAGGCAAAGATTTTACCTTAAACCAGGGCGCCTTAAGTTTTATAAACTCCCCTACACCCAGCGCCTACCTGAACTTATCTGGCACGCTAGTACTTCCCGAAATGACTGTCACAGCACTCCTCCGCGGTCCGCTAAACGCTCCCCTACTCACACTCCAATCTAGCCCCTCTATGCCAACAAGCTCTATACTAGCTAGAATCCTCTTTAATAAAGACGTCTCAGAACTCAGCGCCCTCCAAGCAGCGCAGCTTGCCTACTCCATTGTCTCACTCTCTGGCAACTCAGGCCCCAACGTCTTTGAGATGATCCGTAAAAGCATCGGCGTTGACCGCCTCAACATCAGCTCCCCTTCTGGCGACTCGAATCAGTTTACCGTCCAAATCGGTAAGTACCTCACCAAAGGCGTCATGATCACTCTTTCACAAGGCACAGAAACCAGCCATGTCCTCGTCGAAGTCGAACTCAAAAATGGCTTTGTTCTCCAAGCAGAAACCCAAGAAGATGAGCAAGCCAAGTTCTCTCTCAAATGGAATAAGAATTACTAGCTTTTACGACACATTTCCAGAAATTTTGTCGTAAAAAATGTCATAAAATGTCGTAAAAAAATTGCTCGATATAGCCTTTTATGACATAATAAAGAAAAAAGTGTCGTAAAACCATGTCTTTTGAGCCTAAATTCACTATTTCTATCCCCATAGCATCGGCCCTTACTGCCATTGAGCGCACACGTGGTTTTTTGGAAGCAGCAACCCTTTCAAAAGACTGGATATCCAAAATGCAAGCTCGTGCATTAATTTTGGAAGCCCATCACACAACACACATAGAAGGCACGCAGTTAAGCCTGGACCAGTCTGAAAGACTCATTTCAGGCGAAAAAATGTCAGATGTTGATTCTGAAGATGTAAAAGAACTACTCAACTATAAAAAGGCTTTTGATTTTGTTGCGGACTATGTCTTCTCTAGGGGGACGATCACCGAAGGCTTGATTAGGGAAATTCATAGACGCTTAGTGGAAGGAGTAAGGGGTAATACAGCGCAGCCAGGGCAATACAGAACGATTCAAAATTATGTCGCTAACTCAAAAACCAAAGAAATCATCTACACCCCGCCCGCACCTTATGACGTACCTCTTCTGATGACTGAACTCACGGATTGGCTCCAAAATGAACAAACAATTCCTCCCGTTCTTGCTGCTGGAATAGCGCAGTTTCAGCTCGTCCACATCCACCCCTTTGTCGATGGAAACGGCAGGACCTCCCGTCTTCTTTCCACCTTGTGTCTTTATCGTTCAGGCTATGATTTTAAAAAGCTTTTCACCATTAGCCAATACTATGACCGGAATAGACAAGATTACTACCATGCGCTCCAATCCGTTAGAAACAGCAACATGGATATGACAAGCTGGCTTGAATATTTCTGCAAAGCGTTAGAAACCCAAATGCATGAAATCCAACTCAAAGGATCACAAGCTATGCAACTAGATGTTCTAGTGCTTCAGCACAAGCTTTCTAAAAGGCAAAAACAGGTATTAGAAAGCCTGATGACAAAAGAAAAAGATTTTAACATTCAAGACTATGAAGCACTTTGCCCAGGAATAAATAGACGTTCTTTACAAAGAGATCTTGCAGATCTCATAGAAAAAGGGATCATTACGCAAGAAGGAATTAAAAAAGCTGCCCATTACAGGCTGAAGCGCCTGGCCTGATTTTTTCCCCAAGCTCTCTTTCAAATGGAATAAGAATCACTGATTGAGCAGAATTTTATCTATAGGCCTCCTCACGGAATTGCAAAAATGCATTTCCATGAGGAGCAATTGCACCCCAAATATTCCTCACGGAATCGTGTTTTTTCAATTCCGTGAGGAGCTCCATAGACAAATTATTGATATATTGGAAATTTATTTTTTTTAACACATAAAATGTCTCTTATGTTATTTTAGGCAGAACAATTCATTACTTGAGTGATAAAAAAGGAGATTTTATGCCTGATGTTCTATTCCAAAATCCAGCCCGTGACGCTGTAGATGCCTTTATAAGAATTGAAGCGGAAAGTCACGCTAAAAGTGTTGAGCGCATAGAAGTGCTTAAAGAAATTCAAACGGAAATTCAGACGATCACCGATTTTATTGCTCTTCTCCATACAAATGAAGGAAAAGAAATCGATGTTACGCAGCACACAGAGCTCTTTAAAAAAGTGACAGAACTCATGCCTTTTGCTCTAAAAAATGGAGAGCCTGGCCATTACGATGAACATGCTCTTGTTGACAAGCTCAAAGAAGCAAACGGTAAATACGATACTCTCATTCAGTGCGCGCGTGATCAAGTTAATAACCGCAACATGAAGATGAGCCCAGAGACAGCCCAATTAGACAACCTCTTAAAAACCCTCAAAGAGATCAGTGATATCATGGGAAAGATAGTCAATAGTTACGCAGAGTCTGGAAAAACCATGACACGGAACCAAAGAGCATGATCTCTACTTCAAAGAACATCAGTACTTTGTCAGAGGCAGAAAAAGAGAGACTCTACGCCCTTGCTTATGACGCCTATACTTGTAAAAACTATGCAGAAGCTGTGAAGTTATTTAAGCGGCTGGTAGCTGTTTCCGCTTTAAAGTGTAAGTATTGGAAAGGCCTTGCCTCGTGCCTCCAACTAAGCGGCAACCTGGAAGAAGCAATTTCTTCTTGGGCAATGGTTGTTCTCCTAGATGAGCATGATCCTATGGCGCATTTTCATGCAGCGCAGTGTTTAATCGCTCTTGGCAATAAAGAAGATGCCCTAAAAGCAATTGTTCTTGCTGAAGAGATGGCATCCTTTAATAAAGAGCTCCAAAGTAATCTCCAACAGTTGAGGAAACTTCTATGATTTTACATGTTACTGAAGCCGCTCGATTATTTCCTTCTACAGAGCAAGCTCCTGTTGTATCCCCTTTTACTGTTGAGCCCAAATTAGAGGCTCCAACCCAGTGTCTTGGATTTGCTATGGTTGAGCTTGCTAATAAAATTGACTTCAATAACGCTAATTACATAAAGATTGCCGTAAATGTTTGTAATGCTCTCATGGAGAATTTAAGTAGCTTTAGCAATGAGCATCTAAAAAAACTAGAAAGTAGAGCCTCTCTTCTTGCGTCAAGTAGAGTGTGGTCTGCTGTCCTAAGTATCTGCTCTTTAGTAGGCTCTGCATTTGCTCTTTTTGCAGGGATGTCCTCACCAAGTCCTACAGCTTCTCTTATAGGAATAGCCCTTGGGCTTCTTCCCTTTATTTATAATGCTCTTTCCACAGGAGTAGAGCAAAAAGACTTAAGCAAAGCAGGCCGGTATCTGGGTCCTCTCTTAGCAACTGCTCTATTTTTCTCTTATTTCCAAGTACAGATCTCTCCTACGGATATAGTGGAATTCCTTAAATCAGGCGTAAAAATAACGGAAGTCATTTCAGGTGTTGCTGGCGGCATATATGAGGCCCGTCTTACCTGGAAAGAGGGAGAACTAGAAGCTTTGCAATTCCTAACAGAAGCAATGCAACAAAAACTCCAAGAGATGACAGGCTCGATGGCAGACAACATCAAAAGTGTTGCAACAAATGTTTCATTTTTAAATGATGTTATGAGTCAATACATAGCTACAAAAACAAATTTTATAACAAGGTAATTTTATGGCAATCCAAGAAGTACAATCAACCACTCCTACCCTTTCAAATGTGCGCCCTCAAGATTTAATTGTGGATTTTTTAAGAACGCAGACAGCTTTATCTGTTCGTCTAAGCGAAAACTTGCAAGATCTCTCCAGAGATTTATTAGAGAGAGTCAGAAAAATTATGGCTAATAAAATTTCACTTGATGGATCTTTCAATAATGGCTCGATGCAGACAGTCTTTCAATTAGCAGCTACCATAGGTTCTGGTTGTTTACAGATGAGATCTATCGGTCTAGGTTCTCTTTCAGCCAATCTAGCTGCTACTCTAGCGCCAATAGATACTAGCAGAGCGGGATATGCCGCGCTGGCAAAACTTAAGACAAAATACGATACTCAAAAAGGGTATGCGGATATGAGTTCTAGCCTTGTTCAAGGGATTTCTCAAACTGCCATCGCTTTCTTGCAAGGTAATGCAGAAACGTATAAATTTAGTTCAGAAGAATTAGACAAATTTCACAAAGAGAATGCTGCTTGCCTAACTAGCACAAGAAGCGCGCAAGACACGCTCACAACCCTAGTCAAACAAATCGCTAGCCACTCTTAAAAATAAGCTCATGCCACTTTCAGTTTTAAAACTGAAAGTGGCTGACCAGCTTCTATACTCGTTACAGCTGAATCTGAGATTTTTTGACAAGGAGGTTGCTCAAAATTTTCTGTCTGGAACGAGCGACCATTGCCAAGGGCAAGGCGCGAGAGAAGACTAAAATTTCGACGCAAAGCCGACGTCGTCAAAAATCTCAGATTCAGCTGTAACGAGTATATATCAAAGGTGGTCTAAAAAAGAGCTACTTTTGCACTGAATAAAATCCTTTCAATGGATGAAAATCAGATCCTGGAAAATTCATATCTTTAACTTCTATCTTTCTCGCATGGGCTGTCTGTACACCAGCTTTGCTTCCAGATTCAAAAGCCTTCTCAGACCCTTATGCCTTAAACGTCCTGATCGCCACAAAACTCTCATTTGTAGGCGTTGTAACCAATTTGGTTACGTTATGTCAAGTTCTTCCCAATAAAGATTATTTATGCTATTTAGTGTAAGATGGAACATCAAGAAAAACACCTTAGCCCCACCCTGCAGTTTGTCATGAGTCGGCTCCGCTTTGCCTCAGGAGTGGGCGAATACATGCGCCTTCTTGTTGATATCTGCAAAGCAACGATTGTCCGCCCTCCCCATTTGAAACTCGTGCTTAAACAGCTCTATGACATTGGAGTTGCCTCTTTACCTGTTGTAGCTATCACTGGCTTTTTCACAGGCCTTGTACTTGCTGCGCAATCTTTTTACCAACTATCTGATAAAGGTCTATCGGGTGTTACAGGACTTATGGTTGCTAAAGCTATGATCACAGAACTTGGTCCTGTTTTGACAGCTTTCATGGTGACAGGAAGAGTCGGCGCTTCGATGTGCGCAGAGCTAGGAACAATGTGCGTGACAGAGCAGGTCGATGCACTAGAGACCATGGCTGTCAATCCTCACCGCTACCTCCTAGCGCCTAGATGCCTTGCAGGAACCGGCATCATGCCCCTTTTGACACTATTTGGCATCATCATGGGGATATTTGGGGGATATCTAATTTCTGTCTTTTATTTCGGTATGGCTCCTACGAGTTACTTTGATCCAATGCCCACCCATATTACGATGTTTGATGTGCTGACAGGGATGGTAAAAGCTTTTGTCTTTGGGTTTCTTATTATGACCATCTCTTGTTACAAAGGAATGAAGACATCCGGCGGTGCGGAAGGTGTCGGAAAATCTACCACCAATAGCGTTGTGATTTCGTATTGCTGTATTTTGTTTAGCAACTTTTTTCTGACCGTGATTCTGAATGTGCTCCGCGAAAAAATCTCCAACTTTTTAGATTAATTATACCGGATATCGTAAATACCCTTTGTTGGGAAAGTAGCCAAAGTTCTTGCGGTTCAATGATTATAGAGGCAGTCAATATTAAATTAATATGGCCCCGTCTGTAATCATTGAACCCTGGGAACTTTCGCTGCTTTCCCAATAAAGGGCTTTTGTGATATTTGGTATATATGATTAAAATAAGAAACCTCTGGAAAAAATATGGCAAGCTTCAAGTCCTAGCAGGACTTGATCTCGATGTCCAGAATGGAGAGACCCTTGTCATCTTGGGAAGATCTGGCATGGGGAAAAGCGTGCTCCTCAAACACATCATCGGCATATCCAAGCCAGATGAAGGCTCAATTGAGGTGAATGGAACAGACGTATCTGGACTATCAGGACAAGAGCTTTATAAAGCAATCATCGATATGGGCATGCTTTTTCAGGGAGCAGCTCTTTTTGATTCGATGAACGTCGAAGAAAACACAGCCTTTTTTCTGAAGGAACACGGCAATCTCAAAGAAGGAAAAAAATATACAGATAATGAAGTGCAAGATCTTGTCGACCACGCGTTAGAGATGGTAGGCCTTGCAGGCACACAAAAAAAAATGCCCTCTGAGTTATCAGGAGGCATGCGTAAACGCGCAGGCCTTGCCAGGCTGATTGTCTACCGCCCCTCACTCCTTCTTTATGATGAGCCAACAACCGGTCTTGATCCCATCACCGCTATGCAAATCAATCAACTCATTGTAAAAACGCAAAAAGAATTAAAAGGAACAAGCATCGTTGTGACCCATGATATTTTATCTGCTTTAAGTGTTGGGAATAGACTTGCGCTGATAAAAGATGGTAAGATTGCATATATTGCTGATCCTGACTCTTTCCTAAAAATCGACGATCCTGTAATTGAATTCTTAAGGAAGATGATTTCTGAAGATCCCCGAAAATTTAGGGACAGCTGTTTTAATAACGCAAATAATAACAAAGGACTAAATGTCTAATCAGATTAAGAACTTACTTATAGGATTATTTCTGATTGGTGGTATTGTTCTTTTTGTTGGGTTCATATTTTTCTTGCGCCCCTCTGTTGGCGATGAAAAACAAATACTGTATGTAAGATTCTCAGACATCAACAAGATCAATGTCGGAACGCGCGTTCTCTTTGCTGGAAAAGCAATTGGAGAAGTGACAGAAGTCAATGAGATCTTCCATGCCCGTGAAACTCAGCCCTCTGACACCTTAGGAAGACTTTATTTCTATCAGCTCACCCTAAAAATTGACTCCAACGTCAAAGTCTTCAACACCGACCAAATTGAAATCCAAACCTCGGGCCTATTAGGAGAAAAATCGATTTCCATCGTACCCAGATCCCCTCCTAAAGGTTTTATCCCCGAGCGCATCACAGAAAAAACCCCTTTCTATGCAGAGTCTATCGACCCCATTGAAAATACCTTCAGCCAGATCTCCGTGATCAGCCATAAAATTGAAGAAACGATCGACCTCATCAAAGAGTGGTTCAAAAATAACTCTGAGAACCTCTCCCATGCCGTCTCCTCCTTTGGCTCTGCCATGGATCAGATAGAAATTGCTACCAAATCTGTCAACGATGAAGAGCTCATCCATCAGATCAAACTCGGAGCAACAAGCTTTACCGGCTCGATGGATAAGATCAACGCAGCTCTTGCTCAAATGGACGCAGATGATGTCTTCACCAACATGGGGCCCCTTGTTGCTAATTTCACAGCAACCGGCGGCTCTCTTGCACAGATTACCCAAACGATATCAGAAGGCAAGGGAACGATTGGCAAGCTCATTGAAAGCGATGACTTCTACCTTCGCATCAATGGGGTCATGAGTAAAATTGACACCCTCATGAATGACATGAACCACTATGGCCTTCTTTTCCACCTCAATAAAGGCTGGCAGAGACAACGCACAAAACGCATAAACGTCCTCAATGCTCTAGACACACCCGACTCCTTCAGAACCTATTTCCAAACAGAAGTCGATGACATCAATACCGCGATGTCACGCATTGGCCTCCTCATTCAAAAAGCAGAGTCAACAACAGAATCTGAGAAGATATTAGACACCCCGATGTTTAAAAAAGACTTTGCTGAACTCCTCCGTCAAGTGGGTGAACTATCAGACAACTTGAAACTCTACAATGAACGCTTCTCTGAAGCCCTTACGAGCCCTTAATATGGAAACAGCCCCCTATTCTCATCTCACTAAAGGCACTTTCCTCATTGCAAGTCCTGACACTGACTCAGGTATTTATTTCCGCGGCGTGATTCTCATCTGCGAGCACAGCCCGAGCGGCTCATTTGGCATCATGATCAACAAAATACTCGATGCTGAACTTCCCGAAGAAGTTATCAACCTCCAAGACATAGAAAATCCCAATGTCCAAATTAGAACAGGCGGCCCCCTTCAACCGAGCCAGATGATGCTCCTTCACTCCTCGCCCAAGGTCCCCGACCAAACCCTCGAAGTCTGTGAAGGCGTTTTTCTTGGCGGCGATCTTCAGTTCCTCCAAGATGCGATCATGGATAGCCACGGCCCTCACGTCAGACTCTGTTTTGGCTATTCTGGCTGGGGCCCCGGGGAGCTAGAAAAAGAATTCCTCTCAGGTCTCTGGTTTCTCCATCCTGCTTCAGCTAAGCACGTCTTTGAGACGCCTCCCGAAAAGGCCTGGCAGACGATACTGCGCGAGATGGGCGGCAAGTATGCTACGCTCTCGATGATCCCTGAAGATTTAAGTCTTAACTAGAAGCCTGTATACTTAGCGTTTCCGATGTTGTCAGGTGTGAAGTTGATTTGGGATTTAGTGGCTCCGCCTAGGTTCTGAAAGAGATAAGCTGGCGCGCCTACTAGATCTGGAGTTGTGGATTGATTGTTTCTTAAGGTTGCAGATAGGTTGCCATTGAGCTGAATCAATATCCCGGAAGGGGATTGGTTTTGAGCAAGATTCAAATTGTTGATCTGATTATCTGAGATTAGGACTCTAGTATTTGCCAGCAGAGTATCAAAGGATAGTCTGACGCCTGAATTGTATATACGTGCAGAATTACAAGTAAGCTCTATCCAATCACCCACATTACAACTGATGCCTGCAGTATTGATCTGTGAGGCGCTAGGAACAAAGTCTATTTTGTTGCCAACAACGGAGCAGTCTAAAAGCTTATTAATATATCCGATGGTGATACCGTAGCTCATTCCTGTTAAGAAATTGTTGCTAATGGTGCAATTTCCAGAACAACCAAGTAATGCAATTCCTGTGGTTCCAGTAGTGCCTGTGAATGTATTATTTGCGATATTAGTATTTGTTGATATATTATGCAGATATACCCCAAAATTACTTCTGCAAAAAATAATATTGTTTTCAATGTTGAATTTTCCAGCTTGATTCAATAAAATACCCACCGAATTTTCACCGCTCACGATCTTTAGTCCTACAATATCATTATTATTGGCACCAGTTACAACACTGTCACCACTATTACTCAAAGTCGGCATCGTGGTTGCTAGAGGCTTAATCTTAATTGTCCCCAGAGTTGTTGGTAGTGCATGCACAACACTCATCCCCCACAGCTTCTGGCCATTTTGTAATATAATCCCTGCATTCATCCCTTTATCTGTCCCATCCCCAGGCAGCACCGCAATGATGTCATTAGGCCCAGAATGATTGTGAGCATCTAGCAGAGTATTAAAAGGCGACTCATACGTTCCAGCAGAGTGGCTTGTATTATCCACAAACCAGAAGGTATAAGGAAGTCCTGTTGCAGGGTTAATCGCTACGCTCTTTTTCTTCTGAGTTGTTACAACAATGATCTCCTGTTTATCTACACGCTGAAAGGCTCTATCGCGCACCAGCCCGTGGAATGAGCAGCTACCTTTTTTCTCTTTGCGGCTCATTTTTTTAGGAGTGAATGCATAAGAGAGGCTAATCTGCCCTTGTCCGATCCATTTGAAGAGGTGATCGTAAGAAGTGTTGCCTTCGATGCGCAAGATGTTCAGTACATCCATGCCTATTCTAAACTCACCACCGAAGGTGTGCTTCGTATCATTTGCAAAATAGTAGGGGCCGAGCGCGCTATAGAAGTCGATCCCTTTGACTTTAGCAATGTGAACACCTACTTCTGCATTGGTGCCTTTCAGAGCAAGCTCCTGCTTGCGAGAGAGGTAAAGAGAGTTGCCAGAAAAATGAGCAAAGGTTGCATCCGAAAGAGATCCCTTGTGTTTACCTACAGGGAAATAACCATTGATGCGGTAATCAAGATATCTACCAAGAGACTCAAATCCAAAAGAGACTTGGTTGTAGTTACGCTCACGAGTTTTGCGGTAATCGTAATAAACATTGCCACCCCATACTCTTGACTCGATGTAACGAAGACCTACGCCTGTATTCGCAGCGGGCTTGCTGTTGTTAAAGATATGCCCTCTGACATCTAAGAACGGAACCCAACGGGTGTTTAAAGCTGATAGGGGCACAAAGAATCCTTCAAGAGTTGTGTAGCCATCTGTATAACCAAGACCTTTGGATTCTATGTGGCGGATGGACACGTGATTTAGATCGTGAGTACTTACGCAAGGTTCATTTGCATGGAGTAGGAGTGGTGATGTCAGAAGAAGATAGCTCAAGCGCTTGTAGTTCATGGAAGGCTCCATTTTACCAGACAATAAATAAATTGTATTTGTGTGGCAACTACAAAACTTTAGGCAACTTTGCTGAGGGTGAGCTTGTGGAGAGGAAAGTTAGGAAGCAACTTGTTGCAGGCTTTTAAGAGGGTCTCTCTTTGGGATTTGAGTACTTTTTCAAAGTGCTCAAGGGAAGAGAGCGTTCTTTGGATGCGATGTATGAAAGGCGCTCTATGGCGGACAAAAGCTGCTGATTTATAGAAGGTAAAGAGAAAGAAGTCTCTTTCTTGATCTGTCCAGGGAGCACTTGAGCCAAGAAGGCGGATGAAACCAAAGAAAGAGCTAGAGGCTGTAGATCCTGTATCTATGCTGTCTTTGGAAGTAAAACTGACTGTGTCAGGAGCTTGTTTTTCTATGATGAGAAGGAAAGAAAAGAAGTAGAAAATTTCGATAAAATCTTGTCTTTCTTTTTGAGAAAGCTCTATAGCATTTGCATAGAAATGTTCGTGGATAAAATCGATGAAGGGAAAAAGCTCTTGGGTTACATCAAAGCTTGGGGGAAAATAAAATCCACACTGCTTGCCTGATAGGATTTGTTCTTTGAGTGCATCTTTGAAAGATATGCTGTTTTTTAACTCGGCATAATCACTTTGCTGGTGGTAAAAGTCGGTGTCTTTCGGAAATGTGATGAGGAGAAGATTTTTCTCAAAGTCTTTTTCTTTGGAGATTTCTTCTAAAGCATGGCTACGGGCATGATCTTTCCAAGATGTGAGATCTTGCATGTTGATAAGGAGGTGCTTTTTTTCATCTAGTGAGCGTAGGTAGCCAAGAAACTCTGGTATGACATGCGCTTTATCGATCAATTCTTGGTGAGTGGGGCTGGGAAGATGGATAAAGGTTGTATGGATGTTTTCTGATGCGATGGAAAAAAGCTGGAAGGGAGCATTTTTTTGTAAAATAGGATCGAACTCTTCTTTTTTTCTTCCACTATCTAGACTGTCTAAGATTTCAAGGAGAGGGCCGCTGGGATAATTCAAAAGCTCCTGTCGTATTGCTTCATCAGTGGCTGTAAGTGTTGTGGTAAAAGAAGAAAATTTGATCTCTTCTTTGTTAAAGAGGGATTTAATTAAGTCGAGGTTGTCATGCTGGGAGCCTACTCTTAAGAAGAGGAGGCTTGCTAAGAGATGAGCTAGTTTTTTTGTGTGAAGGAAAAAGGGTGGATCTTTTTGCAGCTCAACATAGAGCATCTGGAAATACTCATCTGATGAGAGCGCCTCTCTTAAATACCTCTGAAAATCTATAAAGTAGTGGAGACAGCTTTTTTGAGAGGTTACATTATGAATGAGGTTTCTGGGGTTGGCAGCCAGCATGAGCGCCATGAGGGATTTGTTAATGGCTGCAACAAGGTCATTGTGTTTGTATTTAAGGGATTCTTTATAGAAAGTTCCTAGCTGGGGCTCTATGTTTTTGAGTATTTCTATGGCAGATACGTGGTAGTCTCTATCAAGCGCAATTTGCATGCGTGTAAGAAGATCTTCTCTATCAGGGGAAGCTACGCTCTTATCAAAACGTCCGACTAGGCGGATATGTCTTTCTAGGTTCTCATTGAAAAAAGGCATACCATCTTCCTTATGTAGGTAAAAGAGTTCATAATCTCTATCTTGGCGGACAGTTTCTAGGTCTTTAATTGCTTGTTTTTCTAAGGCGATTTCATGGGTGTGCGCTAAGATATGGCCTGCTCCAGGGGTCGACTCTTCCCCTTCTGTTTTTTGGAGCTTGGTTACGATTTTGGATTGATAAAATTGCTGGAGCTTCTCGTACTCGGGGATCTCTTTACCTGCAGTATCTTGAAAGATCTCTGTGAACTTCTCTATTTGGGTTGCAGCCTCACCTGCTAGTTGCATCATCGCTTGGAGACCGATTTGGACATGCAAGTCTCTTAGCTGGGGCCTTTCTTTTTGGTAGAGGTGGTGAAGATAAGTGTTGAGAGTTCCAAAAGCTTCTTGGATTTTTTTTTGATTGAGCGCTTTGCTGCCTTGAGAAGAGACATCTAGCTCGGCAAGATTAGAGAGATGATCGACTGCTTCTAATATAGTGAGCGGGTGTCTTTTCTTGGACTCTTCTGGAGGGAGAGAATTAGACATGGGGCTCCTATTTGCAACATTAATCACATTATAGTAAATATTTGAATTAATTAGTGTAATTAAATTAACTATCTTAATAAAAGATAGTTAAAACTAAGCTGTAAATTAAATAAGAAATAAAACCTGCCACAGGAAGGGTCATGAGCCATGCAAAGCCTAATTTTTGCATTGTTTTCCAGCGAACACCTTTAAGACCTTTCTCAGAGCCCACACCTGTGATGCTACCTACGATCATGTGGGTTGAACTAATGGGCATGCCCCATAAGCTAGCGCCTAAAATAACAATGGAAGAGCTCATCTCAGCTGCAAACCCTTGGATGGGTTTTAGATCGGTGATCGAATAGGCAACGGTTTTAATGATCCTAATACCTCCGGAAGCCATTCCAAGACCCATGACTACGGCACAGGAGAAGATAACCCATAAAGGGATATGTAAGGACGGAATGGGGTGGCCGGCAAAAAGGCCTAGGGTGATGATACCCATGCTTTTTTGTGCATCGTTAAGGCCGTGGGCAAGAGCCACGCACCCTGCTGATCCTATTTGTAGACGTCTAAATAGTTGTTCATGTGATTTTTTTTCTCTTAGGGTGAAAAAAAATGTAAGCCCCTTCATGAAGCTAAAGGCTAAAACAAAGCCTAAAAGCGGCGATATCAGCATGGGAATTAACACTTTAAAGATAACGCCGTTCCATAAAATGATCTTGAGGCCCCCTTGAAAAAAGGCCGATCCCAAAAGTCCTCCGATGAGAGCATAAGAGGAGCTACCGGGTATGCCAAAGTACCATGTGATGATATTCCAGACAATTGCGCCTGCAACAGCAGATAAGACAAGAACTTCTGTGACGATGCCCGCCTGCACCAGCCCTGCGCTGATTGTGTGAGCAACTCCCCCAATCTGGGTGGCTCCGATGATATTTAAAGCAGCTGCCATTAAGATGGCGGCAAGGGGCCGCATCGCTTTTGTGGCAATGACAGTTGAGACGACGTTTGCTGCATCATGAAAGCCGTTTGTATAGTCAAAGATGAAACCCAGCAAGACAATAAAAAAAACAATTTCTATGCTCATGGTTTTCTTATAGTCATAGTAAATATTTCTTGATAGATCAAAAGTGAAAAAGGGATGCTAATCCCCTGTTAGAAAAAACTATTCTGGTGTATAACTGGTGGCATTAATTTAACCAAACGAGGCCAGATGTCTTCTCCAGTTTCTAATCATCAGCAATACATTGATGCTGTTTTTCAGGCGCAAAACAAGGCGCTTTCCGCAGATGAAAATAATTGGTTTAAGGATTATGTCAATCAACCAAATGAACATACCCTCAAAGAAAGAGCAGAAACAATAATAGGAAACTGGAAGCTTTCTATCAAATCCCCTGACCCCCAGTCGTTACTTCTTAGGTATGTCTTCTCTGAAAAGTTTTCAGCTAATAAGCAGGCTATCACTAAAGCAGCACGTCAAGTCCCAGACTCTTCTGCTTCTCTATATCCCCTTTGGAAGGATAGGGTCCTTTCAAAGATCGACACTTTGCAATCCTATTTCCAAAACCCATATATACATAACGTGGTCTCATTGATTGTTAGCCAGATGATCTATAAAATGTGTTATTCTCCTTTATTTGACCATCTAAAGAGACGTGTTACTGCAAGCGCGCTCTTTCACTTTCTGCCTCCACTGATCAACCATACTCCCATTGCTGTTATACGATTCGGGAATCGTGTGTTTAATGCTATGGATTATGCCACCTCGCACAAAATTGCGCTATTGTGTGGGCTTGCCGTACTACAATACTCTAGAGCTTTTCCTACCGGCGTTAAAAACTTTTCTAGAAGGATTAGCCTACTTGGCACAGGCAGATTGTTATGGAATCTCAGTGGAAATCCCTTCAATATAGTAAAAGCAACTTCTTATGCCAGCTTGACCTCTTTGTTCTCTCGGGCAATTAAACATCTTATAAATCAAGAACAAGAAAAAAAGAGCTATATGAGCTGCCAGCTTTTCATTCACTGTGTTGATCTTACAAAAGGGAAAGCAGAGACATGATCTTACATTTTCTTCTTGCTTGTTTACTTCTTGCAGGGTGCGCTGCCCTTCACTCCCCTGATCAGGGAAGCTCCCACGTTATGCAGTTTGAGGCAAAAGAGCCTGTCCGAATAGCTCTTGTATTAGGAGGAGGCGGCTCTAAAGGGCTTGCGCATTTAGGTGCTATCCAAGAGCTTGAAAAAGCGGGTATAAGACCTGATTTGATTGTGGGGTGCAGTGCAGGTGCTATCATTGGAGCTTTTTATGCTGATAGTCCTGATTTATCTCATGCAGAAAAGCTCTTTCTTGATCTTAAAAAATCAGACTTGCTAGACACCTCTTTTTTTGGCTCTCGCTTTGGCGTTGTCCAAGGTAAGAAACTGCGCAGCTTCATGGATAAGAATCTCTCTGCACAAACATTTACAGATTTGAAAATTCCGCTGATTGTGGTAGCGACTGATCTTTTTAATGGAGAGACAGTAGAGCTCTCACAAGGAGAACTCTCTAGTGCTGTGCATGCTTCTTCTGCGCTTCCAGGTCTTTTTAAGCCTGTCGTGCTGCATGGTAAGCATCTCATTGACGGAGGGATCACAAGTCCCCTTCCTGTTGAAGTTGCAAGAAGATATGGCGCTCAAATTGTCATAGCAATCGATGTGAGTGAAGAATTACCTTCTGCAAAACCAAAGCACATGTTTGGCGTTGCTAAACGTGGAATAGAAATCTCCTATCGAAAACTCCTTGCTCACTCTCTAGAAAAAGCAGATGTTGCTATTAAGATGAGCTTTCAAGATATCGGCATGTTCAGTGAGCATCTCAATTATGAGATGTTCAAAGAAGGGCAAAAACAGGCCCGCAATAGGCTTCCTGAAATCCACAAAAAGATCGCAGAGCTTAAAAGCGTAAAATAACCGTGTCATTGAAGACTTGGTTTATATTTCGAACATGGTTTTGCATTTTTGGTTTATTTTTTGAGCATTAAAATAGGTTTTTGGTTTATATTTCAGACATGAACACCTATATTTGGTTTAAATTTTCAACATGAAAAGACTAATTGACTGGCACTTAAAGACTTGGAAAGATGAAAGGAACCGCAAGCCCCTTCTTCTCAAGGGAGCAAGACAAATTGGGAAGACGCATTCTGTAAGACAGCTTGGCAAACAGTTCGAATCTATGCTGGAGATCAACTTTGAACTTACTCCTGCGGCCAAGACCATTTTTGAAAAGGATTTGGAGCCCATAAGAATTCTGTGGGAGCTCGGCCTACTTACACAGACAACCATTGTTCCTGGAAAGACGCTGCTTTTTCTAGATGAAATACAAGCAGCTCCCCAAGCTATTATAGCTTTACGCTATTTTTATGAAAAAATGCCAGAGCTGCATGTTATTGCTGCAGGATCTTTGGTTGACTTTGCTGTCGAAAATGTAGGGCTGCCTGTCGGACGGATACACGTGCTCTATGTATATCCCCTTTCGTTTGTAGAATTTCTTGCTGCAACAGGCAATGCTCAATTCATTGATGCCCTATTAAGCAAGCAGCCCTTTTCTAAAATCCTTCATGATAAACTTCTTGATCTTGTGAACCATTATCTGGCAATTGGAGGGATGCCGGAGGCCATAAGCGCTTGGGTAGAAACTCAAGATCCTAGAGCCTGCCATGAAGTGCAAAAAGATCTGGTGCAAATTTACCAGCAAGATTTTTATAAATATGCTGAAAGACACCAGCTACCCTACCTGGGTATTCTTTTTAATCAAATCCCCCATTTTATTGGAAAGCAGTTTAAATATTCTGAAATTCATGGAGACTACAAAAAAAGAGAACTTGCCCCTGCTCTTGATCTTTTACGTAGAGCTAATGTAGTTCACCAAATTACCCACAGCGCCGCAAATGGAGCGCCTCTCGGAGGAGAAGTCAATCTTAACTGGTTTAAGCTCATTTTTCTAGATGTTGGCATTGCCCAAACGCTTTTAGGGCTAGACTTAGCAGCTTGGTTTTTGAACCCCGATAAAGACCTGATTAATCGAGGTACTATTGTAGAGGCTTTTGTCGGACAAGAGCTTCTTACCTATGCCTCTCCTACATCAAAGCCTGATCTATTTTTTTGGAAAAGAGAATCTAATGGGGCTCAAGCAGAAATTGATTATGTATATGATTTTCAGCACAAAATTCTTCCAATCGAAGTCAAAAGTGGTCATGGGTCTACCCTGCGAAGTATGCATCAATTTCTAGAAGAGCATAAACAATCACCTGTTGGCATGCGTTTTTGGGCTAAAAGTTATCAGAAAACAGATAAAATCGATTCAAGGCCGCTCTATGCAGTTGTAACACTTGCGCACCCAGAGCAACAGCCGGCGTTGCTTAGCCTAATGGATAAAAACTAGACATTTATCGGAGCAATCGGGTAAAGAAAAAGAAAAGATCCGTTCTTTCCTTTTGGGGGCATTATGAAAAAAGCAATTGTTTGTTTGGGATTATTGATTTCTACTTCTCTTTGCGCAGCTGTTGTTGAAGATAATCATGGAACAGGAGATGTACGTGTAGTTCCCGTGGAAGCAACACCTCAACCAGATTCCGTTGAAATCCATCTTGCTTTTCCTGAAAGGGGCGCGGATAATCAGAAAAATCCCGTGAGCATTCAAATGCGCCTCCAAGGCTACCCCATCGGCTATGATAGTTACATACCAAGAGCAAAAGAAATCCGCAATAGTAGAGAAGGTCAGGCAATCCGCATCTTGATCGATAACGAGTCTTACATGGAAGTCAATGATGCAATCGATTCTTTTACGGATTCAGAAGAGGCCGATTTCAACTCAACCTTAGAAACTAAAATCCCCTTCAACTTAAAGCCAGGGCCGCATTTAATTCGGATGTTCCTAGTAAGATCTTATGGAGAGAGCCTCAAAGGAAATTCATGCTACGCAGCTTCTTATTTCTTTGTAGGACCCAAGCAAGATAATCCCTTTGATCTTTCTAAACCTTACTTAACCTACAACCAACCTGAAGGTGAGTTTAAAGGAAATCAGCCGATCCTTCTCGACTTCTATATTTCCAACACCCAGCTATCTAAAGATGGATATAAAGTCCGTCTTACGATTGATGGTAAGGATAAGCGCCTCTTAACAGAGTGGGCTCCTTATTACATCTATGGTCTAAAGAGCGGCTCGCACAAAATCAAGCTCGAGCTCTTAGATCCTCAAAACCATGTCATGACAGGTTTTTTCAGAGAGACGCAGCGCACGATTTTGGTTAAGTAGGTATATCTGCCTTGTAAAAAACAAAGCTGCTATCGTTTTTACAAGGCATTTTTTGCTATCAGCTACTGTTTTTACAAGGCAGCAGAGTTAACATGTTTGATATCAAATACTTAAGTAGTCAAAACTGCCTTACCACAATTTGTGGGGGGGGTATATATAACCTATTAATGATTAGGTAGATGCAAACATCAATCGATGAACCGATTAATTTTTCTATTTTTTAATCGACTGACCGATTAAAATGAGGGTATGACAACACGAGGCGAATTAAAGAAAGCTTTACAGGATTGGCAGCAATGGCTGAGAAAAAACAGTCATTTAGTTATTCCTAGAAGCTCTCTTCTTAACCAACAAAAAGATCTATGCCTAGCACTTACAGGTGTGAGGCGCTCCGGAAAATCTTCCATGACCGTCCAATTGGCTATGGGGCGATTGGAGGAGACTTTCTTTTTTAATTTTGAGGATCCAATTTTTTTCCCAGGAGCTGGCGTTGAAGTCATCGACCAACTGATTTCTCTATATGAAGAAGAAACAGGAAAAGCTCCCAAGCTTGTGATTTTAGATGAGATCCAAAATATCCAAGGATGGGAGAGGTGGGTACGAAAAGCAATTGATCTAGGACATTACCAAGTCGTTGTAACAGGCTCTTCCTCTCATTTATTGAGTTCTGAGATTGCTACAGCTATTTCTGGACGAGTTATTGAACAAACTATCTGGCCGCTTTCGTTTGCCGAATGTTTGACATTTTTAGGTGAGGCTCCATCTTCAAAGAGTGCTTGGCTACGCGCACTAGAAAACTACTTGCGTTGGGGAGGCTTTCCAAAAATCATCTTAACCCCGAACGAAAATGATCGGATCATTTTATTAAAACAGTATCTTAGCGATATTGTGCTGCGAGATGTTGTTGCAAGACACTCCATTAAAAATCAGCAAGCTCTGCATCAAGTGGTCAATTTTTATTGGACCGGCTTAAGTTGTTTGCATTCCTATAATTCTCTACGAAAGGCTTTTGCAATTTCGATTGAACTAGCCTCAACGCTAACAGGTTATTTGGCACAAGCTTTTCTTGTTTTTGAAATGAGCCGTTACCACGCCAACCTCAAAGTCCAAGCGCGCGATCCTAAGAAAATTTATGTGATTGATACAGGGCTACGTACAGTATCCCTACAATCTGATCGAGAAGACTGGGGCCGTTTAGCAGAAAATGCTGTATATTTAGAATTAAGAAGAAACAACAAACAAGTGTTTTATTATAAACAAAAACAAGAAGTCGATTTTGTAATTACAGAATTGGGGAAACCTGTAGATGCCATACAAGTATGCTACTGCGATTTTGAAAGCAAAGAAACGCGGGATCGCGAGGTTAATGCTATGCTAGAATGTCTCCAAAGTCTAGAACTTCCTTCAGGGAAAATTTTAACACTTTCCTTGGAAGATGAGCTCTTGATAGAGGGAAAAACAATTCACCTCATCCCCCTCTATCAATGGCTAATCAAATCTGAAGATTGAAATATCAACATTCTTCAAGTTATTTGAGTATAGTTACAAAGCCTCATGCGACAAGGCTTTCTGTTTTTTTTCTTCTTCCCATTTCTTTATTTCTCTTGCCCCTTTAGGTTTCATTATTGGAACAGTAAGACCGGCAGCTTTTTTACTTTCGTATATCTCATCTTCACAAAAGTCCATTAATCGACTGATCTGCTCTTCCTCTTTTTCTTTTTCTTGGTCAAAGGAGACACCTCTTCTTTCCAATTCTTTCTCTATTTTCTCGATGCGACTTGAAAGGGCAGGATGCTCTAGATCCGTGTTATCATCGCCATTGGGTGCATAGACGACTTCTCCTGAAAGAGATAAACCATGTCCTAGCAGAAAATCGTGCTCTCTTTCTTTCACTTGTTGTCTTTGCATAGCAAGTAAACATCTTCTCCCTCCTTTTAACTCTTCAGAGGAACTATGTTCATTAGCATGGTCATCAGCTTTTCCTTCTCGCCATCTTGTAAATAAGATTCTAAAAACTTCTCCTCCCACAAAAGAACCGAGCAACGCTGCCGGAATAGCTAGATAGGCATTGCTTATTTTAGATTGAATGCCTGCTGCAATCGCACACGAAGTGATTGCGGGAATAAGAAGCCCCATCGTAAGAGTATCGTTATTTTTGATATGTCCTAGCTCATGTTTTGCAACCCAAAGAGCAGCTGCTGGATCCAGATTGTAGAATTGGGGAGAAAAAGCCATCACGTTCTTTCTTAATCCAGGAAGATTTATTCCTATTGCAGCAGCAGGTCCAACTCCTTTAACTAGATCAATCTCCAAATTATTTTCCAGATGATATTTAGATAGGAGTGGCTCTAGAGCAGTCTTAATTTTCTCTACTGTTGCTACATGAGAAAGGTCCTTGTTTTTTTGAAGACCGGACGCTGCTGATTTCAAACTTTGATAAATATTATTTCCGTAATAAAGAGACGCAGCTAATGATGTTAAGTAAGAAAACATATAAAATCCTCAATTATTTATTATTATAATCTTAATTATAACATAGGAGGTACAGTATGTAAAGTTATTTATTTACTCTTATCATATTGATAATTAGGCTGTTAACTTGTGAGGCAAGATGTCCTCTCCGGGGCGGATTGATCTCATGTCACGATCTTGACCAAAAAGGTGAATAAAGCCTTATTGCTTTTTACAAAACATTTACTTTAACCAGTTTAACGTCAAATACTTAAGGTGTTAAGGCTGCCTTGTAAAATTAACACTCTGAAAAAACCGCTTCCTTGAGCTATACTACCCCCTATGATGTGGCTTAAATCGGTTCTTTTTATTGGTGGATTCATAGCAGTTGCTTTGTTTTGTAAAAAGCAAACAGATGGCTTTCGGATTGATAAGATTTCTTCTTCCTTGACCTTTCATCCTGAGTGGGAAGTAGGGGCGCAAGATCTTGCTGAAGTGAAAGAGGTGTTGGATCAGCCTTTTAGCTATTTAGGAAAGGGAGCTCAAGCCTTTGTCTTTGCCTCGCAAGATGGGCGCTACGTGATCAAGTTCTTTAGATATGACCATATGGGAGAGGCGCCGTTTTTAAAAAAGCTGCCCTTTGAAAGGGTACAAAGACGTGTAGTAAGGCTTAGGGCAAAGCTTTGCCAAGACTTTACAAGCTACAAATTGGCGTATGATGAAATGAAGGAAGAGACAGGACTTGTGTATCTCCATCTAAATAAGACGGATAGGCTAAAGCAAAAGATAGAACTCATTGATAAGCTGGGTATTTCCCATTTCCTTTCTTTAGATGAGCTTGAGTTTGTGGTGCAAAAAAGGGCTGAGCCTTTTTATCCAGCTCTTCAAAAGTTAATGAATGAGGGAAAAGAAAAAGAGGCAGAGGAGCTTTTATCTCGTTTAGTTGCTCTTATTGTAACACGTTGTCAAAAAGAGATCTTTGACAAAGACCCTGATCTCTTTACCAACTTTGGAGTGATGAGTGGAAGGCCCATCCAAATCGATCCAGGTAGATTTAAAAAAGATGCCTCTGAGAGTAATCCTCAAAAATATAAGGGTGAAATCATCCGGATTACAGATAAGCTCCACTTAAGACTAGAAAAAGAATACAAAACATTGGATAAAGAACTTCAAAGGCTAGTACATGAAATACCTACTTAAGACCCTTCTTTTTGTAGCTGCCTTTATAGGGATGTCTGTCTTTTGCAGAAAAGAGATGGATGGCTTTCAGATCTGTAAGATCTCATCTGACCTTCCTTTCAACCCTGTGTGGGAAGTAGCAGCTGTAGAAGATACAGAGCTTGCTTCCATTAAAAAAGTGCTAGATCAACCTTTTTCTTATTTGAGTAAAGGCTCTCAAGCCTTTGTTTTTGTGTCTGAAGATCAAAAGTATGTGCTGAAGCTCATCCGCTATAGTCATATTAGGCCCTCTTTCTGGGAAGAGCTTACATCCCCTGCTAAGTGCAGCGAGCTAGAGGCAAAACTTGCCAGAGACTTTACAAGCTATAAGATTGCCTATGAAGACTTGAAAGCAGAAACAGGCCTTCTTTTTCTCCATCTCAATAAGACGGATCTTTTTCATCAAAATCTTGTGATTGTAGACAAAATTGGTATTTGCCATACACTTGACCTTGATAAGACAGACTTCATACTGCAAAAACGTGTAGATCCCCTTTACCCCCATTTAAAAAATTTAATGGATGAGGATAAGGAAGAAGAGGCAAAACGCGTTATTTCTCATTTGGTAGCTCTTCTTACAAGCCAATATAAAAAAGGGATTATCAACACCGATGTCGATCTTTTTAAAAATTTTGGGTGTCTGGAAGGCAGCGCTATTGAACTAGATGTAGGCAGTTTAAAAAAAGGCAGCTTAAGTACCCAAAGGGAAGAAATCCGGAGGGTGACAGAGTGCCTGCACAATAGACTCTCCGAGGATTACCCCTCTTTAGATAGCCATCTTCTTAAGGAGCTTTCATGATCAAACTACTATTTAAAATATTTTTGCTAGCTGCCATAGTCCTCGCTGTTCTTTTTTTTATGCACAAAGAAAGAATATTAAAAGAGTATAAAGATTTAAAGAAAACTGCTTGCCGCTTTATTGATAAAAAACTTTGAAAATCTTTCCCATCTCTGCTATTCTATGCAAATGCTTATAAAGACTATTAAACTTTCAGCCTTTCTTATTTTGTTTTATGCCATTTCTTTATTTTGTGAAAAAGAAACAGCAGGCTTTTCTATAAGAAGAATTAGCGCGGCCCCTACTCTTCCCTTTACAAACCAGGGAGAGACACTTGCCACTCAAGAGATTTTGAAACAGCCGTTTCATTATCTAGCAAGAGGAGGACAAACATTTGTCTTTGTATCTGAAGATCAAAAATATGTTCTTAAGTTTTTTAAAAACAGCCCCAATGCTTTTGTTCCGCTTAAAAAATATCATACAAAAAAAATAGGTAAGCTGATGCGTGACATCGAAGGTTACCTGCTTGCTTTTGAAAGGCTTCCTGAAGAATCAGGCCTCATCTTTTTGAAATTGGATACAGAAACACCTTTTGATCAAACAGTAACGATTGTAGATAAATTAGGCATTCAGCATGAGCTATCTCTTCAAAAGACTCTTTTTGTAGTGCAGAAAAAAGGAGAGCCTCTTAATTCCTACCTTGCACACTCAAATGATGTCCAGTCCGTATTTGATGCTCTCGGGCATCTTATGGAAATCAGAAGAAGCCATGCAATTGATGATACAGATAGCCACCTTGCGCAAAACTTAGGCTTCATCGATGGCAGACCTTGCTTCTTAGATCCCGGTAAATTTGTGAATGCCCCTATTCAAAACAGAGAGTACCCAGAAAAATTTGTCACCTGGGTTAAAATAAACTACCCAGAGGCTCATCTGTGAAAGTCTGGAAAAAGTGGGCTCTTTTTTTCTTATTTTTTGTGCTTGCTGAGAGGTTCTGCTACTCCCAGACAGAAGGGTTTACTCCTTCTAAAATCATAAGTAGCAAGATGCAACTAGACAGCGCTTTAAAGCCTCAAGAGTCTTTTTATTTTTTGGGATCAGGTAAGCAGTTTTATGCTTTTGAAAGTGAAGATGGCAAAGCTGTCATCAAATTCATCAAGCAAAGTAGACGTAAACCACTACCTTGGCTAGCAAAGCTACCCCTTCCCTCCCCTTTAAGCCACATGAGAGATTCTTACTTGCAAAAGCGGGGAAAAAGGTTAAGTGAATTACTTGCATGCTGCAAGCTAGCCTCAGAAGAACTTAGGGAAGAAACCGGCATCATAGCAGATCACCTTGAAAGAACATCAGAAAGTAGGGTGGTAACGCTGATTGACAAACTAGGCATTGCTCACACTATCAATATTGCACAAACGCAGTTCCTCATCCAAAAAAAAGCAGATCTTCTCACCTCTTCTATTTCTGAGGGGCAGATAGATGGGATGATAGAGCTTATTTCTGCCATCTCCTTGAAAGGGATTGTTAACTTAGATCCAAGGCTTAAAGCTAACTTTGGAATGATGGATGGTAAGATGCTCCTCATTGACTGTGGATCACTCAAAAAAGATCCAAGAGTTGCTTTCCATCCCTACTTTCAAAGAGCGCTCTTTTTACAACTTTTATCTCTAAGAGAATACCTCCAAAATAACCAACCAGAATATGTGGCCTACTTTGATACGCAAATACAAAAAGCTCTTTAAATTATCCCTTTTTATCGTAGGTTTTATGCTGGCAAAGTCATTTTGCGAAGATAAAACCAAGGGTTTTACTTTTACAGCTATTGATCAGAACATACCCTATGATGCATCTCTTACTACACATTCTAACTTTGATCCTAAAGTCCTTGCCCAACCCTTCCGTTTTCTAGACCGCGGCGGACAATCCTATGTCTTTGTAAGCGAGGACAAAACCCTCGTGATTAAGTTTTTCAAAAAGCAGTACCATATTCCTGATGCTTTGATTCATGCGCTAGACTCTTCTTTACCAGGGTTTCTTAAAGAGCGCCGCTTTGAATTTTTAAAAACGCGTAATGAGAGATTTTATCCCATCTTTGAGAGCTGCAAAATTGCAAGAGAGCATCTTCAAGAAGAAACCGGCGTGTGCTACCTCCACTTCAATCCCACAAAAGACCTCTCCCCTCTTGAAGTCATTGACAATCTAGGAATCCACTACCTAGTTGATCTCAATACAACTTCCTTCATTGTGCAAAAATATGCAGAGCGCATTTTTACTAAGATGGAAGAGCAACTTGCAAATAATGATGTAGAAGGTGCCAAAAAGCTTATTCATAGCGTCTTTGAATACATCCAAAAGCGCTCAGCACAAGGCATACGTGATAATGACAACGGCCTTAGAAGAAATTATGGGTGCCAAGATAATAAAGCTGTATCTCTTGATGTCGGATCTTTTGTCTTGGATGATTCTCTCAAAGAGCCTCTCACAGCTCAGATGGAGCTTGAGCGCAAAACAAAGCAGCTAGGCCAGTGGTTAGCAGATAATCACCCTGAACTTGTGCCCTACTTCAATGAGCAAGGAGCAGTATATGGGAACAGCAATTAGACAAGAGCTAGCAGCCCTAGAAAACATGGTTCCCCTCAATCTCGATGACAGTTACCAGGCTATCGGGCAAATAGGACGCCTGGATGCTCTGCTATTAAAAGAAATTAGCTCTAAAGAAATGGAAGATACCAAGGCAAAAATCTCACAACTTCTGCTACGTATTGATAAAATCTTCGCTAAGCAAGTAGATGACGCAATGCATTTTTTAGAACAGGCAAAGTATACGCAAGTAGAGACTCCATCGTCTCATGCTTAGAGGCTAGTACCTCCTGACGCTTAGCCAAAAGCTCGGGCGATCCTTTGAAGAAAAAGCTCATGAGCTGTTTGATTTTACCAAGTTTTCCTCTAGGGGTCATGTCAGGTGGCATTTTAGAAATAAAGGCTGTGAAATAAGTCTCAAGCTTTTCCGGATCAACAACGTAGTCTGTTTTTGAAAAATGGGCTCGGATTTGTTGAAAAACAAAAGGGTTGATGATACTACCCCGCCCAATCATAAGAGCATCGCAGCTCGTCTCTTTGAGCATTCTTAAAGCATCATTTACGTTCAAGATGTCGCCGTTGCCAACAAGGGGTATTTTTAAGATAGACTTTGCCTCAGCAATCAGGTCCCATCTAGCAGGAGGCCCATAACCATCAACTTTGGTGCGGGGGTGGAGTGTAATGAAGGCTACTCCACTTTCCTGAGCAGCTAAGAGGTTCTCTTTAAATAAAGAAATGTCTTCATACCCTGAGCGCATCTTGATGGTAACAGGCGTTTTTACAGCTTTTACAACAGATTCTGCTACTTGGTAGAGAAAGTTAGGATCTTTTAATAAACTCGATCCAGCGCCTTTGCCTGTCACTGTATTGGAAGGACATCCACAGTTAATATCAATGCGGTGGGCGCCCTTGCGCTCCATTTCACGCGCCATAAGAGCCATAAGTAAAGGATCTGAGCCCATGAGTTGAACGGCTAGTGGTAGTGAGCCTAGTTCTTGCGCGTTGTAGTGCTTAGATAGACTTGGAATATGGGCGTTCATGGGAACTCTTAAAAATTCTGTAACAGCCTCATCGAAGCCTCCAATGGAGGCCATTGCCTTGCGAAAAGAGGCATCCCCCACTCCTTCCATAGGAGCTAGTATCAGGTAGGGGCAGCCGTGAGAATCTTGCTTTAATAGCGCCATAATTGGCAAAAAGAGTACCCTAAAAAATCTTTTCCAGGTATCCTTTTTTCTCTATGAATGAATTGATTTTTGTAGTTCACATTCTTTTAGTGGTGGTCCTATCTTTTGGGGCCTTGCGCCTTGGGCAACAGGCACTCATCGTAATGGCTGCCCTCATGGCCGTTTTGGCTAATTTTTTTGTGCTCAAGCAGATGCTGCTCTTTGGATGGAATATCACCTGCTCTGATGTCTTTGCTGTCGGCATTACGCTTAACTTAAATCTCCTTCAAGAATATTTTGGGAAAGAAAGCGCCCGTCAAACGATATGGCTGTGCTTCTTTTCGATGCTCTTTTTTGGGCTGATGTCCCAGCTGCATCTGATGTATAGTCCTAGCTTGGAAGACTCCTCCCACCTACATTACCTTGCGCTGCTAAGCCCGACTCCCCGGCTACTCATTGCCTCTTTAATCTCTTTTTTTCTAGTGCAGCAAGTTGACATTAGGTTTTTTGCGCTGTTAAAAGATAAGTTCCCGAGATGGAGTTGGAATAAAAGGAACCTGATTGCGCTTTTTAACTCTCAACTGCTAGATACGCTACTTTTTAGCGTACTTGGACTCTATGGCCTCGTCTCTTCTATTTTAGATATTATTATCTTTAGCTTTCTCATCAAAATGGTCATCATTTTAAGCATGACGTTTTTTGCGCAATTTTCTAAAAGGTTTGTCCGCCATGAAGTTTGAAATCATTCATACCTCTACAAAATCGCGCGCAAGAGTAGGCAAGATCACAACTCCCCATGGAGTCATTGATACCCCTAACTTTGTAGCTGTTGGAACAAATGGCACGATCAAAGCGTTAGATAGCATCTTAGTTGAGCAGCTAGGGCTGCAGCTCATGTTCTGCAACACCTACCATCTTCTCTTGCAGCCGGGGACACAAGTTGTCAAAGAAGCAGGCGGCCTCCACCAGTTCATCAATAGAAAGCTCCCCATCATTACAGACTCTGGAGGCTTTCAAGTTTTTAGCTTAGCCTACGGCTCTGTTGCAAATGAGTTAAAAAGCAAAGGAACAAAAAAAACTGATGGGTCTGTTTTAAAAATCACAGAAGAAGGCGTGCTCTTCCGCTCCTATAGAGATGGCTCGAAAGTAATGCTGACACCGGAAAGCTCAATTGCCGCGCAAAAAGATTTAGGCGCTGACATCATCATCCCCTTTGATGAATTGCCGCCGTATCACATCTGCTCTAAGCTTCTCGAAGAGTCTCTTGAGCGCACGCACCGCTGGGAAAAAAGATCACTTGATGCTCATTTGCAAAATCCCCAAGATCAAGCGATGTACGCTGTCATTCACGGCGGAGTAAGCGCAGCTCTTCGCCGTAAAAGCTGCGAGTTTTTAGCAGATCTTCCCTTTGATGGATTTGCAATTGGTGGAAGCGTGGGGAAAAATAAAACAGAAATGATCGAGATGCTCTCAACCCTTCTTCCCCTTATTCCTTCTGATAAGCCTAATCACCTACTCGGTATTGGAGATTTAAGTTCGATTGAAGCCTCCATCCCCCTTGGTATTGATACATTCGATAGCTCTTATCCCACAAGATCTGCAAGACATGGAACGGCACTCACTCCTCAAGGCAATCTTAACATCACTAAAGGTGAAAATGCTAGAAACTTCGAGCCGATTGACAAAGAATGCCTCTGCCCTACATGTAGACAGTTCAGCGTTGCCTACATCCACCATCTTTTTAAAGCCAAAGAAGTGACAGCACTCACCCTGACAACCATTCACAACCTATACTTTATGGTACAGCTCATGAATGATTATAGAGCAAAAATTCTCAATGATGAGATTTAAGTTTGGCAGCTGACTAGAGCTTCCTCAGCATTTTTAATCTGATCATAGTAGCAACGGTAGCAAGCAGGGAAATAACTCTCTTCTGCGCCGAGTTGGATGGTGGGGCCGTCGATTGCTGCTCTTCCATCGATATGTCTTAAGTTCATTGTCGACTTCTTGTTACAGAAAAAGCAAGTTGCTTTGATCTCTTCGATAGAGTCAGCAAGTTCCATGAGTCTCATGGAGCCTGGAAATAGCTTTCCTTTGAAGTCGGTTCTAAGGCCGTAACAGATAACAGGAACATCTTTTATAAGAGCAATATCACGCAGCTGTTGTATATGATGTATGGAAAAAAATTGAGCTTCATCGACCAAAATGCAGTTAATGCAGCTAAAGTCTATATCAAAAAGATCTGTAGCATCTGCTACTAAAACATCTGCTTCCATTTCAAGTCCTGCACGCGATGTAATAGTATTTGAGCCAAATCTAGCATCCATACTAGGTTTTAGGAGTAAAACCCTTTTGCCTTGCTGGCGGTAATTATGAGCGACAGCTAGTAAATTCAATGTTTTTGCACTTCCCATCGTTCCATATCTAAAATAAAGCTTGGCCATATCTCCTCCTCAGATTAATCTTAAGAACTCGTAAGGAAATAACTTGGGGCTTTGTGCGATATCAAGCGCCCTGTTCATTTCTTTGTGAGCCTTAAATTACCGATTGTAGGATCTTTTGTAAAGTAGATATGGGAGGAAAATGGCATCTAACATAAATATTCGTACTTTCATGGGTGGCGGAATAAAGATTTACCTTTCAAGCATTGCTAAATTAAGACTTGCTGTCTTCAAAGATTACCCCTTTTTGTGCAAGATTACGCTAGAAGAGGAGCTTGCCTACCTAAGAAGATTTGCTCAAAATAAAGATTCCATTGCAGTTCTTGTGTTCGATGGCCCTAAAATAGTAGGCGCTGCGATTGGAGCTCCCCTAGAAAGCCAGGAACCTGAGTTTATAAAACTCTTCCAAGACAAGGGCCTGAACCCTGCAAGCTACTTTTATTTTGGACAATCGGTTCTTTTAGAGCCTTATAGAGGAAGGGGCCTAGGGCACCACTTTTTTGATATGAGAGAGCAGCACGCAAAACACTTGAAAAGGTTTACAAGGATCTGTTTTGTTTCTATCGTAAGAACAAGTTTTTCCCCCGCAGCTCCAAAGGAGCACTCCTCGCTTGTCAATCTATGGGAAAAAAGTGGTTACATTAAGCGCACTGATCTGACATGTGTACAATCTTGGAAAGATAGCACAGCAGAAAAACCAACTCCGAAAACATTGGTCTTTTGGACGAAAGAGATCTAGTTAATTTGCTTTTTTTGATTTTTTTGAGCAGTTAGAAACCGCAATAGATTCCGACTTCAGAGTTATCTTGCCTTCTTTGTGCGCAACAATTTCTAGAAGTCCTTTTTTTTAGCTCTTTGAATATTTTTTTCATCAGTCCGATTCCTTGAGCTGTTTTAAACGCTCCAACTTCTTAGGATCCAGTTTCTTGATCCATTCATTTTGAGAAAGCGCTTCATAGGCACGTCCTGAAAACGTCTTTGCTTTTGTAGAATAGATTTCTGCGATTTCTTCTTGCAGAAGGCCATGGGCATAAAGAAGCATCTCTTCTGGCATATCTAGTTTACCTGATTTTATCAAGACATCGTATTCCTCATTTAGCGCTAGCAAGATATCTAATGCCTCTTCAGTAGAATTAAGAAACCGCAATGTGCGTGCTACAGCCCACTTAGCCACCCGAATGTTGGGAATGTAGCCTTCTTCTTCACGGAAGGCCTGCGCTTTTTTAAAAACAGGCAGCGCTTTTTCGTATTGTTTTGACTCGAGATAAGCTTGGCCTAAATTATTATAAAGAGAGCCTTTCCAAAGACGCGCTTTTGCAAGTTGCGAGCCTTCAGCCATCTCAATAGCACGTTCATTCCACTTAATTTTTTCTTCCACTGGCACAATTACAAATGGGATCATGTGAGCTGCATTAATAGTATGAGCATCAAACTGATGTCTTGAGCTGAGCTCAAATGACTGCTCGAAACATGTTCTGGCAGCTAAATTATTCCCCGACTGCATAAATACCCTGCCCCGCTCGCATAAAATCCGCACTCTAGCAAGAGTATATTCGGGAACTAATAACCCTTCTGCCGCATCAAGGGTTTCATGTGCGGCTTGAAAGTTTTTTTGGAGAGCTTGAGTAAGAGCTATCTGGGATAAAATTTGGAGGTAGATGGACTTATCTGTCAACGCCTCTGCCTGTGGAAGAAGCGCTTGAAGATTTTTTTCTATGTCTACAGGATTACCAACAAAGAGATCATCAAAATTTTCAAGTTTTATATGAGCTACTTCATCTTGGTAAACAAACACAGGCGACTCCCCTGCAGAGCCAGTCAAACTAAAAAAAGGCAGAAGCACAGCAATAAAAGTAGCAGTTTTATTATGCACAGGTAGCCATCCAAATATTTAATGTGCGTCTATTTTAACAATCAGCTCTGAAGAAGGCAAGAATAATGACTTACTTTAGATCAAAGTTAAGAAAGCAATGCATCCGCCTTTGGAACTAACGTCAAACTTCTTGACTTAGTCAAGGAGGGACCATTAAAATGAAAAAAGAGGTATGCTCGTGAAAAAGATTCCCATCGGCTTGGACAAGCGTAAGATTGAAAAATTTTGTAGAAGATACCATATTGTTTATTTGGCTCTTTTTGGATCTATTTTAACTTCTAGTTTTTCAGAGAAAAGTGACGTAGACATATTGGTCAAATTTGAAAAAAAACACATTCCTCATCTTTTCAGCTTTGCAGGTATTGAATCAGAACTTGGCGAAATTATTGGGCGAAAAGTCGATTTAAAAACTCCGAACGATTTAAGCCCTTTCTTCCGAAATGACGTCTTAGAAAAAGCATACACTATCTATGGAAAATAAAGATTTAATTCGCTTTAAACATATGCTTGACTCTGCTCAAGCTATTCTTTCTTTTGCCCGAGGAAGAAAAAGAATCGATTTGGATAAAGACAGGCAGTTTCTGTCAGCTGTTGTTAGGGAATTTGAAATTATAGGGGAAGCCGCTGGAAAAATTTCTAACAAAACACAAAAGCGATTTCCTCAAATCCCATGGAAAGATACCACTGGAATGAGAAATCGCCTGATCCATGCCTATTTCCATATTGATCATGATGTTGTTTGGAAAACACTCCGCGATTATCTGCCATCCTTATGTGAGCAGCTCAAGCAAATTGTTGCTGTTCTAGAACAAGAATAATGACTTACTTTAGATCAAACGAATCAAGAAACTCCTCGTGCTGCACCTCATGTGCAATCTCTTGAGGGCGCGTGACAGTGAGCTTATAAAGAGTGCTTCCCACTAGGATCAATCTTCCTTCAATTTCATTGCCGTTTTGGGTCATGTGGAAGTCAATTCCAGGGTAGTTCTTATACTTCATGTGCGTTTTTTGCATGATTTTTGCACCGGGCATGTTCTCTACGACAACATTCATAGCACCTTTAAGAAGCGTGGTCGAGCTAAAGATACGCCATTTTCTAGGAAGCTCTACGTAACTTACAGAAAACTCAACATCAGCTACTGCTTTAACTTCTTTCAAGTCTAGAGATTTGTCTGAGTTAGGAAGATCAAATGAGAGGGTTTCATGCTCAGGCTTCTTAGGAAAGTTCACTGTGAAGCGCTCATCTTTAGAAGAGTACTGAATCCAGCCTTCTTTTGTCATATTTTGCTCATATTCAACAGCAACATTTGAAATCTCTTCTCCTAAAAACAAGGAAGAAACGCACGCTATTGCAAGAAAAAGAGTGACTAAGTACTGGTAGCGGTTAATCTGTTTAAACTTAATAATACCCGGTCTCTTGCCTATAAAGAGAGCTCGCTGAAGAGCTTGTTTGAAGGCAAGGGTAGATCCCCTACCATCTTCTATCTTCATGCCGAACATTTTTTGACCTAAGGTCTTGCCCTTACTGCTTACCAGGATAGCTTCAATAAAAGGCCAAATGAAGGGTACAGCCAAAGCAAAGAAACAATAGAAATACTCTCCCCATTCCAAGGGAAGCATCAGATAAACAAGGATACCCGATAGGTAAAACGTCCCATAATCAACAAAGCGGGCAAATAACCTGTTCCAGAAGTAGTTCATATAAAGACCCTATATTAAAATTATTTCATAATTATAGCAGGATGGGGTCATTAGTACAATCATTAAAAGCTCTTGCATAAGCTCGTAAGTACTTATGCAAGAGCATGTTCTGTAAGCTACAACCCCTTTATTTCTAAGGTGTTATATAAGGACCATTACTTAGGAGTCCCACCCGCTTGAACAGGTGAAAGAAAAGGTTGTCGAGATTGACGATCAAGCCTGTTAAAACTAACGTTTCTCCTCAGCGCTGCGATATGTAAAAGAGGTATGGGATCATCCTTGCCCTTAGCGTTTTTTATTTGTTCATACAGGGTATAAGGGCTGCCTGTCTCGCCATCTACCATTTTTACCATTTCCTTACATATTACATCACAAGCCTGGGGAGCTCCAATGAAGTCTTCGAAGAATACAGTAAGAAATCTCGAGGACAGACAAAGGTTGGAATTCTTAGTATCGATCTCCTTTACACAGAACAACATTAAATCCTTACACTTATTCATTGAAGCTAGATCTTTCAGCCCTATAGCAAAGATATTTCCTATTATGATTACTTTTTGTTCAGCATTAAAATCTTGTTTGAATAACTCTTTAAGTGCTTCTACAATTGTATGTCTTATTCCCTTAGGTGTTTGCGCAAGAGCGTGAACAATTTGCCATGCTTCAGTGCTCTCTAGCCCTTCTTCAATGAGAGGCTGGGCTTGTTTAGTAAAATTAGCTCTCTCTCTTGGATTCATCTCTTTTAGAAGATCTAGAATATTCTTTTTATCAACAAAATCCATATGACTTAAAAAGAGATCAGCAGCATTTTGAAACACTCTGTTATTTTTAATAGATTCTTTTACATCTTCGATAGCGATCTTAAAGATATCATAAACATTTTTGGCCGCACTTACTTGACTCTTAGGCATTCCTGAAAAAAATTCATTTACGCGATCAAAGATATAATCTATAGACAATTGATCCAGAGCCATGAGGTCCGCTAACTTAGCGGTCTCCTCATCGTCTTTTAATATCCAGCCAAAAGAACCAAGTATTTGTCCTTTTATTTCATCAGCAGACATTCTGTTATCGGTCTCTTGGCTATTTCCTACAGGGCTTTTGGTCGGCGAGGCAAGCGGTCTAAATCCCTCTTTCTTTACCCTATCGATCACAGGGTTTTTCACTGCAGGCTGTGCTGTTTTATTTTTTACTGCGTTATATAAATCATAAAGACTCTCTGTATGTTGATCTATACACGTAAGCATTTCCCGACATACCAAAATGCAGTCTTTCTGACTGTCTTTTAAGTCACTTAAGAAAAGACAAAGAAATCTAGGAGTCATATTAAAACCGCACTCACCAAGCGCTCTCATGAGGGATCGCATGTGTGATACGCCAGCTATCCCTACGGCTACAATATGTTCAGCTATACATACCCTATCTTCGTTTGTAAGATTCATTAAGAATAGCTTTTTAATTTCCTGTATAAACCTATTTCTTGTGTACAGATTAGGCTCTGCTGCAAGAGCTTGGACAATACGCAGTATTTCATCATTACTCATTTCTTTGTTAAACAGTGATGCTGCCGCATTGATAAAACTCTCCCGCTCAGTTAGTTTAATTTTATCTATAGCTTCCATAATGCTAGCTTGAACAGCAGAATCTGTTGCTTGCTCAAATATAAAAGAAGCTTTAGGTTGGGGCCGATCTGTGAGAACAAGGGTTAAAGCGGGAGTTGAAACTTCTTGATCTATTTCATCAGTACCTGTTCGAACAGGCTGCGGAGTAGAAGCTGCTTCAGATTTTACTTGCTTTGGAGTCGTTGATGAACTTGATGTCGCTGCATTTCTTCTCCAAACAAAGTTCATTATATGAGATAATGTTGTGCCTAGATCAGTATAACCATTCGAGCGCAAATAGCGCGCAGTTCCTACAGCTGCTCCAAGAGCTGTGATCACTCCTAAACAAAAAGCTGTCTGTTTTTTGCTAAGGCTCTGGCATCCTTGTGTATATACTGCAGAGACAAACGATGAGATTTTGGGATATACTTTTATTCTGCTTAATGTGTCCATTTTTCCTTCCTTTTTTTAAAGATAAAATTTATTTTCCGCGATGATATAATAAAGCTTTGTTTTTCACCAATAAAAACTTTGTTGCAAGTTGCTTAAGAATAGTAATTTTCTAACCAAAAAAATAGTTTTTTTGTCAGGAAGGTGTCGGAAGAAAATAACAGGGGGCATTTTTTTAAAAAAATCAGATTTTTTAATACGAAAGATGTCTATTGCAAGAAAAATAAAAAAGCTGTAAAAACACGCCTCTCGCACACAACTCAAGCAGGAAAACGACATGGATAGCATCAACCCTTTATTTTCAGCTATAGCCCCAAGATTAGAACTTACCGAGCCAAAAACATTTGAATTCTTACCATCAGAGGTTTTACAGATCATCATTTTTGAACAAACTCTCTCAGTTCGAGATATCTTAAATCTATCTGAGTGTTCTCAGGGATTAAAGACGGCCATAAAAATAAACAAGACCTTTCAACTTATCTGCCAAAGTTTATCTAAGCATTCAGATGTTGCAAGACCTTATGAGCTCCTTTTAACCAAGCTAGACACACTGGAGCTTTCATGGAAAGAACTCAGAGATATTCCAAAACCTTTTGCCTGGTTAAGAAGCATAACAATTCTTAATCTTGCGCACAACCACCTATCAACTTTACCTTCATTTTTTGGCACTTTAAAAAGCTTACAAAGCCTTGATCTTAGCCATAATCAATTTAAGGCTCTTCCTGATTCTCTTGATGAGTTAACCGCCTTAACGGATCTTACCTTCTCAGACAATAACCTAACGGCAGCTGGAGCATCTTTTAGTAAGTTAACGGAGCTAAGGCATCTTGATTTCTCTGGCAATAAAATCACACGTCTTCCTGAATCTTTTGAAAAGTTAGAAAATCTGCGTACCATTGTGCTCTTTAAGAATTCATTTACCGTTTTTCCTGAAGTTTTTAAAAATTTAAAAAGTTTAATGTGTATTGGTCTTGCCTATAACGATATTCAGGTTATTCCTCCGTTTCTTGGTGGGTTAAAACAATTAATGCACCTTGATCTTTCTTTCAACAATTCTCTCAATGCTTGTCAATTAACAGACTTAACAGCACAACTGCCTCAATGCAAGATATACGGACAAAAATGAATTGTTAGAAGTATAACTCCTTGCGCAAGAAAGAAGTTTTCAGGCAGAATACGGCCATTCAACTTTAAAGATAAGATATAATCTATGCGTAGATCTATTTGTATATGTGAACCTAACCATTGCTTAGCAGCCGAGGTGCAAACCTTTAAGTTTATTTATACACCCGCTACGAACCTTCCGAAGGGGGCTAAAATTCGGTTTGATATAGCTTCTAGAGGAAGGCCGATTGACTGGGAAGTCCCTAAAATCCAGGAAAAAAACAAGGATAACTTGATTTGGGCAGAGCTTCCAAATGGTAAATCGCTAGTGCCAAAAATTGTTGAAAAAACAGAGGAGTTTGCTCCTTTGTTTGAGTTTATTCTTCTTTCTGAAGTTAAATCGGGTGAGAATTTTACCATCTTTTTAGGATCTTCTTTAAAGACCCAAGAGCATGGCAATAGAGCGCAGACAATCGTACAGAGAAGAAAACCCTTCTATCTGTATATCGACCCAAGAGGTAAAAACGATTTCAAAGAGCAAGAAGTATTCCATATCGATATCAAAGGAAATACTCTTAACAATATCCGTATCATCACGCCTTCTATTGTTGAAAAAAATAAACGCTTTGATGTTATTGTCCGCTTCGAAGATGCTTATGGCAACCTTACAAATAACGCGCTTGAAAATACTTTGATTGAGCTAAGCTACGAAAATCTAAGAGAAAATCTCAACTGGAAACTCTTTGTGCCTGAAACGGGTTTCATCAACCTTCCTAACCTCTACTTCAATGAACCAGGTGTTTACAAAATCAAGCTGCGTAATATGAAATCAGAAGATGTCTTTTACTCAGCTCCAATTAAATGCTTGGTTGAAACGCCTGTTACTCTTTTCTGGGGACTCTTACATGGAGAATCTGAGAAATTTGATTCGACAGAAAATATCGAATCTAGCCTCCGCTTTTTTAGAGATGAAAAAGCGCTCCAATTTTTTGCTACATCTCCCTTTGAAAGCATTGAAGAAACAACCAATGAAGATTGGAAGCTGATTGGTCAGCAGATCACAGAGTTTAACGAAGATCAGCGCTTCAACACTTTCCTAGGCTTTCAGTTTTTCTCTAAGGGAAGCGATGAGGGCTTAAGGCAGCTTGTTTATTTTAAAGAAAACAAGCCGATACTACGTAAAAAAGAAGCCAAGACAAACACTCTTAAAAAGCTTTACCAGACAACAAGTCCTAAAGATCTCTTGTCTATACCCTGCTTTACCATGGGAAAAGGCTTTGAAACAGATTTTACTAACTTTCAACCGGACTTTGAGCGCGTAGTTGAGATTTACAATGCATGGGGTTCATCAGAATGTTCTGATAAAGAAGGTAACCCTCGCCCGATCTCCTCCCCTGCTAAAACAGGTGTTCAACCGATCGACTCTGGCTCCATTGTTAAAGCCCTTAGAAATAACTGCAGATTTGGCTTTGTAGCAGGTGGACTTGATGATCGAGGTATTTACGAGTCTTTCTATGAAGAAAAGCAAAAGCAATACAGCCCCGGTCTTACAGCTATTTTAGCAACTGCCCAGACAAGAGAAGCTCTCATGCTTGCTTTGCAAAATAGAAGTTGTTATGCAACAACAGGTAAGCGCATCATCCTAGGGTTTAACATTGCAGGTGCCACAATGGGATCTGAGCTCTCAACCAAAGCAAAACCAGGCCTTGCGATTAATCGCCATATCTCTGGCTACGTTGCAGGAACAGCTCCTCTCAAAGAAGTGATGATCTTCCGCAATGGCCAGCCTTTCAAAGAGCTGGAGGCAAAAAGCTATTTCTTTGACTTTGCAGTGGATGATCTTGAAAGCATCTCTAAAATTACACTGCCGGCCTCTGAAAATAAATCTCCCTTTATCTTTTATTATCTCCGCGTAACGCAAGCAGATGGGCATATGGCCTGGAGCTCTCCTATTTGGGTGGACCACTCTGAAGGGTCTTCTACAATAGCTGCTGTAAAAAAACCTAAGAAAAAAAGCTAAATGAAAATCATTTTGGGGTCTCAATCTCCCCGTAGAAAAGAAATCATGGAATTCTTTTCTCTGCCTTTTGAGCAAGTCCCTGCGCATTTTGATGAGGATAGTATTCCCTTTTCTGGCGATCCTGCTCTCCATGCCATCACCCTATCTCAGAAAAAAGCAGAGGTGATAGCTCATAAGTTTCCGAATGAGATCATCCTTACCGCAGATACAGTTGTCTTTTTTAATGGAAAGCTCTATAACAAACCTTTAGATGCACAAGAAGCTTTTTCCTTTCTCAAAGCATTCTCAGGCAAGTCTCAGCAAGTGATCACAGGAGTGACTGTTAGACGCGGTAGCGAAGTCTTCTCAAAGCACGAAGAAACAACGCTACTCTTTAACAAGCTCTCAGATAGCCAGATCAGAAAGTTCCATAGTAAATGCCATGCTTGTGATAAAGCAGGCGGATTTGCCATTGAAAAGGGAGGCGCGCTTGTGATATCTAAAATTGAAGGATGTTACTACAATGTCCTGGGGCTTCCGATCAATACAGCAGCTCTTCTACTTCTTAACGTTGGGATTGATTTATGGGATTTCTTAAAAGAGCTTTAGCAGCGCTCCTACTGTGCAGTCCTCTTGTGGGAGAAGAACTTGCTCATCCAATTGACTCTGACCATATTTTTTATCTCATGCAATCCAATAAGTTTATTCCTGCTTTTACGCTCTATGACGAGTATAAAAGAGAGCTCGGCAGGCACGATTTTGAAGTCTTGCAGCAAATGTCTACGATCATTTTAGAGCGTGGCATACATAGCAGCGATCCTGAAATTCAGCTGATGAGTCTTTATGGAGCAAGCATTGCAGGACTAACATCAACGATTGATATTTTGGCAGAAGGGATAAAAAGTCAAAATCCTGAAACGCAGATGGCCTCGATCCAGTTCTTAGCTAGCATGCAAGATGACAGATGTGATGAGCTTTTAACAAAGGCGATGTCTTCTAACTTTTTAATGGCAAGACTTGAAGCGGGCTATCATTTATCTGCTCGTAAACACGCCAAGGCAACAGGTCAGATTGAAGCGCTCATGCATAGACTGCCCGATGGCCTAAGGGCTTATTTCCCCCAGTTTTTTGCTCTGATTGGAACAAAAGATGCGATGATCGTGCTAAAACAGCTCATCGAAGATCCATCGTCTTCTGTACGCATTGAAGCGATATTGAGTGCTGCAAGATCTGGACGTGATGATTTATTACCTAAAATTAGAGCCCATGCGACTCACTCAAGTGTAGATGAGCAAGAAGCGTGCGGAGCAGCCCTTGGCCTTCTCAAAGACTCACAATCAATTCCGCAGCTCCAAAGGCTTTTAAAAGCTCCTTCAATCAACATCCAGCTAGCTGCTGCTAAATCTCTCTACATGTTAGGAGATGTCACCCAGCGCTTCTTTGTCGAAGAATCTGCCAAAGCACGCAATCTTTTTGCAATTGCCCTACTCGGAGACTTACCAGGATCAGGAGATATCCTAGCAGATCTCCTGCAAGAAGAAAGCTTGCACATCCGCTGGAATGCAGCGATATCTCTTCTCAAGTTACGAGATCCTAGAGCGCTTCCTGTTATCGAAGAGATTTTAATCAAAGACTCAAGGGATCTCGGGTTCCAGCCCAATTATTCCGTTGGGCACTCCCTTCTATCTTGGAAGGTCATCCCCTCTGTGCACAGCCACATGAAACAAGACTACCCACTGGATCTTTTTGGCATCACCGCTCAAGTCAGAGAGCAGCTTTTAATACAGTCCTTAGAGCTACCGGAAAATGCTTTTTTACACCTTGCTCACCGCATATTTGATAGCAGGCAAATAGATCTAGTGCCCCTACTTGTCTCTCTTTTAGAAAATCATCAAACAGATGCAACCCTTACCATGCTCAAGAAAAAAGCTCAAACAGCAGGAGCCCCTTACATACGCGCTTACTGCACGCTTGCTCTTTATCGCCTATATCGAGAACAAGGCTATGAAGAGGTCATACGTAAATGGATTGGGAATGCCAAAGATGTTGAAATGTTTAGATTTAGGCCAGCCATACCCTTTTCTATGCGCCAATCTGAAAAGACTCACTATGAGCTAGCGCCGGAAGAAAGCTCTCGCCTTCTCATCGAAGCTTACCAAGCTCTTGCCGACCGTCATGATGAGAAAAGCCTTAACATGCTCATCGAAGCAATACGCGAAGGGCATCCCAAAAATCGCTACACCCTTGCAGGCCTTCTCATCCGCGCGATACAGTAGACATAACTTCTCTAGGAAGTTGAAAAAAGACAGATTCTTCGATGAGCAGCACATCTTCGACAGTACTGACTCCATGATCTTTAAGATAGGCAATGCAGCGCTGGACGACATTTTCTGGAGTGGAAGCTCCTGCTGTCATCCCGATTGTGAGAACGCCTTCTAACCATTTAAGATCGATTTCAGATTCATCATTGATCAAATAGGAAGGCACGCCTCTTAGGGCTGCAACTTCTCTTAAGCGATTGGAATTAGAACTAGAAGGATCTCCCACAACTAGAATCAGGTCAGCAAGATCTGTGATCTCTCTAAGCGCCATTTGACGGTTTGTTGTCGCATAGCAAATAGAGGATGAGGGAAGTGTTTCAACGTGGGGATATTTTGCAACAAGCGCTTTTACAATCTCTTCAATATCATCTAGGCTAAGCGTTGTTTGGGTGGTATAAAAAAGCTTGGTTCCCGGAGCAAAGCTAAGTTTATCGACATCTTTTGCCGATTCAACAATCGTAGTGACATCTGGAGCCTCCCCTGCTGTTCCAATCACTTCGACATGGTTCTTATGCCCAATCAAAATGATCTGGTACCCTTTCTGGGAAAATCTTTTGACAGCTGAGTGCACTTTAGTCACAAGTCCGCAGGTAGCATCAATTTCAATGAGTCCCCGCTCTTTAGCCTCTTCCCTAACTTTTGGAGATACGCCATGAGCAGAGTAAATAACCCGAGAGCCTGCCGGAACATCTTGCAGCTCCTCTACAAAAACAGCGCCCTTGCTCTTTAATCCATCTACCACATGGCGGTTATGCACAATGCCATGCTTTACATAGATAGGAGGACCCCACAGTTCCAAAGCCTTTTCGACCGTGTCTATAGCTCTAACAACTCCTGCACAGAATCCACGTGGTTTAGAAAGTAAAAGTTTCATGGGGACATGATCGGATAATTCCCCGATTTCGGTCAATCTATAAGTTCTTGATACACTGCATTTTAAAAAATAAAATACCACGATGAGCTATAGAATCTTGCTCTATAACTCATAAAATGGCACAATTGTGAGTTATAGAAAGGAGATCTATAACTCATGCCGTGGAACTGGGAATTGCCTGAATGGCCTAAATTTAACTGTAGCTATGACCAAATCATAAAACAGGAAAGGGATTTCCTGGTAAGCATTGGTAGTGCCTCTGCCTTTTTAAAAAATATCGACCAGGAAGAAAGCAGTCAATTCATCGTTGAAATCTTAAGCTTAGAAGGCTTAGAAAGCTCTAGAATCGAAGGAGAAATCCTAGATAGAGAAAGTTTACAGTCATCAATCAAGCAGCACTTTGGCCTAAAGCCCACCCTTAAGAAAGAACGAGGAAAAGAAGCTCAAATGGCTAAACTGCTTTGCAGTGTCTATGAATCTTTTAGTAAGCCACTAACGCATGCAATGCTGTGGGAGTGGCACGCTACCCTTTTTAAAGATCAACCTCATATAACAGATATCGGGAAATACCGCACGCATGCTGAACCGATGCAGATTGTTTCTAATCGTTATGACTTCCCACACGTTTTCTTTGAAGCTCCTCCCTCTTCCCAAGTAACAGATGAGATGGAGGCTTTTATTACTTGGTTTAACTCTACAAGCGTTTCTCAAACCATTCTTGGAAAAGCTGCCATTGCGCATATCTATTTTGAAAGCATCCATCCCTTTGAAGATGGTAATGGAAGAATCGGGCGTATCCTTGTTGAAAAAATTCTCTCTCAGGCAGTCGGCAGGCCTGTATTGATTGCAGTGTCTAAAATATTAGAAAAACAAAAGAAGGACTATTATCACGCTCTAGAAAAATGTAACCGAACATTAGATGTACAGCATTGGATAGAGTTTTTTGCAGATGTTATTTTGAAGGGACAGGAAGAATCGATGAGCCTACTCTACTTTCTTATCGAAAAATCAAAGATGCTTACAAAGCTTGCAGGACAACTCAATACTCGCCAGGAAAAAATTCTTCTCAGATTATTTGTAGAAGGCCCGAGCGGCTTTAAGGGCGGCTTAAGTGCTGAAAACTACATTAAAATCACAAAGACTTCTAGAGCAACCGCTACGCGTGATTTAGCGGATCTAGTTCAAAAAGGCGCTTTAGTACAAACGGGAGAGCTGCGTCATACGCGCTACTTTCTTAATTTAATAAGTAGCAGCCCATAAGGTCTTGCGCACAAGCTCTTTGATCTCTTCAGGAGAAGTCTTGGGGGCAAGGCCTTCCTCTTGCGCAATCTGAACAACTGCTTCGGCAATCTGCTGGCTAATTTTGCGAACGCTTTCTACAGGGGGAAAAAGAGTCCCGAAGGGATCGTGGAGCATAGGAGAGTGCTGGCTTAGAATATCAGCTGCTTTATAAAACATCGCATCTGTTACTTTTTTACTTTTACAGGCAACAAGACCAAGACCAATACCGGGGAAAATGCTAACGTTATTGCATTGAGCAATATGGTAGGTGTTTCCATTGTAGAGTACAGGATCAAAAGGACTACCTGTTGCAATGATTGCTTTACCTTTTGTCCAGACAATAAGATCTGCTGGGTGCGCTTCACTTTTAGAGGTCGGATTGGAAAGAGGAATGATCACAGGCCGCGCCACATATTGAGCCATCGTCTTGATCACTTCTTCCGTAAAAGCGCCTGCTTGCGCAGAAACGCCAATGAGTATCGTGGGGCGCGCAGCTTTGACAACTTCTAAAAGAGAGATTTTTTTGATATCCTCGAAGGCCCATTTGACAATCTCATCTGCCTCTCTTGCAAACGGAAGGTGGTGAGCAGGTATCCCCTCTTGCTGTTTATGAACAAGGCCTTGGATATCGACAATATAAAAGGCTTTTTTGGCCTCTTCTAGTTTGATACCTTGTTGAACCATGGCACCTAGAATATGATGAATGATCCCCATACCTGCAGAACCCCCTCCTAAGATGACAATCCTTTGGTCTTGCATCTTGGTCTGGGTAAGTTTTGCAGAGGCAATCATAGCAGCTAAAGTAGCAGCCGCTGTCCCCTGGATATCATCGTTGAAAGAGCAGATCTGATCTTGATATTTTTCTAGAAGGGGCCTTGCATGAGCATGCCCAAAATCTTCCCATTGGAGTAGCACAGTCGGGTATTTCTTTTTAAGAGCCTGAATGCAGAGATCTACAAAATCATCATACTCTTTACCGGATATTCTCTCATGCCGCCAACCGATATAAAAAGGATCATCTAAAAGTGTCTGGTTATTTGTTCCCACATCTAATAGGATAGGCAATGTTTTTGAAGGGTGAATGCCCCCAAAGAGTGTATAAATAGCAAGCTTTCCAATAGGAATTGCCATACCACCTGCACCCAAATCCCCTAAGCCTAAAATCCTTTCTCCATCTGTGATCACAATCACATCGATATTCTCATTAGGAAGATCGTGGATCATCTTTTCAATTTTGTCCTTCAGAGGATAGGAAAGGTAAAGCCCTCTATGATGGGAATAGAGCAAACTATATTGAAGCGAGACATCCCCAATATTAGGCGTATAAATTAACGGTAGCATCTCAGCTATGTGCTCTGAGACAAGCCTATAAAAAAGCACTTCATTATGATTTTGAATAGAGGATAAAAAGACGTACTTAGCAAGATCGCCCGCTTGAGACTTAAAGCTCTTATACTTCTGAAGCACCTGCTCTTCTAATGTTAAAGTAGCATAAGGCAATAAGCCGTTTAGCCCCAAAGAGTCTCTTTCTAGCCCTGTAAAGGCAAGTCCCTTGTTGCGCAGCGGATCGTTTAAAATAGGAAGGTCGCTCATTAAAATGAGCTATACAGATTTTTTGAGACGCCGTCAAGCAGGCTTTTTTTGTTCTTGCGGCATCTTGGTAGCAACAAAGCACCAGATGAGGCAGACAATTGCCGAGATCCAGCTGAGTGCAGAAAAAGGTGCCTGGATAAACTGAAAGGCTAAAATAAGAAAAGAGGCAAGAGCCTTAGAGGATCTGTAGGCAAAGACATCGATAAATGCTTTTGCTTGAAACTTCTCCTCCTTGCTAAGAGGAATATAAAGCATTTCTTTCAATATGCCAAAGACCGAAAAGTCAAAAGCCTTAATTGTGACATATGCGTAAGAAAACATCGAAAAGAAAGGAAAGACAAGGCACCCCAGAGCGTTAACGCAAAGGATGCAAGGGATACAAAAATGACTAAGGCGCAGGCCGATAAAATGGACGAGTAAAAAAGATCCGAGGCATTGGAGAGCAACAGTAATCACATTGGTTAGCCCCAAGATCTTTCCAAAAAACTCTGTTCTAAGGTCTTTATCTAATATGGTGGTTTCAACGGTTTGATTAATTTGATAGTAGAGAATGGTAGATGTTAGCTGCATGAACACAACAAGGAGCAAAATAAAAATCAAAGTCCTAGACTTGACAATCAGTTTTACACCCTCTTGTATAGAGCCTTTTTTCACTTCCCACTTATTTTTTACCGAGTCGTGACTATGAGTAAGCAGGATAAGAAAACTTGCCACTAACGCGCAGTAAAAAGGAATGCCCATATATAAAAAGTTTTCAGAGCCTAGTTTAACAGCCAAAAATCCTGGAAGAAAACTTCCTACAATTCCCCCTAAGCCCCCCACTGCAAAAAAAAGGCCATAGAGATATTTTGCCCGATCAAACTTGATCATCGAATGGATCACTGACCACAATTGCTGAAACATCAAAAGCACGTAGATCTCTTTCCAGCAGTAAAATACAAAGGGAAACAAAGACCATGTTTTTAAAAGCAAGGGACCTATGGCATTCACCCCTATTACAAGACTTGCAATGATTAGAAACATATTCCGACAACCAAGCCTTGGTAGAAATCTGTTATAGAGCTCGACTGCTAGAAAGTTAAGTGGAACAAGTGCCATCCACACCCATGGAAAAAAACCACTACCATAGGCTGTCATAAAAACAGCATTGCTAACGGGCCGGATGATGGCGTATTCCGCGCTAATGCAAAAACCGCAGATCATGGCGCAGAGAATGAAAATCCGCTCTGACCTTGTGAAACTGAAGATTTCTTGCTTGATAGCACTCAATTTATCTATAAACATATACTCTATATTTTAATGCAACGCTGAATGGAGAGATAATACCAAATACCCGATATAATATACATTTTCTATTGTAAAAAACTTATTACCTAGGGTAAAATTTAGCCTGATTGAACACAAAAATAGGAGTTATTATGGAAAATATCAGAGTATCTATAGGAAATGGGTATCATGCTTTTGGAAATGGAGCATATTCTTTAACAGCAAGCGGTCTTAGGCTCACTAGACAAGGCTTAACTGGTCTTTGGAACCAATCATGTTCTTTAGCAGCAGGCGGTATTGCTTTCGGAGCAGAGGGTCTTGCGTTGACTGGACGCATATTAACTGTTTTTGCAAAATGCTCTGCTTATACAATAGGCGGGTTAGCCTTGGGAATAGGAGTCAATTTGATATCTGGAAACGGCCCGAATGGAAACTCTCCGAAACGCTTTAATGAACTGAATGAAGTCTTCATAACTACAGGCCTAGCTATTGGAGTGTTTTCTCAAATCTCAAAAATGTTATCAACAAACGCACCTTCTTTAAATATGCCATTCACGCTTCTTGGTTATGCAGCTCTAGTAGGCAGTGCAGCTATCTCCCAATTTCCAAACGGTGTCGCTTACGTGAAAGCCGTGTGGCATAGTAGGGACCTAGGATCTCAGCAATCAGCCTCTGAGGGAAAAAGCCCTTCGATAGGGCTTGCTAACAACATAAAGATTTATGAAGCTTCCGCACAAGCACTGGGAATACTCTTAGTAGGAGTTGTTGCTCAAATGGCAAACTACGCAATCTGTTCAAAATAGATCTCTTTCTAAAGGCTTGGGGCCACCACCTGCAAGGTGGTGGCCCCAAGTGCTGCGCTGATAAAAAAAATATCGGATGGAATATGGTTGTAAAAAACTTATTATCTAGAGTAAAATTTATCCTAATTTAACAGAGCAACAAGGACTAGTATGGAAAATGTGACAATATATGCCGGGGGCGCAATGAGGCTTCCACAAGCTGCTGAGGTCATAAGTGGTATTGGGAGCGTAGTACATTTTTTAGCATTAAACACTATTAGAGGCGCTAGCCTTGCTACCTCTACTCTCTATAAGGTAGGAGCTTTTCATGGAACGGTTGCTTACTTTCTAGCTTATGCATTCGATATGTCTATGGCACAAAAAAGTAATGAGGCGCGGCATCAAGTCTTCAAGACCACCGGTGTAGCTATCGGCTTTTTTTGCACAATATCAGACGTGTTGTTAACGGAAAAATCTTTTTTCAATTCCGTTTTGAATCCCCTGTTAAAATATACTATCTGCACAGTCCTGGTAGGCAATACTCTTATCACACAATTTAAAGGGCATCTAGGCAGTGCTATTATCGAACAATTTCCAATTTTAAAAAACTTTTACCCAGATTCTAAAACACCTAGGGAAGAGAGGGAACGAACCTTTTTTAGTAGAACATTCTACCCAATAGTCATGGAAGAAGATTCATTGAGAGTCGTGGGACTGCTCATCATAGGAGTTGTTACGCAAGTCGTAGCTCGCCATCTTTTTTCAGAATAGAACTCTATCCCAAAGGCAAAAATCCGCTGATAAAAGAGGTGTATATCCATGCACCTATCGCAGATCCTACTAAGGGACCACAAATAGGAACCCACGCATACGCCCAGTCAGATGTCCCCTTACCTCTAATCGGCAAAAGACTGTAGGCAATGCGGGGAGCAAAATCCCTTGCTGGGTTAATTGCATAACCTGTGGGACCGCCTAAAGAAAGACCAATACTAAAGATCAGAATACCTACAGCGTAAGGCCCCATACCAGCCATGATGCCGTTATGTGCGTTGAATATCCCCAAAACGCCGATGATCAAAACTGCTGTTCCAATCACTTCGCAGATGAAGTTCCAAAAGTAAGAACGGATCGCAGGATGCGTTGCAAAGCAGAGTAATTTAGTATGAGGATCGGGCGTTTTTTGCCAGTGAGGATAGTAGGCAAAAAAGACGAGAAGCGCTCCAATAAAGCCGCCGAGGAGTTGTCCTGATAGGTACATCGGAAAAAGGCTCCACGCTGTTTTTTTTGCAAGGCAAAAGCCGAGCGTGACCGCAGGATTAAGATGCCCGCCAGAGACCCAACCTGTGACATAGACAGCAATAGCAACGGCAAAGCCCCAGCCTGCTGTAATCACAATCCATCCGCCGTGTTGCCCCTTACTTTTTCCTAATAGAACGGTTGCAACAGCTCCATTACCTAGTAAAACTAAAAGCATCGTGCCAATAAGTTCTGCCCAAAAAATATCCATAAATATTTCTCCTTTAAAAGAAATGTATACCAGATCAGAAATTTGTTGACATCCAAAAGTATAAAAAGATAAGGACATAGCTATGAACTATATATTAGCTTTAGATCAAGGCACGACAAGCTCGCGCGCTGTTTTGGTGGATAAAAATGGACTGATCCACACCTCTGCCCAAAAAGAGTTTCAGCAAATTTTTCCTCAGCCAGGATGGGTTGAACACGATCCTAATGAAATCTGGTCTTCTCAAGCCTCTGTGATTGCAGAAGTACTCGCTAAAGGCTTTATTACTCCGGAAGAAATTGCAGCAATTGGAATCACAAACCAAAGAGAGACAACCATTGTCTGGGATAGAAAAACAGGTAAACCTGTTTACAACGCAATTGTCTGGCAAGATAGACGCACAACAAGTCTCTGCCAAGAACTGAAAAATAAAGGGATGGAGTCGCTTTTTCGAGAAAGAACGGGTCTTCTTCTGGATCCTTACTTTTCAGGAACAAAACTCCACTGGATCTTGAAAAATGTTCCAGGTGCAATGGATAGAGCTAAAAAAGGGGAACTTGCTTTTGGCACAGTTGACTCATGGCTCATCTGGAAATTAACAAACGGGGAAAAGCATCTCACAGATGTCACAAACGCTTCAAGAACGCTCATGTTCAATATTCATACGTGCATGTGGGATGAAGAGCTTTTAACAATATTAGACATCCCCAAATCACTTCTGCCAGAAGTCAAAAGCTCAAGTGAAGTCTTTGGGCATACAAGCCCTGCAGCTTTTCGTCATTCTATTCCTATTTCAGGAGTTGCAGGCGATCAGCAGGCAGCTCTTTTTGGTCAGACATGCTTTAAAGCAGGCATGGTTAAAGCAACGTATGGAACTGGAAGCTTTCTTTTGATGAATACAGGAAAAAGTCCTGTCCTGTCAAAAAATAAGCTCTTAACGACCATTGCCTACAAAATTCGCGGAGAAACTTTCTACGCCCTAGAAGGTAGCGTATTTATTGCAGGCGCTGTCGTTCAGTGGCTAAGAGATGGATTAAAAATCATCAAATCATCTGCCGAGGTAGAAGCCCTTGCTAAAAGCGTTCCAGATTCAGGGGGCGTCTATTTTGTTCCCGCTTTTACAGGTCTTGGCGCTCCCCACTGGGACCCTTACGCACGAGGCGCCATTGTCGGCATGACAAGAGGTACAACAAAAGCCCATATTGCCAGGGCAGCTCTTGATGCAATTGCCTATCAGGTAACCGATGTCTTAAAAGCGATGGAAGCTGATGCGGGCATTAAGATTGCAGAAGTCAGAGTCGATGGAGGAGCTGTTGTCGATAATCTCTTGATGCAGTTTCAAGCAGATCTTTTAGGAGCGCCGGTCATACGCCCTAAAATTACAGAGCTCACAGCGCTCGGCGCAGCTTACCTTGCAGGTCTTGCGGTCGGCTTTTGGAAAAATGAAGAAGAAATCACTTCCTACTGGCAAGAGGATAATAAATTTGAGCCTCAGATGAAAACTGACAAAGTGCTAGAGCTTAGACGTGACTGGAATAAAGCTTTAAGATGCGCGCAGCTTTGGGAAGATAAAAGATGAAAAGAGATGAAATGCTCTCTTCCTTAGAAAAACAAGCAGAATGGGACATCCTCATCGTTGGAGGCGGCGCTACAGGCCTGGGAGCAGCTGTTGATGCAGCCTCAAGAGGCTTTAAAACTCTCCTCATAGAACAATCAGATTTTGCTAAGGGAACATCGAGCAGAAGTACAAAACTCATCCACGGCGGCGTAAGATACTTGCAGCAAGGCAATATTGCTCTTGTAACAGAAGCTCTCCATGAAAGGGGCTACCTCTGTGAAAATGCGCCCCACCTGATCCACCACCTCCCCTTTCTTGTTCCGAGCTACAAATGGTGGGAAGGCCCTTTTTATGGAGTTGGCTTTAAGATCTACGATCTCTTAGCTGGCAAACTAGGAATAGAAAAATCAAAACACCTCACAAGAAAACAAACCCTTTTAGCCATACCTACTTTAGAAAAAAAAGATCTAAGAGGCGGCACCATTTACTACGATGGGCAATTTGATGACTCTCGCCTAGCAATTGCTCTTGCACAAACAGCCCATGATCACGAAGCTACCCTACTCAATTACATGCAGTGTACATCCCTCATTAAAAAAAACGGCACGATCTGTGGCATCAAAGCAAAAAATATAGAAACAGGCAAGCATTTGACCTTAAGAGCTAAAGTTGTGATCAACGCAACAGGCGTTTTTTCTGATCACCTCTGTCAAATGGATAAGCCCCAAGTAAAAAACATCATTAGTCCCAGCCAAGGCATCCATATTGTTTTACCAAAAGCCTTCATGCCAGGCAAAAGTGCCATGCTCATTCCCCACACAGACGACGGACGGGTGATCTTTTTTGTTCCTTGGCACAATCGCGTGATCTTAGGAACAACTGATACTGCAGTATCAAAGCCTTCCCTTGAGCCTAAAGCGCAAAAAAAAGAGATCGACTTTCTTCTTAAACATGCAGCTAAATACCTTTCAAAAGCGCCTACTAGAAAAGACATCCTGAGCGTTTTTGCAGGCCTGCGCCCTCTTGTTAAAAGTGGTGATAGCAATGATACAAAAGAGATATCCCGTGATCATACGATTTTAGTTTCTAAATCGAAACTCATTACGATCACTGGAGGCAAGTGGACAACGTATAGACAAATGGCAGAAGACGTCATCAATCAAGCCATTCACACAGGACACCTTTCCCATAGACCCTGCGAGACAAAAACGCTTCCCCTACATGGCTATCAAGAAAAGCTTAGGCCCACTGCACATTTTTCCACTTATGGCTTCCATGCAAAAGAGATCAAAGCTTTGATGCGCACATCTAAATCATTAAGACAAAAAATCCATCCTTCTCTTCCTTATTACCAAGCTGAAGTCATATGGTCTGTCAGACATGAGATGGCAAGAAGTGTAGAAGATGTGCTAGCAAGACGCACGCGCTCTCTTTTACTCAATGCTAAAGCTAGCCTTAAGGCGGCTCCTCTTGTCGCTAAATTAATGGCTAAAGAACTAAAAAAAAGCGCCGCTTGGCAAAAAAACCAAGTCTCTGCCTACACCAAACTTATCACAAATTACACCGTTGACATTTAAAAATAGAGCCGTATATTCAGAAGAAGAGAGGGTTTATGTCACTTGCTTGGATATTTCTTTTGCTTGCTGGTTTTTTTGAGATCTGTTTTACAATCGCTTTAAAGTACAGCCATGGATTTAGCAAACTTATTCCCAGCATCATCACGGTTATCTTTATCGTTCTTAGCTTCTTTGCCGTGTCCCAATCGATGAAAACAATCCCGATTGGAACAGCTTACGCTGTATGGGCAGGTATTGGAGCTGCAGGAACTGTTGTAACAGGCATACTTCTCTTCGGAGACTCTTATCACATCATCAGACTCATTTCTATTTTCTTGATCATCATTGGCATCATTGGCTTAAAGCTCGCTCACTGTGATTAAAAGCCGTTAGAGATGCTCCTAATTTCCATTTTATACCATTTACAAAAATAGAGACAATCTATTTTTGTTTATAAATAATTGTACATATAATTACGCGCAATGATAGATGTGAAATTAACATCACTATTATTAATTGTTGTTATATGTCAGATTTCGATCCTAATATTAATTTCGCAAAAAATCATACTCCTACGCCATCACCCACTTCTAATTTAAATCCCGAAGACCATAAAATTCATGCAGTCGCACTACCTATTTTGCAAAATTCTATAGAAACAAGCGCTCATGAGATCCTAAATGCCTCCTCGCAAAATACCGATATCAATTCTTTTGAGCACATTACGCGTTATTTGCCTGGGCGTGAAGAATTATTAAAACGGACAGAAGGAAAAGAAAAAGAAATTGAAACTCTCTGCCAAGATCTTTCTGAGGGAAATTGGACTAAAATATTGCAAAAAGATGCCTTGGAAATGCTTCCTCTATATGCTCTTCAAGCATTTCACAATTCTACAATTAAAGAAGTTCCTGACAATCTAAAGATAACAGGCGAGCAATTTAGCACGCTTTTGATCTATTGGTCGGCCTTCTCCGAATTGCCTCCTGGCAAGATCGTCGTGCAGCCGCTTTTTGATGCAAATGGAAGAGCGAATCAAAAGGTCAAAGAATGGATCATGGCAACCATTGGAAATGAGCTGGGTGACATATCTAATCTGAATTCCCAGGTAGAACTATTTTTTGCCATAATGAGAAAAAAACCTAAATCAGAACAGTCATTTCTCTATATTTCACAAAATGCCTATTCTGATGCTAAAGCAAAGCTCGACGAAAAAAGAGCAGAAGAGGAGGCTCATGCTACCGGAAAGCCAAAAGAAGAGTTTTTAGCAGATTATGAAGATACCATTTGTAGCGTAATTACCCAATTAGCGCACTTTAACGTTTTACACCAGTTTTCTTCTTCGGGCGCGTTATATCGGATGATCCCCTCTCTTGGCATGATGCAGGCCCTATTGGAGGCTCATGAAAAAAAGACAACCATTCAAATTACCCCTGTCATTGGCCTCTCTGAAAGAGAAGATATTAGAGCAAATGGACTTAAGAGCACGCGGGAGATGGCTCTTCCCTTTCCTGGAGTTAAACTTCCTAAAAAGGCAGATTTAATGTCAGCGCCCTTTGCTATCGATTTTATCTACCACGATTTTTATCACAGCGTACTTGCTAATAGTGTCCCTGAGCAATGGAGAAAAGCATTTATTCAATGTTCAGATAGAGTCTTAGAACTCATGAAGGAGGAAAAGGATGAGGATATGAAAAAATTTTTAAATGAGTTCTATGAAAGAATCATCGACATGGAGCATCCAGCCTTTAGAGACTCTGATCTTGAGCGCTCTCTACCTGATACAGATAAGTTCTTCATTGCAGTCTTCGATCAAGAGCTCAACGCTATGAGAAGGTTATTTCCTCTAAACACATACCAAGCAATTACAAACGCTGATTACCAAGAAACTTGGGAACTAAACATGACAACCGAACTATACAAGGTTGCAGAAAGCAAGATCATGAACAAATTAGCCAAAAAACTATACGACAATGGGTTTTGCTCGACCTATAAAATTACAGTAGGTGATTTATCAAGAAGAATAATCAACCTAGAGCAAGAAAAAACACTTGTTTTTGAACATTATGCAGATTATGAAAAAGCGGATGGACAGTATTATTGTACAGAAGAAGAAGCTACAGAGTTTGGTCCCGAATTTCAAAAAAAAATCAACATTAATGGAAAAAAAATCTTAACGATCAACGCCTACATAAAAGGATTAACAGAGCTAGAAAAAAGAGATCTAGGAACACAACTATACGAATTAACAAAAAAATTATAAAAGTTCTTTTCATCTCATTGACGGCACGGAAACCCAGGTCTTTAGACCTGGGTTTCCGTGCCGTCAATGAGATGAAGGCTTTAAATAAATAGCCTACTAGAGCGATTGAGTAAAAGCGCGTCTGCTAGCACAAGCGCAAGCATCGCTTCCACAACAGGAACTGCTCTAATTGCCACGCAGGGGTCGTGCTTTGATCCGGAAGGCAAATGGAATACGCTGGGCTGCTTGTCTAAAGAAAGCGTCTCTTTTTCTTTGTATATGCTAGAAGTTGGCTTAAATGCGATAGACCCCAAAAGAGGCATGCCCGTAGAAATACCTCCTAAAACGCCCCCTGCATGATTGGTTCTTGTCATTACCTTTCCCCCTTCACAAAAAAAAGCATCATTGTGAGAGGAGCCTTGCATGGAGCTAGATGCAAAACCAGAGCCTATTTCAAACCCTTTGGTAGCTGGAATAGAGAGCATAGCTTTTGCTAAATTAGCTTCTAGTTTTTCATAGACAGGATCGCCAAGTCCTGCTGGAAGCCCTAGCGCTACAAAACCAATTACCGCTCCCAGAGAATCTCCAGACTCTTGTGCCTCTGCTATTTTTTGTTTCATCTCTTCTTCTTTCAGGGGATCTGGGCAAAAAATGGAACTAGAGGCAATGTGATCCAGATTAGATAGATCAACATCTGCATGGATGTTTTCAACTTGCGCAAGATAAGCAACACAAGAGACTCCAAAATGGTTTAAAAGCTTTTGGGCAATTGCGCCTGCTGCCACTCTGCATGCTGTTTCTCTTGCAGAGGCTCTTCCCCCTCCCCTATGATCAAATATCCCGTACTTTTCTAGATAGGTGTAGTTGGCGTGTCCAGGCTTTAGCAAATGCTTGACGAGGTCATATTTACTAGAATCAGCATGGGTGTTGGGAATGAGAATAGAAATCGGAGCGCCTGTTGTTTTGCCTTCAAACACACCTGAGAGGATTTCAGCAAGATCAGGTTCTTGTCTGGGGGAAGTAAGAGGATGATTGCCGGGCGATCTTCTCTTCAGTGCTTTTCGAATATCTTCATCAGAGATCTCTAGCCCTGCAGGACATCCATCGATAACAACGCCAATAGCCTTTCCATGGGATTCTCCCCATGTGGTGATCTGCAAGAGAGTTCCAAATGAATTACTTCCCATAGTCCCTCATAAATAGCTATCCTGTAAGCGTACATCTCCTCAAATTCTCTTTCAATATCTTTTCCTGGAAAAAATGCAGGATAAGGCTTTTTCAAGAGACGCGCTTTGATGGCTTCTTTCTCTTCTTTGAGGTAAATGATTTTGCCGATTTTTTTAAATATCTCTCTATTGTCAGGATCAAGTAGAGCTCCTCCGCCTGTTGCAATGACGGAGTAAGATACATTCTGAAGTGTGACAATTGCTTTTTTTTCAGCTAGCCTAAAAGCGCTTTCTCCTACCTCTTTGTAAAAGCTCTTACAATCCTCTGCGATAAGATCATCCGTGTCAATGAAATCATAGCCTATTTTTTTAGCAAGCTCTTTACCGAGCGTTGTTTTACCGCAGCCCTTGAACCCACACAGTATGAGATTATTCAATCTGCGCTCCTAGATCTTTTAGCTGCTCAAAAAAGCCTCTATAGCTTTTAGCAACACATTCCGACCCTTCAATCATCGAGGCTCCTTTAGCGCCTAAACTTGCTACCGCAAGAGACATTGCCATGCGGTGATCGGCATGAGACTGTAAAAGAGCTCCTTTTAAATCGGAGCGCTCAACAGTCAATCCATCTTCTTGTTCATCGATATGCGCGCCCATTTTTTTTAGCTCTGAGACAATGCAGCTAATGCGATCTGATTCTTTTTTACGAGCAATTTTACCTCCGACAAGTGTTGTTTTGCCTTCCGCAAAACACCCGATGACAGCAAGCAGTGGCAAAGCATCGATAAATTCATTTACATCGATAGAAGCTCCCTTCAACTTGTGTCCCTTCAAAACGGTGATGGTTTTTTTCTCGCTATCAATTGCAATATTTGCTCCCATGCGCTGAAGAAGAAAAATCACTTCTTTATCCCCTTGAATATCGCTTAAATCAATACCTCTTAGCGTCAGCTCAGAATTAGTGATGATAGCAGCTCCAATTGAGTAACTAGCAGAGCTTAAATCAGAGGGAACTGTGAACTCAAAACCCTGGATCACCGATCCCCCATAAATGAGATACCTTTCAAAATGATCATTTTGGTAAGCAATACCCAACCTATCAAACCAATCAAGTGTCAATCGTATCCATGCTTTCTCACCCGGGTTTTCTACAAAGAGCTCTGTTTTTCCTAAACCAAAGGCAGAGGCAATGAGCAGCCCTGAAATCGGCTGAGAGTCCTCCCCATTTACAAGCGCAGAGCCCCCCTTCAGAGGCCCTTTTATGATGATAGGAGCATGGCCATCTCCCCGCAAAGAAACTGCAAAGGCCCCCAGTTGGGTAAGCCCCTCCAGAAGCGGTAGAACAGGCCTAGAATGACGTATCGAGTGATCCCCCGTTACAACACCATATCCGGGGAAAAGAGCTAAAATAGCCCCTACAAAACGCAGAACCTGTCCAGAGTTGCCCGCATCAATGACATCCTCAGGAGGACGTAAATCACCCTTAATTTCTAAGCGCTCATCAAACGCAGTGATATGAGCTCCTAATTGCCTACAAGCCTTGATCATCGCATCTGTATCAGGTGAGTGGAGATAGTTGTGAATTACGGACTGCCCCTTCGCAAGAGTTGCAAAGAGAATTGCCCTTAGCGTATGAGATTTAGAAGGAGGAACCGTCAAGGTTCCTCCCAAAGAAGAAGGTCTTAAGTAAAGAGAGACCATTTACGCCTCTTCATTGATCCCTAAAAGTTCCATCTCAAAGATCAACGTTGAACAAGGCGCAATTTCATTACCAAAACCAGACTCTCCATAAGCTAAATAATGGGGAACAAAGATGTTCCACTTATCGCCAACGCGCATGAGTTGGAGCGCTTCAGACCACCCTGCAATCACACGGTTTACAGGAAATACATGAGGCTTGCCTCTCTCATAAGAGCTGTCAAAAACTCTTCCATCGATAAATTTGCCACGGTAGTGCACAGTCACAACATCCATAGGTGTGGGCTTTTCTCCATCGCCCTGCTGAAGCACTTGGTACTGCAGGCCCGATGTCAGAGTTTTAATCCCTGCTTCTTCCTTATTTTTAGTTAAAAAGGCTTCCCCTTCTTTTCTATTGTGTTCAGAGAGTTTTGTGACGAATTCACGCTGCTGCTGCTCAACTTGCTGCTTGAGCGCTTGCATAATGGAAGCTACCTCATCTTGAGCTATCTTCTGAGACTTCCCAAAAAGAGCATCATTTGCGCCCTCTAGCAAGCATTTAGATTCAATATCTGAGAATTGTCTAAGTAAATTTCTGACTGTTTCTAGACCGATACAATAACTAACTTTTTCCTTCATTGACTCCATTTCAAAACCTCCTGTTTAAGAAAGCTTATAACGGACATGGAAAAAGCTGGCAATTAAAAAAAATGTATTGCCAAGGCTATTAATGTTAAAATTTCACTTTAGGTCCATGACGGTAGTCCCATTGACATGCGCGCGTTCTATTGTTTAGTAAATGAAGCAGCTTGGAAGGTTTTGGCCACTTTCCTGCCGAAGATGTTTTTGTAGAGAATGTCTCGAATTCCCATTTTTGAATCTTATGGAGTTGTCCTACTGTTTCTTTTCTCTGTTCTGACGTCTTAATCAATTTCGCTCTCTTTTTGTTCCGTATCGATAGCAAGATCAGCTATGACAACCTTATCCTCAGGTGTTACTGTAGAGCTTACCTCTTCTTCTTGTGCCTCTTGGGCTTCTTTCTCCGCCTGTGCTTTCTGAAACGACGCGTAGGCGTTTAAAGTCATCGACTGTGATGGGCAAAAAAGACGTAAGAATATCTCGTTGATAATGCAAATAGCGATCCTGATTTTTAAGCTATACTCTTGCACTCCCAGTCTTGCTAAAACAGGCTTACTTAATTTGGGAAACACAAAAAAACTAAAAGCCGATGAACTCAAGGTTCCTACTATTGGGTAATCAGATAACCCCTTTTCTAAACTTAAGCAAGCAATGCCTGCTATTCTATTTACTACAGCCGTTATCATCGCTGTATAAAGAGAGTTCTTACAAGCCGCTGCCTTAAGAACACAATAAGTTTCAGAGCCATCTAAAAGAAACTGACTTGCCTGTTTAATATACGGATGAGCCTCCCCATCCGTGTAATTTCGCATAGCATTTAAAGTCATAAAGTAACGCAGCCAACGGTAGAACCTACGAAAATACCGAAACTAACATTTCTAATATTATTAATCATTGGTCTAGCTTTCTCTAATTTTTTAACTACCTGATCTCCTAATTTTCCTACTTCATCTTCTTCAACAAACATCCAGTCCACTGCATCACAAAATTCACCAGCTAATTCAGTACCAAGCTCAGAACCAAGAATGGCTGAACCTAGACAAGTAACTCCACTGATTTTTTGGGTAACTTCTAAAATTGGCTTAAAAGTCCGCAACTTGTTAACCACTACAGCTCCAACGCTTAGCGTCTTTGCTGGGTTGTCTTGAATAAACTCTGTAGCCCACTCATTTGCAACTTTTGTATTATTTGCCAGTGTTTCCACTAATGTTGCAGCAGCCATTGCTGGTTGAATAGCTAATTGCTTCTTTTCAGAACCAAAATCTTCCAATGCTGCATCTAGCATATCCATCTCAGGATCTGCCTTAGAGCTATTAGAGCTAAAGAGCCTCCTAGCTAAATCAAGCATCGCTAATACAGAGGCAGCTTTTAGAATATTGTTAAATAAGTCGGGGTTTTTCTTGTAGTTAGCATATGCTAGGATCACTGCTAATAGAGCATTACCTAGAGGAATCCCAACAATCGGGGTCAAGGCTGAGGCTCCACAAAATGCAAGAACAAAAAAGATCTTAACTCTTTTAGATAAACTGTCTTCTAAAAGGATTTGAGCAGCACCCAGTCCAATAGCTAGACGACTACATTGAGAAAAGGAAACATAGGTAGCAAGTACGCGTAGAGCGGTAAATGTGATGTCTTTGTTAGGAAGTACGGCATAAACCTCTTCTAGCCCTGCAGCAACCATCATTCTTGCAAATCTTGGTTTTTCTATATTTGTAGTTTCTTTACTAATATCCATAAATACCATCCTTTTTTATTATTACTTATTAACTTGTTATGGTAATAGTTTACTGTATAGTTTAATTTTAGTAAACAAACTATTGCAAATTATAATTATTATTCTATATTCTATTTAAACAGCTATCAATGAGGACGTTATAGAGTACTCATTATCAAGACATGCGCACAAGGTGGACTTCTAGAGCTACAACCATCTTATTATCAATATTTTATAAAAGCATGACGTAAAGCCTTAAGGAACAACATCAAAAAACAGTACTACTCAATTTAGACCTATGAACCTAGCTCACTATTCCAATTTTCCTGTTTTTGATCCCTCTTTTCCTTAAGGCTCGTAAATCCTACATTGTCTGCGAAAAAAAGGATCAAAAATATCAAAAATTATAATAGTGAGATAGGTTCACATATGTTATACTTTGTCACATTATGAAAATGTTAGTTGAAGAGCCCGCTCTTATATTAGAAATATTGCAGCAATTGAGTCCCGATAGCTCAAAAAATAATTTGAAGTCGTGGATCGAACAAGGCAGAGTTGCCATCGATGGCAGGCTATCCTTGAGATGGAATAGACGCGTCCTAAGAGGAGAAGAGGTTGTCGTAAGGCCAAAAGTCCAACTCGTTGGTGGAGGGGTTAAACTGCTCTTTGAAGATGATCACCTTGTGATCATTGAAAAACCCGTTAAATTACTTTCTGTTGCTAGTGAGACTGAGTTTGAAAAAACAGCCCACAACATTTTAAAGCGCAGAACAAAGCACCGTGTATGGCCTGTGCACCGTCTTGATAAAGACACATCCGGTGTCATGATGTTTGCGTATACGGAAGAAGCAAGAGACAAACTAAAAGACAAGTTTGAGATCCATGACATTGAAAGAGAATACCACGGTCTTGTTGAAGGTATTCTAACTCCTCCAACAGGCACATGGGAGAGCAACCTTGTAGAAGATGCGAGCTACTTTGTAAGAAGTGATGAAAAAGGTAAACGCGCTATTACCCACTACACTGTAATATCGCAGAATGCAAACGTTGCCCTCGTGAAATTCCAATTAGAAACAGGTAGAAAAAATCAAATCAGAGTGCACTGCGCAGATGCAGGTCATCCCATTGCGGGTGATCTTAAATATGGCTCCAAAATCCGTTTCTTTAAACGCCTCTGCCTCCACGCTTCCCTTTTAGGATTTGAGCATCCTATCACTAAAAAGAAAATGTCTTTCACAGCTCCCCTTCCCACCTTCTTTCATGCCTAAGCGAACCTTTCAGATTTTAAAATGGGCGCTTTTTGCATCTCTTTAATTCTAATCGGTGACAATTTCCTCTTAGTGTTCATCAACACAAATTCGAAAATTGTCACCGATTAGAATCAAAGATCTTACAAAAATTGCTCCATTACAATCTGAAAGATCCGCTTGAGCTTAAACAAGCTCCTCACTAGAATGACTTCTTTAAAAGGAGTTTACTATGGTAACGATGAAAGGCAACCCCGTTTCTCTCAAAGGATCTTTCCCTAAAAAGGGATCAGAAGCGCCTGATTTTTCTCTTGTAGATGCAGCATTAAAAGACACAACTCTAGCTGATTTTGCGGGCAAGAAAAAGATCATTTCTATTGTGCCTAGTTTAGACACACCTACCTGTTCTATTTCAGCCAAAAAATTTAACGATGCAGCTCTCAAAGATAAAGATTGGGTGTTTATTGTCGTCTCCTGCGATCTTCCTTTTGCCCAAAAGAGATTCTGTATCTCAGAAGAAGCAAAACACGTTGTGACGCTCTCTATGATGCGCTCTAAGAAATTTGCAGAAGATTATGGCGTACTCATTCAAGATGGACCTTTAGCAGGATTGTGCACACGCGGCGTACTTGTGCTCGATGAAAACAACAAAGTGCTCCATGCAGAACTCGTCTCTGAAATCTCAAGCGAGCCTAACTATAAAGCCGCTTTAGATGCTGTAAAAGGCAGCTAGCTAAAAGGCTTTTGGCTTAGGCTTTTTTAAAAGTTAACGACGCGCTAAAAAATACCTCTAGTCAATCTAGGTAAGATGTCTTTACCATATCTTAGACAACATCAGCAGCGCAGCGAAAGCCATAGGTACCATTCATGGTGCCGGGATTGTTGCGATGGCGGTGAGAGCTGCGCATATCCTCTTTGAGGCTTTTCCAGCAGCCGCCTCTGAGAACGCGGTAGACGCCTTGGACGGGGCCTTTGGGATTGTTAGGCTCTTGCACGGAGATGTCATAGTAGTGGTAGTCGTACCAATCTTGACACCACTCATAGACATTGCCTGCCATGTCGTAGAGATTAAAAGCGTTGGGGGGATAACTCATCACAGCTGTTGTGTCTGAGCTAAAGAAGTTAGCTTGCGATCTTTCGATGGTTTTGCCTGTAGGATAGATGTTGTCATCAGAGGCAGAAGAAGCTGCAACTTCCCATTCAGCTTCAGTGGGAAGTCTCTTTCCTACCCACTTGGCATAGGCAACAGCTCCGTACCAGGCAACGCCTACGACGGGATGCCTTGCATAGCCAGATTCGATGGTAAGTTTACCACCAAAACGTTTGATGCGAGAGTCTCTGAGGCGAATGATATCGTTGTTATTGTGATCTTTCTCTCCACCCATCGCTTCAAGGAATCTTACAAACTGCTCGTTTGTGACCGGGTGCGCATCGATGGCAAAAGAGGTAAGGTTCACGAGGTGGCGCGGGATCTCATCCCGGCCTCCTGAAGGGCTACCTCGATAAAAAGCTCCTCCCCGGATGATCACCATGTCAGTTAGTAGAGGTGCAATCTCTTTGTGCTCTTGAGGCTTGGGAAGGTATTTAGCAACCGTTGTCTCAAGTTGAAAAATAGCTGCAGGATCGGCATCAAACTGCGGCCTTAAAATCTCACCTGGCTTGAGTATGGGTTTAGGAGAGTCTGAAGATTGCTTAGGAGTTAGATTTAAGATCTCTTCGAGCGCCTGTTTTAAGGAACCGGGACGCTTAGCAGGATCTTGCTGGAGGCAGGAGATGATGAGCTTGTCCCAGTTTAGTTTGTAGTGCGGGGCAAGTTCTGAAGGAAGAGAAAAAATGCCCTCAGGAAATTTCTGCGTTAAAAGATAATAGACAACTACGCCAAAGGCATAACTATCTGTTTTGGTGTTTTTTCTGTGGTAAGAAGGAGATTTTTGTTCAGGGGCTAAAAAAAGAAAAGTATGTAAAAAAGCTTGGTGCAATTTAGGAAGCTCTTGCTCATCTTTTCCCAGATTCTCAGAGACTATTTTGTATGTTTTAGCAAATAGATTTCCTGCTCCCATGATGCGCCCTAAGCCGAAATCAGAAAGGTGAACAGTTGTTCCTGTTTTTTCTTTTTTTACCAAGATGTTAGAGAGTTTAAGTCCTTCATGAGAAAAGGGAAGGCCATCTTG
>CANJJB010000001.1 GCA_947474635.1 Parachlamydiales bacterium | reverse complement strand
TGCGCTCTACTCTTTGGTCTCCTGCCGCCTTTGATGGTATGGATGGGTAGGTATGTTAAAAAATATCAGAAAGAGCAGCATCAACTTCCAGGTGGAAAGATCGTCCTTGCGATCATCATCTTATTTGTTGTTACAGAAATGATATTGCAGCTTATTATCTAGTATGGGAAAAAAAAGAGTTCTAGTTACAGGCGGGGCCGGATTTTTAGGCTCCCATCTATGTGAAAGGTTGCTTGCGCAAGGGTGTGAAGTGCTTTGCGTTGATAACTTTTTCACAGGCTCGAAAAACAATCTTCTTCCTTTTCTCAATAACCCCTTTTTTGAACTCATCCGCCATGACGTATGTCAACCTCTTCATGTCGAAGTGGATGAGATTTATAATCTTGCATGTCCCGCATCTCCTATCCACTACCAGTTTGATCCTGTACAAACAATCAAGACAAGCATCGAAGGCGCAATTAACATGCTCACCCTTGCAAAAGAACTCAAGGACGTAAAGATCTTTCAAGCTTCAACAAGTGAAGTCTATGGAGATCCGCACGAGCATCCTCAAAAAGAGAGCTATTGGGGTAATGTTAACCCAACAGGTCTCAGATCGTGCTACGATGAGAGCAAGCGCTGCGCAGAGACTCTTTTTTTTGATTACAAAAGACAGTACGGAATACCGATTAAAGTTGCTCGCATTTTCAATACCTACGGCCCCAACATGCATCCCAATGATGGAAGAGTTGTTTCTAATTTTATCGTTCAAGCCCTGCGTGGAGAACCTATCACCATTTATGGTGATGGATCACAGACCAGATCTTTTTGCTACGTAGACGATCTCATCGACGCCTTTCTTCTTTTCATGGCAACAGATCAATCTATCACAGGTCCCATGAACCTTGGTAATCCCGTTGAATTTCACATGCTAGCGCTAGCAGAACTTGTCTTAAAACTAACAGGATCTTCTTCCCAGCTTATTTTCAAACCTCTCCCCAGTGATGATCCTAAACAAAGACGTCCTGACATCACTCTTGCTCAAACAACTCTCAACTGGCAGCCTAAAATTTCTCTCGAAGAAGGCCTCTTAAGAACCATTCAGTATTTTAGAGAAGCGCTCGCAGTTGCCCCGCAACGTTCTCTTTAACAAAAGATCATTCTGAAATTTGCTGTTGAATTTGTAGCCAATATTTCACGAAAAGAACTATAGTGTTTTTTTGCAGATGCTAATGTCTGCTTGAAACTACAAAAAGGAGTCTCTGATGAAAAGATGGTTGATGATGGCATTTGCTGTGTTTGTGTTTTCTAGTGTAAACATACGTGCTGAGATCTGTGGGGTTACGCTTGCAGCTAAAGTGACTACAAAAGGATCGAATGGTTATTTTGTTTTATCCGACGGAAGCCACTGGAAAGTGATGGGTTTTGTTCCAAGACTGAGAGGTTTAAGTGAATGGTGGAACGATGTTCAGTTAGCTCCAGCAGCTTATAAGTGCGTTCCTAACGATTGGGCTTATGGCACGGAGATAATTGCTTATCCTAAATATGGAAATACAGGCCTTGATGAAAGCGACGCGTCAAATCAAGAAGTGCTAAAACAGTGTTCTTACTTGCTTGTGAACCAAGCCAATGGCCAGACGCTTTTTGCAATGCCGCTTGATGCTGCGCAGTGCTTAGTTCTATTGTCTCAAGATTCGTATCAAAATGGATATGATCAGGGATATCTGAGAGCTTATGTTGAAAGATCATCCATCAGCCAGAGCGCATTTGAAGAAAACTACAAAAAAGGTTATGCCGAAGGTCATGAAGTTGGTTACACAAAAGGTTATCAAAAAGGTTCTAAAGATGCGCAGGCAGCTAACGCTTCAACAAGCGATGCATCGCAGCGTCGTTGCAGAAATTACGATTAAAGTAGATCCCTTTCGAAACTCGCTTTGCTTGGGAAAGTTGATGATTTTTATGCATCTTTCTAATCAAATTTTTAAAGCATGTGAGCACACATGTTCGATGAATTTGATTAGAAAGATGCAAAAAATGGCAATTTTAACGAGTAAATGGAGTTTCGAAAGAGGGCTAGTAGTCTAGTGAATTAAAAAAGGTGGGGGGAAGCGTTATCTCTTCCCATCTGTCTTGTGTTTTTCTTGAATCTCTCTCCACTTCTTAATGATCTGTGTTGCCATGGGAGCATTTTCTCTACCGGCTCTTCCATACTTTGAAAGAACAACGACGATGAGTTCAGGGTCTTCGAAGGGATGTGCTGAGAGTATTTTGTTTTTAGGGTAGGCAATCGTTGCAAACCAGATATGTGTACGCATGTGGGCAGGGGTTTCATTATCAATAGAGGGTTTGCAAAGAACCTGCGCTGTTCCTGTTTTAGGAAGTAACTCGTTGTGCAGTTCGTAGTAGTCTCTAACGGCAGTGGGATGAGGATAGAGGTTGCGCATGATGCCAGGTCTTGAGCCGCCGCGGGGTCCCTTCACAGAGCGTAGCATTCCTTGCGTGAGTACTTGAAAAACATCGGGAGGAAAGGGAATCGTTCTTTCAATTTCTACAGGCGTGTAATGGATAGAGGCTTCTTGTAGGTTGGGTGTTGCTTGTGTAAAAAGGGGGAAATTGACACCTACGAGAGATAGCGCGTCTTGAAAAGAGAACTGCGAGCGAGAAAAAAGAGGGTCTTCATCTTTGATGACTTCTTTTCCCGAGAGAACTTTTACAACTTTTGGTTTAACAACATTTCCTTTGGTTGCAATGGCGCCCATCATGACGGCAGTTTGAAGAGGAGATACGGCAAATGCATGTTGCCCAATTGCAAAAGAATATAAGCCAGAAAGGTTGCTGTCTAAATCAGTGGGAACTTTGCCAGAGACCTCATTCGGAAGATCAATGCCGGTTTTTTGTCCAAACCCTAAAGCATAGGCAGCTTTTGCAAGATTAGAGGGAATTGCTAGATGTTCACTTGCTAAAATAGAGAAATAAATGTTGCTCGATTGCTCAAAGGCTCCAAAAATATCGAGTCTGCCCATACCGCTATAAGCACTTCTTGGAAGAAGTCCTCCTTTATGACGTCTAAGAATAGGCGCGCCTTGTTCTGTGTACCCGAGTACTTGCGATAAGGAAGTGGAGGTTTTGTCTCCTTTCAAATCATCAATGAGGGTTAAGGGGTTTAAGTCACCTTTAATAGGTCTTTGCGATCTTTCTAAAAGAGCTTGGTAGGCTGTTGCAAGTTTGAAAACTGATCCAAGCGCGTGCTCTTGTCTATAGGCTTGTGATCTGCCGTAGCCATAACCTGTTACAGGATAAAAGGCGGCTGCCAAATGTTTTTCTACCTGCTCTTCTTTGTTTTTTCTTACTCTAGCATAAAAACCGTGTAGAGGAGATGTGAGCTCTTCAAAAGAGCGCATCGTCTGCAGATAAGAAAGACCTGCTTGGGGAGTAAGTGAGAGTAAGAGTTTCTTAAGATCATCTTCTCCACTTGCTGTATGGAGGTGTTTAAGGGTGGCAAAATAAGGTTGCAGTGAAGGGTAGTGTTCGTGATCAACGGGGGATTTACCTGTGATGGCTGTATATAAAAAAACGTGGTGGTAAGTATTCCAAAAAGCTTGGAAGAGTTTTTTTTGGGCAGCATCTAGATAGTCCGTATAAGGTTTGGGATATTTTTTCGCCTTTTTTTCTTCTGATCTTTTTCTTTTGAGAAAACCTTTAAAGTGGGCGCTTCTCCACTTGGTAAAGTCATGATCGTGGTGAAGCTCTTTCATCGCTATTTTTATCTTTGCTTGCTCGCGTAGGGCAGATTGTCTGAAGAGGTGGTAGCTAGCAAGTGTTTGCGTTTCAAGTGGAGTATTGTTTTCAAAAAAGCTATTTTTTGCACCAAGAGAGCAGAGGTCGACTACAAGAAGGCGGTCTTGTTCAGAGGGAATTTCTCTCAGTAGGGGATGAGAGGTTCCTTGCTTTTGAATATCCAAGGCAGTTTTGATGTCAGTAATTTGGCTCATGACTTTTCTTGCAGAGCTTTTTGGAGCAAGAATCGTATTGAGAAAAAGATCCCATGAGAGATAGATTTTTTCTTGTTCATATTGTTTTCTGATAAATGAGAAGGATTCTCTTTCTAGAGGTTTTATGCCATCCCAGATTTGTCCAATGTAGGCTTCATTTTCAAGCCACTTGTTTACCGAGAGCTCTTTTATTTTTTTCTCTTCTTGATCCTTAGAAGGGATAAAGTCGTTGGGGTTAAAGCGAGGATAAGAGGCCATAGCCACAACTTCACCTGTTTTTGGATCCATGGCAACAATAGCCCCACCCTTCATCCACTCTTCATCGATCACAGGGTGGCTGCCATCCGATTTTATGCCTTCATTTGCAGATAAAAGCTCTTCTGCAACGTTTTGGAGTTCAGCTGAGATGGAGAGGATAAGACTCCGTCCGGGCATGGGTTTGCGGGAGCCTGGTAGCTCTCTTAAAAAAGATCCTTGCGCTCCAATCTCATATATTTTTTTACCATATGTCCCGCGCAATTCCTCTTCATAAAAGGCCTCGAGACCAGATTTACCAACAAGATCGTGGATTGTGTAAGACTTTTCTTGAATTTCCGCGAGTCTTTCGCGCACCTGAATAGGGTCGTAAAAACCAGCAGGAAGAAAGGGCTTTTCATTTTTTTCTCGGGCTCTAAGGTAGGCTTGCAAGGTGTTCATCTCGTCTGCGATCTGCTGGTACTGCTCCCCGCTGATGGTGCCTAAATAGCCCACGATATCGCAGGCAGTTTTTTCTTGGGGGTAGAACCTCTTAGCAACTCTTTGGGCTTGCAATCCGATCCAATCTTTTTCAAGCATGCGGAGTTTGTAGTACTCCTCTTCTGTGATATTTTCTTTAATTACAAAGGGGGTGTGGGGGAAAAGAGAGGCCTTGCCGTGGATGGTGTCTTCAATAGCTTGGGACTCGATGCCAAGTTCTTCACTTAACTTGGCTGCAAGGGACTCAACGTGCTCTAAGCGTGCTTGGCGTCTTACGGTTTTGCCTTCTTTGGATTTTTTCCATATGACGGAAGGGATGTGCCGGATGTCGGCATAACAGATGGCTGCATTATATTGAATTTTATTGATCGCCAAGGGGATGTTAAAGCGATCTTGAATCGTAGCTCTCGGAGCAGGCTCAACGATAACCCGGCGGTGGGGTTTGTGTGATTGTTCAATTTGCTCATCGTGCTCTATGACGGCTAAGTACCAAACTCTCACTAAAATTAAAATTAGGCATAGCAAAATAACATTTAATACGCGCCCTGTTTTAGCTGAAATATCGTGATCCATGCCGTCCATTTTGTAGGGAAATTTACGCTTCTTTAGACAGTATATCTATTTTTCTATTGGAAAAAAGAGGTTTTTCAGTTAAATTGTTTTCCACTTGCGCCTGTAGTTCAATGGTAGAACCGTAGCCTTCCAAGCTACTTGTGTCAGTTCGATTCTGATCAGGCGCTTACTTAAGCAATAATAACCAAGACCGAAATCCACCTAATTAAGGGTGGATGCCGCGTCAAAACAACAAGAGGGACAAGGCTTGGCAACACATAAAGAAGAATTGAATTTAACAGTTAAAGAACTACTCGAATCTGGGGCGCATTTTGGTCACCAGAAACACCGTTGGAACCCAAAGATGAAAAGATACATCTTTGAAGAGCGCAACGGCATTTATATCATTGACCTTGCAAAAACAATGCAACAAATCCGCAACGCGGTAGCTGTTGTTAGAGAAACAGTTGCACGCCGTCAATCGATTATGTTTGTTGGAACAAAAAAACAAGCAAAACCAGTGATTCGAGAAGCAGCAGAAGCTGCTGGCGAGTTTTATGTGTGCGAGCGTTGGCTCGGTGGAATGTTAACGAACCTTACAACAATTAGAAATTCGGTTAAAACCCTCGAAAGAATTGAAAAGAGAATTGCAACAGGCGGAGATACTTTTACAAAAAAAGAATTATCTGTACTCAGCAAAGATCGTATCAAGCTTGATCGCAACCTCTCTGGTATCCGCGCGATGAGAAAGCCCCCAGGTCTTTTGATTGTTGTCGATCCAAGTATGGAACATATCGCAGTTGCTGAAGCTAACAAGCTAGGCATTCCTGTGATGGCACTTGTCGATACAAACTGCGATCCAGATCCTATTGACTACGTGATTGCATGTAACGACGATGCTCTAAAAAGTATTAAACTCATTTTACAAACTTTGATGCAAGCAATCGTTGATAAGAAAAACGATATGAATATCGGTTTTGCTAAAGGAGATGAGTCTACTGCATCAGAATCTGCAGAAGACCTTTCTGACGAAGATGCGGAAGAAGAGGATAAAAAATGATGGCTACAAAAATCACTCCTGAAATGGTTAAAGAGCTCCGTGAGCGCACAGGTGTTGGAATGGGCAAATGTAAAGAAGCCCTTGACCAATCCCAAGGTGACATGGAAAAAGCAATCGATTTTCTTAGAAAATCTGGCATGGCCTCTGCTGTGAAAAAAGAGGGAAGAGAGACAAAAGAAGGTGTTATCGGCATAGGCGAGAGTCAAGATGCTATAGCTCTTATTGAAGTTAACTCTGAGACAGATTTTGTTGCTCAAAATGATAAGTTCAAACAATTTGTTAAAGATGTAGCATTAGAAGTTGCTGAAACAAAGCCTGCTTCCTTGGAAGCTTTTGTAGCACAAAAATACCGTAAAGATCCTTCCATTACAATCGATCAGTATAGATCTTTAGTGATCCAAGGTTTAGGAGAAAATATTCAGATCAAACGTCTACAAGTTTTGCCTAAATTAGCTGACACATCCGTTGGTCTTTACTCCCATATGGGTGGTAAAATCGTCACGTTTGTTGAGATCGAAGGTGGAGCGGGCATGGAAGCACTTGCCAAAGATATTGCTATGCATATCGCAGCTGAATCTCCTGATTACTTAAAACCAGAAGAAGTTCCTGCAGATGTAAGAGCTAGAGAAGCAGACATTGCTAAATCACAAGTTAAAGGCAAACCTGAAAATATCATCGATAAAATCGTCGAAGGTAAACTGAAAGCTTTCTATGATCAAGTCTGCCTTCTTGGACAGAAGTTTGTAAAAGATAACTCAATTACAATTGCAGATCTCGTTGTAAAAGAAGGCAAACGCGTAGGTAAGCCTCTTGCTATACGCCGTTTTTTAAGGTGGCGCGTAGGGTAATACAACATGGTTTCTAAAAAATCCAAACCTGCCTATAAAAGGATTCTATTAAAGCTCTCAGGAGAGGCTTTGGTAGGAGATCAAAAATTTGGATTTGAAAGAAACGCGTGCCATAAAATTGCCTCTTTGATCAAGGATATCCATGCAATGGGTGTCCAAATAGGCATTGTGATCGGCGGAGGTAATATCTTCCGTGGCTCTCAAGCCGAAGAATTTCAATTTCTGCGAACACCCGCTGACCACATCGGGATGCTAGCTACCACCATCAACGGCCTTATCCTCCAACAATCACTAGCAACATTAGGATGTGAAGCGCACGTTATGAGCGCTCTTAATACCGACTCCATTGTTGAGAGGTACTCATGGCAGGGTGCTATGTATTATCTCCAAACAGGGGGCATTGTGATCTTTGTAGGGGGCACTGGCAATCCTTACTTCACAACAGATACGGCAGCAGCTCTTAGAGCAAGTGAAATCAACGCCGAAGTATTACTCAAAGCTACAAAAGTCGATGGTATCTACGATAAAGATCCTAAACGCAACCCTCACGCGAAAAAATTTGCAAAAATCTCTTACGCGCAAGCACTAGAGAAAAATTTAAATGTAATGGATGGAGCAGCTATCGCCCTTTGTTGGGCAAATAGCATTCCCATCCATGTCTTTGACCTTTTTGAAAACGGCGCTTTATTAAAAGCTGTCTGTGAGAAAAAAGGCGGATCACTGATTGAAGGGAGTTAAAAAATGAGCATACCGAAACAAACTAAAGAAAAAATGCAAGCTACGATCGACCATTTTAAAGGCGATCTGAAAAATTTACGCACTAACCGTGCCAACTCAGGGATGGTTGAAGGTGTGACAGTCGAAGTCTATGGGTCTCCTATGCGCCTTAAGGAACTAGCGAATATCACAACGCCCGAAGCACGACAAATTTTAATCACGCCTTTTGATCCCCAAACAGCGCAGGCAATTGCCAAAGGCATTGAAAAAGCCAACCTCAACCTTCAGCCGGTTGTAGAAGGCTCTTCCATTCGGATTAATGTTCCTCCGATGGATCAATCAATGCGTCAAGAAATTGTTAAGCAGGGTAAGAAGAAAGCAGAAGATGCTAAAATTGCTATCAGAGATATTAGACGTAAACAAAACGATCTTATCAAGAAACAAAAAAGTAGCGGTGAGATTGCAGAAGATGTTATGAAGAAAGGAGAGAAGGAAATTCAGGAACTGACCGATCAGTTTTGCAAGGAAATAGATACTCTCTTTGCTGCCAAAGAAAAAGAAATTATGGCAGTTTAATTGAATATCTGATAGGCTATACGTGTTTTTATGGCCCCATCGTCTAGCCCGGTCTAGGACACCAGATTTTCATTCTGATAACAGGGGTTCGAATCCCCTTGGGGTCATTCTTATTGAGACTTTAGCTCAGTTGGTAGAGCATCTCCCTTTTAAGGAGAGTGTCGATGGTTCGAGCCCATCAAGTCTCAATTTTTTTTCCACTCCTGCAGAAAATATCCGTAGGAGTGGCTAATTATCCACTACTATGAAAAAACTTATACAAGGCATCGTTGACTTTAGAAAGGGCTTAACGCAAGAGAGCAGAGATCTCTTTGCAAAACTTGCTGTTGGGCAAAAGCCAGACGTGCTCTTTATCGGCTGCTCAGATAGCAGAGTTGTTCCCAACTTATTTGCATCTACAGATCCGGGCGATCTATTCGTTATCCGTAATGTCGGTAATCTCATTCCTCCTGTTTCTGATTCAGAGCAAGACAATAGCGTTTTTGCAGCGATTGAATTTTCTGTCATGTCTCTTAATGTAGCAGATATTGTCGTCTGTGGACACTCAGAGTGTGGCGCTATGCAAGCGCTTGCGCAAGGCATAGAGAATTGCTCCTTTCCTCATGTGAGATCTTGGCTAAAACATGGAGTAGAATCTGCAAATAAAGTAAGACAAGGTATGATCATCGATCCTGCCCTTTCCGAACACAATCAGATTTCTCAAGTAAATGTTCTAGAGCAAATCGAGCATCTTAAAACCTACCCTATTATTCGAGAGCGCTTAGAAAAAAAACAGCTCCGGATACATGGATGGTGGTTTGATATTGCCAGGGCAGATGTCTATTGTTATGAACAATTGGCTTCCCATTTTGTACTCATGGATGAAGAAGAATCTAAATTGATCTTGCAGAGGCTAAAATAAGATCCCATTCTGTTGTGATCTTCATATTTCTCTCATTTCCTAAGACAATAGCTACGCTGTGACCTGCTTCTAAAACAAGAGAGCAATCATCGGATGCATTTTTCTGCTCAGTTTCTTGATGTGCTTTTAATATCAATGCATATGCAAAACTTTGAGGCGTCTGTCCTTGAAAATACTCCTTGCGAGGAGGAATGTTACTAATCATGATACCATCACAAGAGTGCACAATTGTATCTGTTGCAGGAGAGCACGTATCTACAGCTCCTACTATTTGAACCTGCTCCACATTTCTTGCTAAGATATCTCGAGATACAAAAGGGCGTAGAGCGTCATGGATCACCACATACTCAGTACCCAAAGGACAAGCAAGTAGTCCCAAATAAGATGATTGCTGGCGCGTTTTTCCTCCCTCTGTCACAATCACCAGATATCCCGCTGTTTCTTCTTTCACAATATCTAGCCAGTCAGGATGCGAGACAAGCACAATACTATCAAAAAGCTGCGACTGAATAAATGCTTCTAACGTATGCAGATAAATTTTCTTTCCATCTAGCAGATGAAATTGCTTAGGAATGTCGCTTCCAAAGCGCACTCCTGTGCCTCCCATCAAAATAATACCAACCATTTTTCCCATAGCCATGTGCTAATTGTACCAAATCTAAGAATTGAATATTTCCAAAAAAATCACTTGCCTGCTACACTGCAATCTATTTTTGATAAATGAGGATTTTAAAATGAAAATGGTTGCTCGTATATTATCTCTAGTATTACTTGTTCCTGCACTTATGTATGCGGGTGCAGAAGAAGAAACCTTTGAGTTTAAGGGAACGCATTTTACTGCAGAGTATTTTGGTTGTGATCTTGCATGCATAGCAGATACAGATACATTGATCTGTGTCATGAATGAGGCGGTAAAAGAATCAGGCGCTACCATTCTAAATACCATCTATCACATTTTTCCAAACGGCTCTGGTCTTACTATGCTAACGATGCTTGCTGAGAGCCATGCGAGCATTCATACGTATCCAGAGCATAGAAGCTGCTTTATCGATCTATTCACGTGTGGCAATCGTTGCTCTCATGAAAAATTTGATGCTATCCTAAGAGAATACTTGAAGCCTGGCAAAGTATATAGCTCTGTTACCATCCGTCCCTATCCTTTTGTAGAAGAAGATCTGTTAGACCAAGATAGCTCCCTCTAGAGCTTTGTGGACGAAAGCTGCGCGCTTGAGATTGAGATTGTTGTTATCTAGCATGTTCTCATTTATGGCATGCGCTAAATGAGCTCTTCTGCAATGAAAGATTGTATGATCAATTTTCTTAGCCTCTAGCCCTTTAATCCATTCTAGTTCTATCCCTAGCTTAATGAGACTGAGTGCATTGAGCGCTTCTTTTGTCTGGAGCTGATAGGAGTGAGCAAGTAAGCCATACGCTCTTCCTACAAGATCTTTAATTACAGTGCTGCCATCTTCTTTCAAATGGTTACGCATCGTTTTTTCTGAAGCAATGAGTTTGAGTGCTGTTGTTTGAAGTTGATGCAAAATAGTCTCTTCGCTAAGGCCCAAGGTATACTGGTTTTTCAAAACGATGATATCACCCACTAGCTCATCTAAAGAACCCTCAAGACCGATAGCTACTAAATCTTCATCTTTTTGTTTTGCAAGAGCCTCTTTTAGCTGGCTCGAGTGAATGAGAGCAGGAAGATGTAAGTAGAGTGCAATGCGAAGCGCTGTTCCACAATCTGCTTTGTCAGATGTTAAATATCCAAATTTTGGTAAGAACGCAAAGGCAAGCTCTTTTCCAAATGCCGTTTCAATTTTAGAAAGAAGACTCCACGCTTTTTCTAAATCGGATGAGAAGTCAACGAAATGTAGTTGAAGATGATTTTTCAGATTTAACAAAGCTAAAAACTTACCTGAATCATCCACCAAAAAGCCTTGATCTGCTACAGTGTTTTGAAAGCTGTCTGCACATAAAAAATGTTCAAACAAAAACTCCTTTTCAAAAGTACCCAGCTTATCTGCTGAAAAAAAAGTAGTCCCTTTGATTTCAGTTGATTGCTCTAGAAACGATTTAATCATGTTTAAAACAGTTTTCATCTCTACTGGCGATAATTTAGAAGGGAATTTATAACGCGCAAGATTTCTTTGAAGCGTCAGAGAGGATGATAGCCATATTCTATTCGGCTCTCCTTCAAAAGGGGGATGATCAGAAATATGTGATGGCAGCTTAAGTTCTGTCATGTTTATCCGTTAATGCTTTGATTTGATCACGGAGCCAGGCTGCTTGCTCATAATTTTCTCGTTTAAGCGCCTCATTCAATGCCTCGTTCAGCGAAGATAATTTAGTCGAAAGTACAACATTCTGTTCGTTGTCAGGTGATTTACCAATGTGTATAGCTTGTGGTCCTTTCATGGAGACTTTTTTCTTCAAAGAGGGAGGGATAGCATCTGACTCTAATAACTCTGAGACAAGAATATCACCAAATACCGCATAACACTCACTGCACCCCAAAGGCTCTCCCATCTGGATGGATTCAACAGAAGTTCCGCAGTTGCCACAGCAAAGAGTGCTTTCTTGCCGAGGCAGTTTTCCCTTGCAAGACTCCCCATGTAGTTTAGCAGAGAGAATAGGGCAGCTTGAGCACATTTCTGTACACGTCGTTGTCTTTCCTACAATTTCCTTGTAAAGAACGCCGACTGTTTTTTTGCACTGGCCACATTCGACAGGTCTATCACCCATAACAACCCACATTATAAAATTTTCTATATATCCGTTCTTCCTCAAACCTGCCAGTAAATTTTATTTTGAAAGCCCCACAGCGCTATAAGAGTTTATTAACCTTATTTTAACCAAAACAAAAACAAACTCATTTTATAGACAAAAATAAGACGACTATTTATATTCAGCCTCACGTTATCTGTCAGCAAAACAAGCTGGCTTTACGATTTAAACTACGTGCCAATTAAAACAAATTGGCCTAATAGAAGGGAAATTATGAAAAAAATGTACGTTGTAACTCTTGCTCTCATAGCCATGACTATGGGATTTGTTCAAGCTAATGAAGTCGGGGCGCCCGTAGAAACTCTTTCTCACGAAGAGCAAGTGTTTGCTGACAAACTAAGCGAAACACACCGCGTTCTTTTTAATGCTATGACACAAGAGCAAAAGACAGCTGCTATGACAGCTGCTGCTCAGCCAGATGAAGCTATCGAAGCAGTGATTCAAGAACTTTCTACAGAAGAGTCTACAAGATAAGCATTTATGCTTTCCATTCAAGCCATTGGCCTTAAGCGCCGTGGCTTGAATGTGTTATTCTTTTTTTATTCCTATCGCCCTCATCCACTGATACTAATTTCCTTAAAACTTCTTTTTATTATTGTAATCAATATAGAACTATATTAAAATAGTTTCCTATAAAGATGCAAAAGATCATAAAAATGCATATTAATATTAAAAACTAATAACAAGGGGGTTCTTGTGGATAATTTAAAATTTAATGCGCGCAAAGTGGGTCAATATTTACTCTCATCTTACCAAAATTTTGCGGCTGAGCCCAATAAAACTGCTAAAGTATTTGAATTAGCTGCTAAGTGCTTGAAGGATTGCTCTGCTTGTGTTCTGAAAAATCGCCAATGGACTGTCGCTGTTTTAGCTGGCGGAGTCTTATCTGTTGCCGCGGTTATATTGGGCGTTAAGCTAAAAAATCGAAACGCGACTATTCAGAAAAAAGATGTAGAGATCCAGGCAAAAAACACAGAGCACGCTGCATTAATTTCTGAAGCAGAAGGAAAAACCGAATTGCTTCAGTCAGAGTTAACACTCTTGCAAGGCATGTTTGAAAAAGAACAACAATTTTCATTAGGGGCCAGCGGCCTTTTAGTGGATCAAGCAGCAACATTGAATGGATACCAAGGAGAAATTAGCCGCCGCGATATGGGGTTAGAGGAAGCGCAAAAAACCATCAGTACTTTAGAGGGTCAAATAGCACAACTGCAAATAAAGGTGGATGCTTATAAAACGGCAGAAGCAGCTAGGAAGGATAAAGAAATAGCTCTAAAGTTCGAGGGGATTGCTATGCCACTCATTCAATTTATCCAACAAAATAAATATCAAATCAAACCCAACCAGACTAACATCAATAGTCCGCCTCTTATAGCATTGTTCAGGGACCTTATAAAAGAGATAAACCTGCTCGAAGGCTAGAGATAGATGCAGCAACGCGCGACCAAGATAGTATGGCTTAAAAAGCTCTTTTAATGATACCGCTAACCTATCCATTGGATAGGAAGCGGCATCATCCTTTTATTAAATCTCTATTTTTCTTTATTCCTATACCTTTTTTGATAACGCGCCTCTTTGCCGTTGTAATAAATATAGACCCCTCTTACAATCGCATCTTACAATGACACAAAAAATCAGACAAATGCGTGTTTTGATATGTGCCAGTAAAAAACTAATAACAAGAGGCTTCTATGGGTTTCAATGTAGCAAGACTTGGTCAATCTTTACGCTCTTCTTTTCCCAGCGCTAGTGCTCAGTATGACAAAGCAGCAGGATTTGCTAGTAAGTGTTGGCAGGGTTGCACTTTTTCTGCTTTGAAAAATAGCAAGTGGACCTACGTTGTTTTAGTTGGTGGAGCTTTGAGCTGTGCCATGGCCGCATTATATGCTAATAGACGGGCTGTGATTGCAGCTGTTGGGCAAACACGATTGGCGGGCTTTTTTGGGATAGCGCCATCCACTACACCAACAGTAGGCAGCGGGCCGCTACCTGCAGCTTCAGCTGAAAAAGCTGAGGAAACAGTTCTTAAGGCAAAACTAAAAAGGGTAGAAGAGACTGTTCAATTACAACAAAATGAATTGTTAGTTTCCGACACAACTATCCGCGAACAAAGGGAAGAGATAGCTGCATTGAGAAAAAAGCTTGAAACATTATCTACAACTTCAAAGGACGCTTTTACTCGAACAACGCAAGATACAATTATAGAGAAGTTGCAAGAGGAGGTTAGATTAAAAGAAGAAGCACGACAAGTCTTATCAGGCAAGGTAGTAGTTTTAGAGGGCAATTTAGCAAAACAGAATGCGCAAATAGCAGAATTGACTGCACAACAAGAAGGCCAGTCTGCATTAGCAGCATCTGTATCCCAATTAGAAGAGAAACTGCCTCATATTGAAGGACTGGTTGCAGATGCGCACTCTAAAACAAGTTTGTTAGGCAAGGAATTATTTAATCCTCTTTTGACAGCAGCACAAGCAAGAGGAGACAAAGACAGCAAGTTGATTGAGATTGTCTTGCCGCTTGTTAAAGTCATTCGAAAACATCCAATCCGTACCGATCAGAAAAAGATCACTACCGAAGACTTGTTAGTTGCGCTTAAGCATTTCACAAAAAATCTAGAAGCCTTTGACCAAGGCAGCAGTGCCAACGGTGCCGCTTCTTAAGAATCCCTTTTAGTGATGCCCCTTCCCTATCCAATGGATGGGAAGCGGCATCCGCCTTCTTATATAGATAGCCCCAGCGCTAGATGCAAGAAGGTAATAGCAAAGCTGCACGAGATAGAGCTTTCTATTGCTTGTGTATATTGATACAAAGAGCCGTAGATGAGCCCTGCAAGGAAGATAAACCCTAGAGGCTCTAGTCCCGCAATCCAATACACATTACAAAGAGTAAAAGCTATAGAAGATATGAGCACAGAGCAGATGTGCCCTTTGAATGAGTTTCCAATCCACTTAAAGGCTTCTCTTTGGATGAACCCTCTAAAGAAGGCTTCTTGAGGGATGATAATGAAGAAAAGCGTTGTGATCAGTCTAAGAGAAAAGTGTGGCGGCCAGTTAAATTCCCATCTGATAAGACCTACGTAATCTCCCAGAAAGAGTAGAAGAGCAATGGCAAGACCTGTGAGAGGAATCACTTTGAAAGAGAGGTTAAACGCTTCATTGGATGAGCGAATGAGGGGAAGCTGGAGAGCTAGAATAAATAAGCCGATGAAAGGCGTGTCAAAGTTAATCCAAAAGTGTCCGGTTGCATCCCAGTAGTTAGAAAAGCCGGGTATCCAGTGAAAGAGAAGACCAAGAGAAATCAAGATCGCAGATAGGATAAGAATCCATTTAGAACTTTCGGGAAGGTTGCGCCTGAGCATGACGTGAATGAGTAGGAGCGTTCCTACAGGTACAAGGGAAAAAGGCTTGGCAACACCTGACTGAAGCGCTAAGATGTAGGCAATAGTTAAAAAAGAGAGCCATAGCCAGGGTGACTTGTGAATCCAGAGACTCACAAATGTCATCAAGAGTGCAAAAAAGGCTAAAAACTGCAAATCGATTGCCATAGGATCATAGTATATGTTGCGAAAAAAAAGTGGAAGGATTGAATGGTTAGAGTTTGAACAACTCCAAAGATTTCCCCATGTTAGGCATGGTGTTTTTTTAAAACAAGGGGAGCTTGTGGTGTATGATCGGAATGCTGACAAGAGCGTTTTGCAGGCTAACTGCGAGAGTGTGCGAGAGATTATCGGATGTCAGCAGTTAATAGAAGGCAAAGGATGTCATGGTGCAGATGTTCTAGAGGTGTCACATGCAAATCCTGTACTAGATCAGCTGCATGATGGACTCATCACGCAGGATGCGAATTTGGGGCTTTTGATTGACCATGCAGACTGCCAGGCAGCGATTTTTTATGATCCCGTGCATGAGGCAATCGGGAATGTACACTCAGGGTGGAGGGGGAATGTGCAAAACATTTATAAAAATGCTATTCAGGCCATGGAGAAAAAGTTTGGAACAAATCCTGCTGATCTTTTGGTTTGTATTTCACCGAGCTTAGGTCCGTGTTGTGGTGAGTTTAAAAATTATGAGACAGAACTTCCCCAGCATTTTTGGGAACATCAGGAAAGACCGACCTATTTTAATCTGTGGGAGATTGCAAAAAGGCAGCTTTTGGAATACGGAGTTCTTGAGACGCACATTGAAATTGCTGGCATTTGCACAATGTGCGAGCCGGATGACTTCTACTCTTATAGAAGAGATAAAACAACTAGCCGTAATGGGACAGTGGTGTCTCTTAGAGGTAGTTGCAAAACTAGCAAAAAGAGAGAATTTTTCTTGGCTTAATTATGTCAGACTTACGGCAGATTCGAAAAATTATCTCTTTTTGTTAGCTTGTAACTCCATGTAGATCCCCCCCCTTCCCAATTACCAATTTTCTACCAGAATCTACCAATTTGGTATTTTGTGTTGCAAGTGGTTGGTGATTAGTTGTTTAGTGTTTGTTGGCGATTTTTTAGAACTGGTATTTACAAAAAAGATGTTTAATTGTTACCATTAAGTAAAAAATTGGTAGAAAAAATGAAGATGCCTCACAGACCTCCTGATATTCGGGACAATCAATTGATGTATTTTTCCTCCCCAGAAAAATTTAATCTGATCCACAACGAAGGAAATAAGACAGAAGATGAAGGAAAGTATCGTCATTGGGATATATTGCGCCACCTGACTCCGCCCAAAGGCCTGACTTTAGAAGAATGGTGGTGTGGAATCAAAATGAGGCGTCTGCTTGGGTTCAAGTCGGTTCCTTTATGGGATAGAGAGAGAAAAGATATGTTTTTTTATAATCTTCCCGATAAAGTTCTTGAACAGCTTCATCAAATTGACTTGGGAGCTGGAGGAATGGTAAAAATTCCTGAAGCTATTGTTAATCCACAGACTCGAGATCAGTATATAGTACGTTCTCTAATACAAGAAGCGATTACCTCAAGTCAAATCGAGGGGGCTGCTACAACCCGAAGGATAGCTAAGGAAATGCTTAGATCAGGGCGTCCTCCTCGAGATAAAAGTGAAAGAATGATTTTCAATAATTTTCATACAATGCAAAAGATTGCTATTTGGAAGGATCAGCCACTTTCTCCTGATTTGGTTTTTGAAATTCATAGAGCAGTTACAGATCAAACTTTAGATAATCCAGATGCTGCAGGAAGATTGCGAAGAGTAGATGAGAACGTAATTGTTGAGGATGCAATTACAGGGGATATTTTGCATGATCCACCAGATGCAAGTCAGCTTTCGGAGAGATTGGTGGCCATGTGTCAATTCGCAAATGGTCAAACCTCTCAACAATTTCTTCATCCAGTTGTTCGAGCGATGATTCTTCATTTTTGGCTAGCATATGATCATCCTTTTGTGGACGGTAACGGGAGAACCGCGCGTGCTTTATTTTATTGGCTAATGTTGCGGAATGGGTATTGGCTTTTTGAGTTTATTTCAATATCTGAAATCATTTTGAAAGCCCCCGTTCAGTATGGAGAAGCTTTTCTCTATACTGAGACAGATCAAAATGATCTTACTTATTTCATTCTTCATCAATCTGATGTAATTAAAAAATCAATGCAATCTTTGCACGATTACATTAATCGTAAATCGCATGAATTAAGCGAGGTGGAGTTGTTAGTCAAAAAAAATGGGAACTTTAACTATAGACAAGAGGTTTTGCTGGCTCATGCGCTGCGTCACCCTGGCACAGATTACACTATAGAAGCTCATAAAAATAGCCATCAGATAGCGTACGATACTGCCAGGCATGATCTACAAGATTTACATGATAAAGGTCTGCTAAAAATGGTCAAGAGAGGAAAAGCTTTTATTTTTACGGTTCCATCGAATTTAGGCAGCCTCATTCAATCGAAACAGAAATAGACATCGCGTATTAAGGGTTCGTCGATTTTGTGGATTGTTTTGGCCGAATTACAGAATTAACGCGAAAAATATACATTTTCGGACATATAAAAATATCTTAACTTACACGGCATCCGAAGATCCGTGTTTTTTTGCGTTAGTTTTGCAATTCCCTCTTTAAATATAAATGTTAAGCGCTAATATCCAGTTGATATATTGAGCTGTATTTCTTCCTGCAACGGTAAACCATGTTCCTCCGATGAGCCCTACTTTTTCTGAGAAGTTATATTCTATCGCAGGAGATAAGCTATAGCTTGCAGAAGAAGGTGATGTCATAGGAACTCCTCCGTCATATCCAGAAAAACGGTTTTTTGCTCCATAATTATAGAGAATGTCCAAGGCTAAAGTCCAGGCTTGAGACATGCTGTATTCAAGACCGATGTTAGCGGTAAAAGTGTCGCCTGGATAAGCAGTTCCATGCGTTCCTTTTGTTCCACCGTAGATATTTGCATCACGAACGGATGCGCCTGTTGTTATGTTGTAGCTGAAAAAATAGCGCATTGCAAGAAAGTGAGATCCAGAAAAGTGGAAGAGATTACTGAACACAAGCCCAGCGCCCGGGTACCACGATCCTATACCACCGACATCTGTTCCTTTTTTCGAAGGTTTGAGGTGGTCATATTTTCCTGTGGGAGCATTACCAGTAAAGCGTAATTTGATGGCGGGGGGCCACGCTTTGCCTTTTTCATCATTGAGCAGCTGAAAAGACAGTGAAAGCCCTAAATCTCCAAATTGCCAGGATGTTTGTCCTTGCGAATAGTTGTAATACACTTGGGGAACGATATCAAATTCTGTTGCAGGTAAAATTCCAAACTGGAAAGGAACCTCAAGAGTTACACTCGTATAGTGATGCTGACCTTTAAATTTCCAATTGCTGTCATAAATCCCTCGGTACTGTGTCCAAAAGAGGTACGGTTCAATGTTGACATGCCCTTGTGGTACAACGTGTCCAGAAGGAGCTAAAAGAGGGCCTGTTAGCCACGGATACATTTCAAAAGAAGGATCTTTCGAAAAAAGAGGGGGGCCGCCTCCACTTGTTCTAGCTTCAATAAGAGAAAACCCAGCAACAAATAAGAGAGAGGCAACAATGTATTTTTTCATAGCTCACGCAAAAGGTTTAACTTCACTTTCCACAAAAGTAACATATCTATTTTGTTTTTGTCTAATCCAATTCGAATAATTTTTTAGATCTTCTAAGGGCTCTCTTTCAAAAGAGACAACGGCTGTATCAACAAGAGAGAGAAGATCGAGGGCTTCGGTGCTTTTAAGTGGAGATCTGCTGATGAGAAAGACAAAGTCGTAGCGTGTTTTTAAGTCTTGTAGAAGAGAAGAGAAATTTTCTTGGGTGAAAACTTCTGGTGAGAAATGTATGCAGCTGCCAGGCACATAGTCAAAAGAGGCATGTGCGCGCAGAGGCAGGTAGTCTATTAAGCCAGATAAGTAGTGCCAAAGCCCAGGAACTTCTTCGCTTAAAGGAATGCGGCGAAAATCACACTCAAGGATGAGAATTTTTCTTCCGCGCGTATGCAGAATATGTGCAATATTGTGAGAATAATCACTATTTGCTCCTAGAAATAAACCTACTAGGCTATTTTTTTGTGTGTCTAGAGATGAGGCAAGTAAGCGGAGAGTTTCATGATCTGTATCTTTGATTTCTGCAAACGAGACATTTGAGTGGGAAGAAAGATGGCCAGTGTAGGGCTCTCCCATAGACTGCAGTGTCTCTGCAGATACAGGGAAGCCTTTAATAAGAGCTTTCAGGTAGTAGTAGAGGTAAGTGGAAAAAGCTGCAAGGAAAAATGCTATGATAGAGTAGGGGAAAAGAAAAGGGTAATTAGGAGAAGAAGGGGGCAAAGCTCTATCTAGGGGTTTTGCATCCGCTTGATACAGCTGGGAGGATAGTTGTTTTGATTCGCTTACCTGTACAAGACTATGCATGATCTCTTGCGTCAGATCATTTTGAAATTTGAACTTATTTTCAAAATACCACTTGCTTGGTAGATCATGCATTTGCTTATTAAGATCGAAGAGTTTTTCATGGAGGAGTTTTTTTTCTGTTTTTAAAAGAGTAACAATTACTTGCTCGAGGGCGTGCATTTTTTCTTTTGTGAGATGGATCTGCAACTTTTTCAACTCTTGTACTTGTTCAAGATGGGAATAGAGGAAGTGCTTCTGGGATTTGAGAGCATCTTTGAGGCGCTTGTGTTCTTTGTAGCTATGTGTGAGGGAATCTTTCAGCTGAAGTTCTAGTTCGCTTGCTTTCAGAATCATGTTACTTGTTACGTTATCGGAAAGAACGTTGCCTATAGAGCTTAAGTTGAAATTCTCTTTATTTACATGCTCAGAGAGGTAAGCTAGTTGCGCAAGCTCTGCTTGGAGAGAGTCGAGCTTGCTGTTGTAGTTAATGTGAAGGTTTTTAGCAGTAGGAAGATCGATTCCTTGAAAGTTAGAGGCAAAGTTATCAGATGATATTTCCTCAAGCGTTTGCTTGCGCAGAGTTAAAGAAGAGACCAAATCTTGGAGGTAGGTTTCTAATCTTTCTTTTGCATAGCCAAGTTCTGTTTTATATCCTTCTTCATGCGTAGACTCAAAGAGCGCTTTTGTTTGCTTAACATTTTCTAAAAGGAAGGCTAAAGTGTCTTGTTTGACAGTAGGGGCTCTATCTTGTTTGATAAGATCAAGTGCAAGCGTTGCCTCTTTGAGCTCGCAAGAGACATTTTCTATCTGCTCGGTAGGTCTTGGATCTTTTTGTGCTAAAGTAAGAGAGGGATTGTCAAAATGCGCAAGCTCAAATTCAACATCAAACAGTTTAGAGAGGTAATTCTCTTTGGGAGCGGTAAGTATCTCAATTTCTTGTGAGAGACTAATAAACCCTTGCTCTCCAAGATTTTTTTTCAGATAAGAGACGTGCTCTTCCATTTCTTGGTCAAATTGGGCGCTTAGCTCTTTATGTTTTTTTGCAAGGTAAGCCATTTGAACATCTGCCATATGTTGATTCTCTTCTTTGAGAACCTCTTGATAAGACTGCATGAGAGTGTTGAGAAAAAGAGATCCCAAGGCTTTATCAGGATGGGTAAATTTGAGTAAGAGAACATTAGGGTCTTCCTTTGCTGGCTTAATCGAGAGGAGGGGTTTAAAAGCTTTTACAACATTTTCTAGTGGGTGGATGGCAAGAGGATACCGTTTTTCTGGTGAAACATCTGTAGGAAATTTTGTTATGGTGAGATGAACAGCGTCAAAAGAGATAGGCTCATGTAATTTTCCTAAGGCAAGAGATTCTTTTTTAAGACTTAAAATTTCATAGGTATTAGGAGATAAAGCATGAAGGTAAAAAGACTTTTCCTGGTCACAAGAAGAGGATATGCTTTGAAACTCAAAAGAGGATGTTTCTTGGAGAGGCATGTGGAATTCAGAGAATAAAACGTGGAGCGGTTTTTTGATGAATGCGATAGGATTTGTAGCAATGGTTGCTTGGAGTCCAAGCTGCTGAATGGTTCTTCCCAGCACATCTCTTGATAGCAAGACTAAAGATACGGAAGAGTCTCCCTCTGGTAGGATGAGATCCATTGTTTGCGCAAGATTAGCAAAGGGAAGTCTTTGTTCTAGCTTTCCTTTACCGAGCTTAAAAGAAGCTTGCGTAGTAAACTTAGCTCCTTGAAAAAGCAGAAAGCCCGTTACTAACACGGTAGCAGTCCATGCTACTTTACGCATTTGCAATTTCACGCGCTGATATAAGCGTCTTAAGTCAGAAAAGGAAATCCACGTAGGATCTTTCACGGGATATTGACTCCTATGTTATTAACCCCTTTGGTTGCAAGATCTATACCCATGAGAGTGGGAAGAAGCTGGGTAACAAATCGGTTCCATTCGGTAATGGGGCTTGTAGCTACGTACACAATATCGCCTGGCATGAGAAGAAGGCTGTCATTCGGTAATCTAATGATATGATTCCATGTGAGTGTATAGACTTTTGGATTTGTGATAGTACCCCTAATCACCTGAATATACGACTTATTTCCTGTGTAAGGAATGCCACCTGCTGCAGCGAGTGCATGACGGATCGACATGAAGCCATTTGGAAGCTCGACTATACCTTCTTTTCCAACTTCTCCTAGGACCATTAAAGAAGAGGCAGAGGGCTCTGCAATATAGATCTTATCTCCCCCTTGCATCACGATATTGTGATGCATATCACCTTCTTTGATTAACTTATAGAGATCAACAGGAAGCATTTGATTGTGTCTAATAACATAGCTTTTGAAAAGGTTGGCAGTAGGGGGCGCTTTAGCAAGGGATAATACTTCAAAGAGTCTGATTTTTCCATTCACTGGAACACTAGGTAGTTCAACAAGCCCCATGAGTTCCACTTTCTTTTCTAAGCGATCTTTATACGAGAGAAAAACTTGGATATCTTTAATCTGATGATTGTAGGCTGTCTGAATTTTCACTCTTGCTTCTTCAAGACTTAAGTGTTCGATGTAAATAGGTTCAAGATCGGGCAGTGTCACTCTTCCTTCTCTTACGGGAAATCCAAAGGAAGACCCAATTGAATGAATGGCAGAGCTTAAGTCTGTTCGCATAGGGTGGTAGATAGAGATGTCAAGGACATCTCCTTCTTGTATAGAATCTTGGTATTCATCTAAAAGCTCTGGAGAGAGATCTTCTGAGAGCTTGCCTTCTAGCTGTAAAATAGAAAATTTACCTTCACGTATCTTATACGAGTCCATGACGAAGGCATCAGCTCCCAGGACATCAGGGCCTCTATAGGGGGCATTGCCACAGCCATAGAGTAAAACGCACAAAATACCTGCAAGAAGAGCTTTAACTCTATAAAGATTTATTTTTCTCCAGAAATTAATCAAGACATACCTTATATTCAGGAAGTGGTTTCGGACCATTTAACTGAAAAGGAAATTTTTAGGCAATGCGCATTTTTATTACAGGGATCGCTGGATTTGTAGGATACCATTTAGCTATTGCTCTCTCTAAGAGAGGAAATACAGTTGTTGGCTGCGATAATTTTAATGCTTATTATGCCCCTGAGTTAAAAAGAGCGCGCGCTAAAAACCTTACTGGGCTCGGCGTGCATGTGTTTGAGGGAGATATTACCGATACTATTTTTTTAGAAAAACACGTGGTAGATTTTAAGATCACACATTTTGTGAACTTAGCTGCGCAAGCAGGCGTGCGTTACTCGATGGTAAATCCCAAGAGTTACGTGCACAGTAATTTAGATGGCTTTGCAAGTGTGTTAGAAACAGTCCGAAGGCACCCCCACATCAAGCTTGTGTATGCATCCTCTTCTTCCGTCTACGGCTTAAATCAGAAAATTCCTTTTTCAGAAATAGATCCTACAGATCATCCCTCTAATTTATATGCAGCGACAAAAAAAGCAAATGAGTTAATGGCTTTTTCCTACCACCAGATGTATGGCATTTCTGTAACGGGCCTACGCTATTTTACTGTGTATGGTCCATGGGGTAGACCTGACATGGCGTATTTTTCTTTCGCGCAAGCGATATGGGAAGAAAAACCTATCCAGATTTATAATCAAGGCAACATGCAGCGGGATTTTACTTACATCGATGATGTGATCCGTGGAACCATTGCTGCAATTGATTTAGGATCTCCCTGTGAGATTTTTAATCTGGGGAACAATCATCCAGAGAGTGTGCTCACGCTCATTTCTCTCATTGAAAAATATACAGGTAAAAAAGCGATGAGAGAACTTCTTCCTATGCAGATAGGAGAAGTTCCTATCACCTATGCAGATATTTCTAAAAGCAACAAAGAGCTTAATTTCTTTCCGGCAACTTCTCTCGAAGAAGGCATGGGCAAGTTCGTTGAGTGGTATCTAAGCTTTAGACAATAACTTTTGAAAAGCATGCGGCAAGTAATCTAAAATGTCAGATGCAATCAGGCAGTAAGATGTTTTGCCTTTGGCTGCAAATTCTCCTGCACAGGCATGTAGATACACTCCGAGTTTAGCAGCTTTGAGGGGTTCAACTTTTTGTGCAAGAAGAGCTGCGATAAGGCCTGTTAAGACATCTCCAGAGCCTGCAGTTGCCATCCCAGGATCTCCCCGTGCAATAAATGTGGGTATTCTGTGGGGAGAAAATACGATGGTGGGCATGCCTTTAAGAACAAGTGTCACATTTTTATGATCAACAAATGCTTGGCAAGCAGAGAGGGTGCAGGGTTTTCCTTGCAGAAGGCTTTCCATCTCTTTTCTGTGAGGTGTAAGAATAGAATAAAATGGAAGTTTTGTGTCAGGGTGCTGTCCAAGAAAAAAAAGAGCATCAGCATCGAAGATAACGGGTTGTAAAAGTTGAGGTATTAAGTTGCGAAGAAACCGTGTCACTCTCCAACTTCTTCCCAGGCCAGGTCCAATGAAGAGGGAAGAGGCTCTTGTGCATTCTTTAAGAATGCGCTTTATGCTGTAGGGCTCACGGATCACTTCTGGAGGTAGCATAGAAATGCTCATCCCTTTCCCATAAAAAAGACGTAAAATACCAGCGCCTCCTCTTAATGCTCCAAGAGAAGAGAGGGCGGCAGCTCCTCCCATCGCTTCAGATCCTGCAACACCTAAAACATAACCTCTTTCATATTTATGTTGTGTGGGATTGATAGAAGGAAGAGATAACTTTTCTTCATCAAGAAGGTGGCCCTCTGCTACAGCTTCTTTGATAAAAAGATCAGGAAGGCCAAAGTCAACGTCGACAAGCTTGCCTGTGTAATTTACTCCCTCTTTCAAGAAGAATCCTATCTTGGGAAGCCCTAGGTAGAATGTTTGCGTTGCATGAATGGCAACAGATTCTACTTCTCCTGTCGTTCCATTTAATCCAGACGGTATGTCAATTGCAAGAATGGGGAGTCTTTTTTTATTCACTTGGTTAATTACTTCAGCAAGAAGACCTTCGACTTTTCCTTGGAACCCTGTGCCAAGAAGGCCATCGAGTATAATGCCTTTTTCAGCAAAAGTAAGAGGCTCATTTTTTTCTAGAAAAACAACTTTGCCGCCGTGTTTCTTGAATGCTTCTAATTTAATTTGGCAAAGAGGAGAGCAGGAAGTTTTTGGAAAAAGTTGAAAGGCAATCACATTAAAGTGGCGCGCTAAAAGTTGAATGCCGGCTGCATAAGCATCGCCTCCATTGTTTCCCTTGCCTGCAAGAATATAAACAAATTTCCCAAGGTTGTGCTCATGGATAAAAGTCTCTGTTAAAGCAGCGATCTTTTCTCCTGCTTGATCCATAAATTGGCTATCATCATAGCCTTGCGCGCAGGCAAGTGCCTCTACTCTTTGCATTTCCTGAGAGGTCACAATCTTCTTTCCTTCAAACATAGCGCCCACATTTTCTCTTAAAAATACCACTTTGGTGATTTCTATCTACACATATATTTTTTTCTTATAAAAGAAGTTAGACATCTTGCGCAATTCTATTTACTCGTTAAAATTGCTATTTTTAGCACATTCTTCATCAAATTTTTCGACCATGTGTCCACACATGCTCTCAAAATTTGATGGAGAATCTGCACAAAAACCGTCAATTTTCCCAAGCAAAGCAAATTACGCAAGATGTCTATTGTAAAAAGTTGGAACATTATGATACCCTAACTTGCTATGAAAATAGGTTATTTGGGTGCAGGAACGTGGGGATTTTGCTTAGCTTCTTTGCTAGCTTCTAAGGGCCATGAAGTAGTTTTATGGGCGCAGAGGGAAGACTTTGCAAAGCATCTTTCTAAAAAAAGAGAGCATCCTAAACTTGCCAATTACAGGGCTGAAGAGGGTCTTCAGTTTACAAGTAACTTGGAAGAGGCACTTGTTGGAATTGACTTTCTAGTTGAGTCAGTGAGTTCTTCGGGAGTGCGTCCTGTGCTTGAGCAAGTGCTTGCAGCAGGGGGCGTTAAATGTCCTATTATTATCACATCCAAAGGCATTGAACAGAACAGTTGCTTGCTACTACCTGAAGTTGTATTGGAAGTTTTTGGTTTAGGGTTTCGCAAGCTTGTGGGTGTTTTAAGTGGTCCTAGCCATGCGGAAGAGGTGATTCAAAAATTGCCTACATCTATTGTCTGCTCAGCTTACGAGTCTACGCTTGCCATACAAATACAAGAACTTTTTTCAACGCCTTTTTTTCGCCTGTATCCTAATCTCGATGTGAATGGAGTTGCCTTTGGTGGCGCCATGAAAAATATCATTGCTATTGCGTGTGGCATTTCTGATGGGCTAGGGTTTGGGGATAATACAAAGGCTGCTCTCATGACAAGAGGGTTGCATGAGATACGCAAATTATCTGTTACCAAAGGTGCGAATCCTGAAACCCTCAATGGCCTTTCTGGGCTGGGGGATTTGTGTGTCACCTGCCTTTCTAAACATAGTCGTAATTATTCTTTTGGAAAGCTAATTGCAGAGGGGTTGGATCTGGAGAGCGCTAAAGAAAAGATTGGTATGGTTGTAGAGGGAGCTTATACGGCAATTTCTGCCCTTCAGTTAGCCGGGCAGTTTCATATTGAAGTTCCTATTACGCAGGCTGTCTACTCTATTTTGTATGAGGGACTTAATCCTAGAGAAGCAGTCAGAGGGCTACTCCAGCGCTCAATCAAAGAAGAACATCTATAAAATCATAATTTGAACAACTACTCGTTTGAATATAACCTTTTGATCAGGTATAATTGCGGCATGAAAAAAATAAAATTAGCGCTCGTTGGACGCCCCAATGTCGGGAAGTCATCTCTTTTCAATTGTATCTGTGGAAGACGCCTCTCAATTGTTGATGAAGCCTCAGGCACAACGAGGGATCGTCTTTACGGAACAACAGATCTTTTTGGCAAGCCTTTAACCATTATTGATACGGGAGGTATCGACACACGTAGTGGCGTTCCTTTTGGAGAAGAAATTAAAAGGCAAGCAGAGACAGCCATTGAAGAAGCAGATGTACTTGTCATGGTTGTCGATGGAAAAGCAGGTCTTACTCCTCTTGATGGGGATATTGCTAGGTTTTTACTCAGACAGAAAAAGCCTGTTTGTTTAGCTGTGAATAAAGTGGATGATCTATCTAAACTATCTTATATCCATGAATTTCACTCTCTTGGCATTCAAAATATGGTCCCTGTTTCTGCAACGCAAGGTTTTCAAATAGCAGAACTTTTAGAAGCTTCTCTGCACAGATCTCTTTTTGAAAATGTTAAAGATGAAGAAGAAAAAAACACCATCCGCGTTGCAATTGTTGGTAAACCAAACGTTGGTAAGTCAACGCTTCTCAACCGCCTTTTAAATGAAAACAGATCTGTTGTAAGCCCTATTCCTGGAACAACGAGAGATGCAATCGATGCAGAGTTAATCATTGATGGCACATCCTTTACATTTATCGATACAGCGGGCGTGCGCAAAAAAAAATCAGAGCATTTTGCTGTTGATAAATTTGCAGCTGTCAGAACAGAGCGCGCAATAGAAAGAGCAGATATTTGTCTTTTGATGATTGATGCACAAGAGGGCATTACAGCGCATGAAAAGCGTATTGCCAGCATGATCGAAGAACAGGGCAAGGGCTGTATTCTTGTAATCAACAAATGGGATCTCGTGGAAGGTCACCGCATGGAGCATTGTGAAATTGCCATACGTGATGAGGCTTCCTTTTTGAATTATGTTCCTAAATTATTTATTTCTGCTGAAAAACAAAGAAACCTTGCCAAATTATTTCCCCTCATCAAAGAAGTAAGAGAAGGACAAAAGTTGCGTATTGGAACAGGCCAGCTCAATCGCTTCCTTGAAAAAGCAATTGCCTCTTACCATCCTCCGATGATCCAAGGTAAACGCCTCCGTATCTATTACATGGCACATGTAGAGATGCAACCGCCAACATTTGTGCTTTTTGTTAACTACACCAAGCTCATGCAAGAGACCTACAAGAGGTATCTCATTCATCAGTTCCGAGAATCCTACGGCTTTTCTGGTAATCCGCTTGTCTTTATTCTTAAAGCTAGAGAGCGCGCTGCGTTCTTTGGTGAAAAAAGCCAAGACGAATAATCTGTCATCTTTTATATTTCCAACAATGTCTTTTTATGAGTAAGCTCTTGCCCGATTAATTTTAATCTAAGGGAGATGTTCATGGGTGTAAGAGTTGTTGATAAAACAGAGCTTCTTGCTATGTTAGCTAACGTATCTGATTATGGCAGGTTTCATTGGACTAATCAGAAGCTAGTGGATTGCATTACAAGAGTTTTAGAGAATGAGGGGGTGAAAAAAGATCCTCCTCTATGCTGCGTCTTACAAAAAAGAATTCAGCTGCTATCAAAGAAAGAACCTGGTGGCGATCTTGGCGATAGAGATACTGAGTTTTTCGATTACTTATACGATTTGATTAATCAGCAAAACAAGGTGGTAGCAAGCGCTCGAAAAACACTGATGCGTAGATACACCAGCTGTAATTTTGCATGGAGATGCGTATTTGTTTGCCAGATGACTTGTTAAGTGGACTATTGTGCTAATCTTTTTATTCCCAAAAATATTTTCCTGGATTAAACTCTTTTTCAAAGAGTAGTTCTTTCGAGGAAAATTTATGGATTTAGGTGTTGTTGATAGAAGGTCATCATTATTACATGGTACAGTACCTCCACCTTCTTATACAGAAACAGTTGTAACTAATCGGGTAGTGGTTGTTTACATTGATAAAATATTACAAAATCAAACGGTGCAACAAGATGGTGCGCTAAGGGAGTCCTTAGAAATCAAAGCGCTTGACTTGGCGGTTCAATCCCCGGATGCTTTTCTTGGATCGCAGGATCTCCAATTTTTCAATCTTTTACAAAATTTGGTAGATCAGCAAGGAAGAATACTAGATGTTGTGCGCAGGAATTTGATTAGGCCTTATTCTGCAGCTGTTGTAAGTTTGCCTGAGTCTTTTCCTCCTCCTAATAGACTGCGTGTGGTGCAAACTTCAGGTTCTTCTCATACAGAAGATATCGCAGAGTATACTTACGGCGGCCCGAGCTCTGTATTGACACTCATGTTATTTCCTTAAATTGCGAGTGTTTATTTTCTAAGGCGGGAAATCTGTTTTCCAACGCTTGCCGTTGATGATGGCTGTTCTATAGATCCAAGGATCGCTATTTTCTCTGAGAAGGCGATCGCATCCCATGATGTAGCCTTTGAGAAAGCCGTGCTTTTTAATGGCTTGTAACATGTAAGAGGAGCTGCTGGGGCGGAAGTGGCTACGCGGTCCATCTACAGGAGAGAGCACGGTTTGATGAAAGTGAATCAGTTTGTTCATGGCAAGGCTTGCTAAAGAGATCTCAGCATGCTCAGTAATAGGGGGCGTGTATTTGAGATCAGCATCTTTGCCCCAGGGCTCAAAGAAGCCTGGTAAAGCAAGAAGTTGAAGGGGTAAAAGTAGAAGCCAGTTAAAACGCATGTTGTAGCATGAGTATAGGGAAAAGCCTGTTTTCGTTCATCATCGGAGTTGCTACGCGTTCGTAAACTCTTTCATTGTAAAATTTAGTTTCAAGACCTACGCCATAGATGCCGCCAAAGTACCAGCCCGCTTCGAAGCTTGTAGTGATAAGGCCAGCAGCAAGGTTGCCCCTTTCAAAGAAGTAGCTAGATGCCCATATGAAAAGCCCATTGAGTAGGAGAGCTGTGCAGGCTGACTGTTTTTGTCCTATATAGAAGTAGCCGGCGCCTGGAAGGAGGGCGTTGAGGGTTTGGGCTGTTCCAATAGATTTTTTTTGCATTTGATAAGTGTCTAAGAGTTTTTTGACATCAGGTTGTGAGGGGGCTATTGCTTTTAAAGCAGTGGTGTCTCCTTGAATGAGTATACCTGAGAGGGCAATCTTGTCTGCAAGAGGGGTGTCTGCGGAGCGGATGATCTGCAGGATTTTTTCTGCTTTTTCTTCTTCGTTGTTATTGAGATAGCAGTCGTACAAGATGATGAGAAGATCTTGGTAAGCAGGAAATTCTGGGGTGACTGTTTTGAGAGTGCCTTGTTCAAAGACGTAGATCGCTTCAGAGTATTTTTTTCCTAAGTAGTAACAGAGGAGGACTTCATAATCGATTTCCATTCTTCTAGAGAAGTTGTGAGGAGGGAGTAGAAATTCTGCGCGTTTAAAAGCGATCATCGCTTGATAAAGGTCGAGCTCTTTTGCAAATCCAAGGGCGATGAGATATTCCTTGCCCCAATCTTCCTGCCTCTCAAGTAGGGAAAGAGCGGGAAAAGGAGAGGGGAGGTTTTTAAGGTATTTATCTTGCACCATGTGGCTGAGTTTGGGAGCTTTATCTTCTTGGACACGGTGGCAGGAAGATAAAAATAAAATGGACAGAATGAGTAGAAGGTGTTTACTCATTTTCTGGATACTTGATGAGGTCAACTGCTTCATCGAATTCTTCTTTTAAAATCCTAATTTTTGCTTGTTCTTTATAGATGGCCTCTTGCGTAGAGGTGACTTTTTTGTACTCTTCATACGTATTGATGATGTGAGGGCGCACAAAGATAATCACGTTCGTTTTGGTGTCGAGATGGTCGTTTTCTGAGAAGAGAGCGCCGATGACAGGAAGGCCTCCCAAGCAAGGGATCGATGTTTGAAATCTAGTTTTTGATTCTTGGATCATACCACTTAAGACAACAAAGTGCTTGTCAGGGACATGCACGCGCGTATTCATGTTGGTATGACTTGTTAGAATACCTGTGGGCTGCGTGTTGCTATTATTAGAGCTTGTTCCTTGATTAGGGTTGCCGATCACTTCACTGATGTCATTAGAGATGTCAAGAGTAACGATATCACTATTGCCGATGGTGGGCGTGATGCTGAGGTTAAAGCCGATATCCCGGTATTCAATGTTCTGATTAGTTTGGACAAAGGAGCTTTGAGAGGAGATAAGCGATCCTACAAAGGGAACGTTTTGTCCAACGAAGATGGTAGAGTTTCTATTGTCTTGTGTAATGATTTTTGGGTTCATGACAACGGTGCTATCGGTGTCAATTTGTAGGGCATTGACTAAGCTTCCTAAAGAGATAAAGGATTGCCCTTTGTGCATGATGATGTCACCAATGATGCCTAAATCAAATCCTGTAAAAAAAGGAATCATAGAGGTAGCGCTCGGAGTTGTCGTTGCATTTACGCCACTCAAAGAGGTTTGGAAGGTGTCTTGGACGGGGGAGTTATTATTGGAATTATTGGTGGCATTTGCGCCCGTAACAGGAAAGTTTCCAGCTCCTATGCCAAAGCGGTTGAGGTATTGCATCTTGCCGCCCCACTGGAGTCCAAAATTTTGATTATTGGTCATGTTGGTTTCAATGACAAGAATTTCAATGAAGACTTGGCGTAGAGGAATATCTAAATTCTGAACGAGCGTTTTAATTTTTGTTAACGATGCAGGGTCACCGGAGGCAATCAAAGAGTTCGTGACGTTGATCCATTGGAGAGAATTGATGGCCTTGAGTAAGCTTTGTGTTTGGGCAGGTTCTGTTTGAGCAATTTCAGGAGCTATTTTTTTCAAAGCTGAGAGAATCTCATCTCCTTGGTGGTACTGGAGCTTATAGACCAAGAAATTGGAGTTTTCTGCGGCAGAAGGCGCGGCCTCACCATCTCCTTTGTAAGTAGATGTCGTATCAAATCTGGTGAGGAGCTCTTCAATTTGTTTCGTTGCACTTGTTTGTCCAGAAATCAAGAGGGAGGATGTTCTTGGGATCCATTTTAACTGGTCAATGGCTGCAAAGAGGGGAGCATCTGTGATACCGGAAGTTAATAGGCTGTTTTTAAAATCCTTAAGCGCTTTGATGAGTTCAGGGCCTGGAACACTTTTGGGAGTATAGACAATAAAATTAAGAGGTTCTGTGGGTGCAGTAGTAGAAGCAACCGTTGGGGTATCAAATTGTATCAGAAGCTGATGCACTGCTGCGAGCGTTTCTTTGGATCCTGTGACTAAAACAGAATGGGTCTCTTCAATCCATTTGAGGGTTTTGAGTGATTCAACAACATGCTCATTAATAATACCGCGGTGTGCAAGATCGCTAATTGTAGTATGTATTGCTTTAGTGAGGCTGTCGTGAGACATATGTTCAACACGGTAGACTAAGAAGGTTGTTTCGTTGAGCTCCTGTATTTTTATTTCGTTGGGTGAAAGGGCGTCAAATTTTAGGAGTAACTCTTTGACTTTTTCAAGCGTAGGAGGTGTGCCTGTAAAAATAAGGGAGTTAGAAGACTCAACAAAACGCATTGTTTTGATTGTGGCAAGAAGATCGGGGTCGATTAAGCCTGATGCTTCCAAATTTTTAGAGGTCTCTTTGAAAGCAGCTTCAATAGCATGTCCTTTCTGATTCTTCGGTGTGTAGATATAAAAAGCTGTTTTTTCTCCTTTGCTGTGTAGCTCATAAGAGACTCCTAAAATATCAAACTCTTGGATGAGTTTTGTGACTTGCTCAATTGCTCTTGGAGAGCCTGTGATGAGAATAGAGTTGTTATCTTTAACCCATCTAGAGTGTTCAATTGCGTGAATGAGCGCAGGATTAGGAATTTTTGACTCTTTTAAATCTTCAGCAACTTCTTTTAATTTGTCAATGAGCAGGTCTCCTTGGCAGTGTTTAAGTGCATAAAGAGAGAAGGACATGACGTCTTGATCTGAGCCGTGTTCTGCAGAATCGAGATTGACAAGAAAATCCTTTAGGCGATTTAAGGTCATTGTGTCTGACCTAAAGACCACTGATTGAGAATCAGGAATCCATTTCATATTGTTAATTGCTTTATGCAAATTAAGATCAGAGAAGCTTTTTAGATCAAGGTCAGATGCAAGCGCGTCCAAGTCTTTGATGAGTTTTTCCTTGGATATGAACTTAAGTTTGTAAAGGAATACTTCACCATCGTGATTGAACTCTTGGGCGACATCTAAAGAAAGAAGAAGTTCTTGGACCTGTTTTAAAGAGACTTCATCACCTGTGAACACAAGAGAGTGGGTTGCAGGAATCCACTTCATGTGTTCAATTGTTTGGAGAAAAGTTGCGTTGGCAAGTCCTGACATTTTTAAATTATCGCCAATGTCGTGTAGAGCTCTTTCAAGGTCTGCGCCTTTTCGGACTTTAGGAGCATAGACATAAAATTGGTAAGGAATAACGCTTCTGATTTGTCCATCTGCAAGATAGGGAACATCAAATGAGGGCAGCATTGTTTTTAAGCGTTCTAAAGAAGCATCGTTGCCGGTAAATACAAGAGAGTGGAGCTCTCTGATGTAGTGCATGTTTTGAACAATGTGAATGAGGCCATAATCAGGTATGGGAGATTTTTCTAAATCTTCTACTAACTGATGTAAGGATTTTTCCAGCTCTTTTCTGCCAGCATGCTGCAATCTGTAGATGAAAAAATTACTAGATGTAGCGCTTGTGGCATCGATGGAGGGAAGTATTTCTTGGAGTTTTTGCAAAGCAGATTGATTGCCTGTAAAGACAAAGGAGCCCGTCTCTTTGATATAATTCATGCTCAAAATCGATTCGATGAGCGCTTTATCAGGTGTGGGAGCCTTCTCTAAATTTTCACATAGTTTGTCCAGAGCTGATTCAAATTGTTTTTCGTTTGCATTTTGTAATTTATAGACAAAGAAGTTACTTTTAAGTGCTTGTTCAGTTGGTTTAATATCGAGTGAGGGAATCAATTCTTTGATTTTTGAGATGGTGTCTTTGCCCCCTACAAAGAGCATAGAATATGACTCTTTAATCCATTTGACATTTGTTAGAGCATTAATGAGTTCAGGAGCTGCTTTATGGCTGTCAAGTTCGTCTACCATGTCTGCTAAAGCACTAGAAAAGTCTCCATAAGAGAGGTTGTGCAATTGGTAGAGAAAGATGTTATTTAAAGAGTCTTGCCCAATGGAGTACGTTGCAACAATGTCGAGATCTTCAAAAACATTGACTACTTTCTCAATTAAATAGGCAGTAGATACAATAAAGATTTTGTTGCTTCCCGGCTGGGGAATCAGCATGAGCGTATTGCCTTCTCTAAAGGGATCAACGAGTTGCATGCTAAGCTGAACAAGATCAAGGGGGCTTGCGTGTTTAGCTTCGTAGGTTTCGATTTCAAGAGAAGAGTGAGGAGCGTCAATGCTAGCTAGAAGAGAAGAGATCTTATCTACATTGGTTGTTACATCTGTCACAATCATCTGATTTGTTTCTGGAGATACTTCTAATGTAGAAGAGGCAGACAACATCGATTTTACAATCGTTGCAACTGTAAGCAGTTTAGCATTATTGATTCTAAAAACACGTGTGACAATCGGCACAGGGCCATTAGGTCCTTCGGGAAGATCGCTTGATACGATCGTAGCAATTTGATTGACTGTTTTAGAGGGCGTGATCAGAAGGCTGTTTTCTTCTTCTAAAATAGAGAGGTCGTGTACGCGCAGTAGTTGAATCAGTGTTGACATGATATTGCGCGGAGTTACAGGGTCTTGCGAGATAATGGTGACTGTAAATGGCAGATCTTGCTCATTGAAGATAAAATTGAGGCCCGTGATTTTGCTAACAAACCGGATATATTCGACAAAAGAAATGTTATCAAAATTGATTGTGTAATCGTTTTTGTTGATCTGAGAGTCATCAACACTTGGTTTGTTGTGCTCGACAGGATTGTCAGATAATTGCTCTAATATCTTATTATCGCGGCTCCAGAAATAAGAAATTTCAGGAGAGCTCTCCCCTAAATTTTCAGCATGCAAGACGGGAGCGTGTAGGAGGACAATTCCCAGCGCGGCTTCTAGTACAATCGATCTTCTAAATCTGAACAAAAATTCCTGCATATATCTATGGCTATGACTCGCAATCCTAAAATAACTAGTTGTTTATTGTATAGTCAATTTTAAATTCGGAGAGTCTTTCCTATCCAACGCGTTGGATAGTGATGAGCACTTTGGGATTTTTTTGATGAGAAAATGAGGGATGGGCGGACGTTTTTTTTAAAATAGCTTCTGCTTGTCCTTGTGCAGAAAGAAGCATGTGCTCAGAAAGAGCTTCGAATAATAGTGTGTCTAAAGAAGGATCAAGAGAGTGAAGGGTAAGTGTATCTCCTACTTCCCAATTATCACGGGTTTCAAAAAATTCTCGGTTGGCTTCTTTTCCCAAGAGGGGATTTAGGTTGGAGAGTTTTTTTGGATGCTCACTTCCTTGAGAGGCATGAATAAGGCCTCCCAGGCCACACGCAATAAAGAAAAGCTCATCATTGAAGGGGCTTAGCATTAAGAAAGCAAGTCCGAATTGGCGCGCAATCGGATCTTCTTTGAGTAGGCGGTTAAGAGATGCAGCAATGTTAGAGGGTCTAGAAAGGGTGTCTTTTTTTTCAGCAAGGAGTGTTCTAATCATCCCTCGAAAAATCCCAATGAAAATACTGTTATCGATGGCTCCCTCTGTTGTTTCTGCGATGAAGACTCCAAAAGAGTTGTTCGAAAATCTAAAGAAGTCAAAGTAAGCGCCGACTTGTCCAGGAGCTTTGTATTTAGCAATGCCTAACTCTATTTGCGGCCACGAAGGTAGTATGGAAGGAGAAAGAGAAAGGCTTGTGAGTTGAATCGTTTCTAGAAATTCTTTGAGCTGATCTGTTCCTGGGCGATCTTTTTCAAGGCCTCCTGATTTGAGATATTGGGACAAATCGGTGATGAAGTTTAAGATATCGGGGTACCGTTCTGTCAAAGAAACAGCAAGAGCTTTTTCAATGATCACACGCAAGCTTTTGGGAACAAGAGAAAGATGGATAACTCCAAAGCTGAGTTTCCCCATGACTAGTTCATAGGCAATTATGCCAAGGGAATAGATGTCAGAGGCAAAGGTCATTTTGGTGGGCCCTTCTTTCTGCTCAGGGCTCATGTAGCTGGGCGTTCCTGCAATTTTTGCATTTTTAAGAGATGTTTTTTTTAGCTCTTCTTTTAACCTGGCAATACCAAAATCAATGACCTTAACTTCCCCATCTTCGGTGATGAGAATATTTTCTGGTTTTAAATCTCCATGAATGACTCCGTGAGAATGGAGATGATAAAGGGCGTAGGCAACCTGCAAAATGATATCAATGGAGCGTTTGAGAGAAAGGGAGTGTTGAGAGATGAATTGTCTGAGAGAGACGCCTCTAATGAACTCCATCGCAATGTATAGACCACCTTCCCATTGCCCTTGACCGTAGAGTTTAACGATGTTGGGATGGTTGGTAAGAGCGATGATTTTAGCTTCTTTTAAAAACCTTTCAATCATTTCAGAATTTTTCGCATGTTTGGGAGAGAGAACTTTGACAACAAGCGTTTCTTTTGTGTCGGGATGGAACCCTAGATAAAGGATACTCATCCCGCCTTTATTGAGCAGGCTTTCAATTTTGTAGGGCCCAATATGTGAGGGCAGATCAGGGCCTTTTTCTTTGGATTGGGGAATGTCGGTTAAGGTATCTTGCTTATAAAAAAACTTATCCATCAACCGCTCTTATGAGAAATTCTTACTCCGATCGTATCGCCTAATTTTATAAGCTCTCCTTTTCCAACATGTTCATTTTTAATGAGCATGTTGACGCCAAGTTCGGGTCTGACAATAACATCTAGCATATGATCTGGTTTGAACTCTAAGATTTTTTCTAGAGACATGCGGATGTGTTCTGCTTCGATATCGATCTTTAAAGGCCTATTAGCTTCGATTTGATCACCTATTTCTTCTTCAGCAGGCTCGGGGCTATCTTCGGAATAGAAGATATAATCAAGGACTTTAATGCCATCAGGTTTAATGCGTGCTTGGAGGATGGGAGTTCCTTCTAGATACATGAGAATAGAGCCTTTTTTTTCTTCAGGATCGTAAGAACACTTATCTAAAATCATGTAATCACCAGGAGAGGCGCTTTTCCAATTCTCTGCATCCAAGGTAACAGAGCCCGTTTCTAATCTCAGTGTAAATTCTAAGTGTTGGAGAGATGTTCTTTTGGAAAGAGTCGGTTTTTCGAAAGGCTGGTGCGTTTTAAAAAGGTTTAAAAAAGAGTGAGGGATGACCACTTTTCCATAAATAGTTTTAGGATAGAAAGAGATAGCTACATCGATACAGAGGCACTCTTCTTGTGGAAGGGTAGGAGAGAGAATCATCTTAGGATGTAGGTCTTTAAAAATCTTAGAGCTATTTACAATCTCTAATACCTCTAGCATGAGAAATTGGTAATAACCTTCTTGCAATCTTGGATCGAAGAACTTTTCCTTTTGTTGATCAGAGGCAAGGCATGCGCTTGTTACATCACCTGCAGCTTCATGAGGAATAACCCAAAAAATAGACTGCTCTAAAGGAGACAATTCAACGCCGATAATAAGAGGATGGCTACCGGTGCCAGATAGGCACTCTCCTGCAGGGTGCCATTCACGAGATTGAGGGAGGAGCTTAAACTCTTTGAGTCCAAGACGGGAGGCGATTTTATGGCTTATTTCTTCCCAAGGGAAAGGAAAGCTATCTTCCACAATAGGCAGCTTGTTTGCTTTTGTTAATATCTGCTCTATCTTTTCTATCCATTGGTCGTAACTTGCTTTTTCAGCCATTGTTTTCTTTCTCTTCTTTATCTTTATTTTTATCTTTTCTGTGGAAGTGGGGGCGCTCTGTTTTAAGTAGGCTTGCATCTATGCGATGGACCTCAAAAGCATACTGCCCATGTTTAAAGGCAGCTACAAGGCTTGCTACGCTGTCGTTAAAGAGAGCTACCGTCTCTGCATTGCCGAGAAACTCAATATTGAAACTCTTAGGTGCCGAACTATGCTCTGTGATCACAATTTTTGCTCCTGCAAAGGTGGAAAATTCAGCGCTATTGAGCTCAATTGTAGTCTCTGAAATGCCTGATGTGTTCATGACAGACATAGATCCCAAGAGTCTTTCAAAAAGAGCAAAGACTTCTGGTTTTAAAGAGGCGTAGACAGGCGCAACTCCAGTAGAGGATGAAAGAAGATTGGGCACGGCAGCTGGCGCAGGCAAAGCTGTTTGCGCAGGCGTAACTTGTTTGGGCGTCTCTTTTTTAGGGATGTTTTTAGGGGTTGTTTCCTTAATTTCAAATTGCTTTTCATCTTCTTCGAGATCAAGAGGCTCTTCTATAGGAGGCTCTTGGGGAGGGAGTTCTTTTTTAGAAGAGATAGCGACATCTTTTTTATTATCTGAGGGTGACGCCTCGAATGTTTTTTCTATTTTGGTAGGTGGTGCAATACTAGAGGAGTCTTCTGCGATTTCTTCTGCAGTTCTTTTTTCTTGTTTTGCTTGTCTTTTTTCAGACTCTCCAGCTTTTTCGATTTTCTGAGTTTTTTTTGCAAAACTATCGAGTGATCCTGGCGGGGCTTTATTGATTTTTGATCCTTGGGCTAAAATGGAATCTGTTTTTCTTTTTTCTTCTGCTTCCCCTTTTTGCTGTTTTTTCTTTTTTTGCTCAGGGTCTGTCTTGTCAATTTTCATAAGATCCCCGAAATTTTTTTTCGGGGTTGCTTTGATACCATCACTGCCCGAAGAATCTGGAGAACCACCGCTGCCTGGAACTTTTGTCACATTAACCATACTTATTTTTTCTTATGTTTTTTTTTCAGCACATGCATGGCACTGCCTAGCTCATCTGTTTCTATTCCAGCTTGTCTATTGAACTCGTGTTCAATTTCTTTTTCCCATTCTTTATGATGCATGCTTAGCTTTTCAACATCTTTTTGTTTTTTAAAGAGATTTTCTCTTGCAATATTGACTTGTTTTTCAGCAAGCTCGACTTGTTTTTTTTGCTCTTTGACTTTTGCTTCTTCTGTCTTTAATTTCTCATCTACAACTTTCAAATACTGCCGCATATCTTGAATTTTATCAGAAGTTGTTCCTTCGTCGAGCTTTTCTCTTAGTTGCGTTAATTTAGCCATTTTATGTTCTTTAACTTCATCTCTTTTTTGCTCAAGCAAAACAAGCTTTTCTTCTTCTTTAGCAAGAAGCTGTTTTTTCTCTTTTAAAATTTTTTCAGCCTCATCGAGTCTACGTTTTTTAATCGAAGCTAATTGAGCTAAAGGATACTTAGAGTTCTCTTTCATCTAAAAAGCGCGCGTAATTGTTGAAGACTTTCTTCAAAAGAGCATTTTTCATCAACGCCTTGTTTTAAAAATCGGTTGACCTTATCGATGTATTTGATGGCAAAGTCGGCGTTTTTATCAGATCCTGGTTTGTATTCTCCAATGCGAATGAGGAGTTCATTTTTCTTATAATTAGCAAGAACCTCTCTAACTTGTCCTATGAGTTTGACATGTTCGGGGCTATCAATACTATTAAGAACCCTACTGATAGAAGAGCTCACATCGATAGCGGGGTAGTGATACTGGCGCACTAGCTCGGAAGATAAAACGATGTGACCGTCCAGAATAGATCTGACTTCATCTGCAACCGGCTCATTCATGTCATCGCCAGCAACAAGTATGGTATAAAAAGCTGTGATCGATCCTTTGTCAGAGTTTCCTGAGCGCTCAAGTAATTTGGGAAGCGTTGCAAAAACAGAAGGCGTGTATCCTGCTCTTGCAGGAGGCTCTCCTGCTGCAAGGCCGATCTCTCTTAACGCCCTTGCAAAACGTGTGACAGAGTCCATCATTAAGATGACGGTTTTTCCTTGGTCACGGAAATATTCTGCAATGGCCGTTCCGACATAGGCTGCATTTAGTCTTTTTTGGGCTGCTTGATCCGATGTAGAGACAATGATGACAGACCTCTTCAGCCCTTCTTCACCCAAATCATTTTCTATAAATTCTCTAACCTCACGACCCCTTTCACCGACAAGCGTAATCACATTGACATCTGCTAAAGCATATTTTGCGATCATGCCAAGCAATGTTGATTTTCCAACGCCTGCTGCTGCAAATATACCGACACGCTGACCTTTTCCGACAGATAGGACGCCATCAATGCAGCGCACACCTGTTGAGAGCGGTTCATCGATAATTTTCCTTGTTAAAGGATCAGGTGGAGCATTAATAACAGGGTAGGTTTCATCTAAAACAAGAGGCCCTTTTGTATCTTCATCTAAAGGATTACCAAGACCATCCAAAACACGGCCAAGTAGTTGTGGTCCCACTTTGATGCGCATAGGAATGCGCATAGGAACAACTTCTGAAGAGGGCCCAATCCCTGACATCTCTCCTAAAGGAGAGAGCAAGACTTCCTCTTTTGTGAAGCCTACAACTTCTGCCATGAGAGGCTCTCCCTCTCTTTTAATTAAGCAAACCTCTCCCATTTTGACTTGTGGAACGATTGCTTTAATAAGCATTCCCACAACTTCTGTGATCCTGCCATGAATGGTTGAGAGCTCAAGATCTTCGAGCTGACTCATCAATTTGTCGAGTTGATTTTTAGGTTCCATGAGAGTTCTAAGCTTTAATTTTTAAGGGCGGTGCTATAATGTCAAGATTATCGCAGACGGATATACGATGCAAGGCTAAAAAAGTTTTTTAAGGCTGGCTATCCAATACATGCCGCTCTGCAGCAAAAAGAGAAATGGAAAAAAGAGTGAAAACCCACACATAACGCATTTGAACTCCTATGCTAGTTCTGGATGCCATCTTCGGATAGATATGTTATCGGCACCTATCAGAGCCTTCACTTCTTCAAAGCGTGTTAAAAAGGGGGATTGCACAACGCCGTCTCTAATTCTACTTTCAATCACTTTATCCTTTGAGATAACTATGATGACATGTCCTTTCCAAACCAGAAGATCCAAAGGTTTGATTATGGTGATATAAATTTTTCATTATACAAATAAATTGCATAAATATATGGAATTTAATATGTATGATTTGTAATATGAACGTATGGGTAAAGCAGCATTTGAGTGGGATCCGGGGAAAAATAACACCAATATTGCAAAGCATGGAATTTCATTTTTTGAGGCTCAACACGCATTTCTGGATCCGCATCGAGTGATTGCGGAGGATGTTGAGCACTCGAAAACTGAAAAGCGCTATTATTGCTTTGGGAAAATTGGGGAGGCAATTATCACGGTGCGTTTTATTTATAAGGGTCAAGTAATTCGTATTTTTGGTGCAGGTTATTGGAGAAAAGGGAGGAAAATTTATGAAAAAGCGCAAAGGTAAATATACTAACGAGCCCATTGGAAAAATTAAGATAGTGGATGATTTTTTGCCTAAACCCAAAGACTTGGTCTTAAAGGAAGAAACGGCAAAAATAACTATATCTTTGACGAAATCAAGCCTTGATTTTTTTAAAAATGAGGCTGCAAAACATCACACTCATTATCAAACAATGATCAGAGCCTTAATTGATCGGTATACTTCTCATTATATTTAAATGAGCTCTCTTGCTTGCAGCTTCAATGGAGCGGAGCAGGCCTGTTAAGGAAAGCTAAAAAATGCAAATAGACACAAAGCATCCAACATATATTCATTTGCCGCATATCGCTTTTGAATCTGTAGAGGATCAAGAAAAGGTTAGGCTCTTAGGATTCGAAAAGTGGAAAAGCAAAGAAGTTACAGCAGAAGCAGAAAGCCTTGGTAAACGCTTTATTGGAGAAATAGAATCTGCCTACATTCCTGTAGTCTCTGTGCGCTGGGTGAATGATCAGGTGGAGTTTGGGTTATTTGCAGAGGAAGGGTTAGAGAAGGGAAGCTGTGTCGGTGAGTATACAGGGATTATTCGTAAAAACGATCGCAGGTATCTGGAGCCGCTCAATAATTATTGCTATACATATCCGGTGCTTGATGAAATTGGCAGAGAGTATGTCATCGATGCTACAAAGGGAAACTTGACGCGTTTTATCAATCATAGCTACACGCCTAATCTACAACCTATACATGTGTTCTATGAAGGGTTTTTTCATCTTATTTTTCTAGCGATGCGGCAGATTAAAAAAGGGGAGCAGCTCTCATACAACTACGGCAAGAGTTATTGGTACTTAAGAGATAAACCATCGGATATCTGAGATTTAAGTTTATGGCGAATTAGAACATTTTTCCCTTCAAAAGCAAGACCCACATACAAAATGCGATGTACGCCGCAATCTAGTAGTTCTTGAGCATAATGTTTATCCTCGATTTGCTTAAGAGCTAAGAGGACAGCTGTTTCCAAATGCATTTTATTGAAGGTTCCTATCTTTTTAAACTCCATGATGATTCCAAGATCATCTGGATTTTTAGGAATGAGCATCACATCATATCTTCCAAAACCACTCTCACGGTTCGATTTCACTGTATATCTATCTTTGAGACCAATGAGCATCCCCAAAACAAAAGCGTGGTAGATCTTTTCTGATTCTCCTGCTGGCAGATCAAAGACACTCACGGAAGACAAGAGGAACTCTCTAAAGATTTGAGAAAATGTGTCAATGTCACCGGTCACTAAACTGTTTAAAAGCAGGCGGTAGTTGTACTCCTGGATACTGTTTTTAAACCATTCTAGAATCATCGATTTATAAAGTTCAGCTACTTCAATATTAGGAATGCGTAATTTGCAAGAAGTTCCATAGGAAGGAGGTGCATCGATTGTTAAGTATCCGCTGAATAGAAGGAGCGCCCACACCGAGTCTGTTTTTATTTCAAGATCGGGAAACACAATTCCCTCTTCAATGGTTTTCTCAACAACGCCTCCTCTAAGAAGCTCCTCAACATCTGCTTTTAAATCATCTGTTCCTCTTGTGATGAGTTGCTTCATCAGAGCATTGTCACTCGTGTTTACCCAGTAAGGCGCAATCACGCCGCCATCTTCAATACATTTTAAAACAGACCAGGGATTATAAATTTCGCCACACGATCCAATACGGTAGCCGTCATACCACTTTCTTATTTCAGGCAATTTAGATTGCAGTCCATACACTTCTAGCAACTTGACAACTTCTGATTCCATTAAACCAAACTTATCTCTAAAGGTTTCATGGAGAACAGTAAAAGTGCTAATGTTGTTTACTCCTGAAAAAATGCTCTCTTTTGCTATGCGGAGAATACCTGTGAGAACGCCTCTTTCTAAGTGACTATTATCTTTTAATCCTCCGGAGAGAAAGTTTCGTAGAAAAGAGATGGCTGTATCATAGTACCTGCCAATGTAGGCCGATTGTGCTGGAGTGTCATATTCATCAATGAGAACAACAACTAATTTCTTGTGGTAGCGGTGGATCCATTCTGTGAGCCGAAGAAGGCTGGCTGCTAAAAGAGCTTCTGTTGCTTCTTTCCTGATAATTTTTAAATAATCTTCCTTTTCTTCTGGAAAGAGAGTGGCATCTTCCAAAAGATATCTATGGCGCTGGAACTCTTTTGAAACAAGTTCTTCCATAGCTTCAAATGTTTGTTCCCAAGAAGCATACTTGATATCTTTAAATGAAAGAAAAATAACAGGGTACTGCCCCTGCATCTTTCTGTATTTTTCATCTTTCCAAATATTGAAGTTTTTAAATAGATAGCTTGTGTCTTCTTCCCCTTTTTCAAAGAAGTAACGCAGCATAGAAAGATTGAGGGTTTTACCAAAGCGACGCATCCGCGGAATGAGCGCAACGCTCGTGCCTTTTTCTACAACCTCTTGAATGAGCAAAGTTTTATCGACATATGCACAATCCTCATCGATCAATCTTTTGAAATCACTGATCCCAATGGGAAGCTTTTTTCTCATGAGAATCTCCGGAATCCAGAGTATACCACTACAGCTGTATATTGAAGAGCATTTTCATGTCTTCGACAGCTTTAGAGAGCATGATAGAGGCGTATTCAATTTCTTGTTGAGCGTGCCCGAGCTTTAATTGCATACCGAGAAAGTCGGCGGGATTTAAATTATCACCTTTTTCTTTCATGGCAACGAGCTGTTTTTGGATGGCATTCACATGGCTTTGTCCTTCACTGACAAAGTCAAGGAATTTACCGATGATTCCGCCACTAGTAGAGGCTGTAGGAGGAGGAGGGATCTCTCCGCCAGCTTTTACATTTGCAGCTTTGAGCATCGAATTGGCATCGCCTAATTTGTTGCGAAGGATATAGCGCTGTGATTGTTTCAGCTTGAGATTTTTGGTGTTCAGTTGTGAGCTGATATCTCCCAGGGTTGTTTGGGCAGACTTGGCTTGCGTAAGCAAGGTGTCGATATTTGCGCCTTGCGTAACAGGCGTCCCCCCATGAGCCAGATCAAAGGGAGAGACAGCAGGCGGCTTTTGTGCGGGCGTGGCCTGCTGCGCAGCTTTGTCCATATAAGTCTGAAAAGATTCATTAGGGGTTCCCTTTAAGGGCTGATCGTCCCCAATGCGCTTAACAGGCTGAGCACCGGAAATGTCTTCTGGCTTTGAGATCATGCTTTACCCTTTTTCTTCTTAGTAGGAGCTGATGGCGCTCCTTGTGCGGGCGAAGGGGATTTTTTGACAAATTTTTCAATGAATTCAATTGCCGTTGATGCCATGCTTTTCACGGACTTATCATCGGAATTTTTCAAAGCATCGAGTAGGAGTTTTTCCCCTTTATCGACTTCTTTGATAGAGAGCGATTGGCTAAGACCAAGTAGTGCTTTACACATGTCATTAGAAGGTTCTTTTTTTAAGACTTCTTCGAATGAGTGGCAGGCTTGTTTGAGCTCTAGCTTTAATAAATGGATATACCCAAAGCCAATCTTTGGCAGAGTGTTCTCTGGTTTTAAAAGCTGGGATGCTTTGAAGAGCTTAAGAGCGGAATCTTCTTCAGCGTGACCAGCAGCTATAAAGCCACTTTCGAGTAGCAGAGTAAAATCATCTTTATATTTTTGGAGTTGTCCCATAAACGTATCCTTGTTTTTTTAATAAACGTAAAAACTTTAAAAATTATCCACCTTTTTGGTTTCTGACAGAGACGTTGATCATCGACTGCACTTGTGAAATCAAGTTAGAGATGGAATCTCCAATTTGAGTCACCTGACTCATCTGGAATTGCAGTAGCAAAAACCTACCAGGTTGGGCACTAGAAGGGTGACTGGCTAGATGTTTAACTTGCTGGGTTAGCTGACTTTGAACTCTTCCATACGATTGGATGAGGTCCCCGAAAGATAGTGTACACCAATTAGAAATCATGACTTTAAATCCTTATTTTTTACTTGCAAATTTGTTTAAAACTTTCAGCATAGCTGAGTAGCCGTGCAGCAGAGTTCCCAAGTTGTCAAAATCAGATCCCTTAGAGCCTTCTCGCAGGAGTCCTTTGATTTCTTGTATTTTTTCTTCAACATTTTTAATCATCCCACGTGCTTTAGCAGGATCTTTTTTTAAATCTTTTTCGAGATCCATCTCGAAGTTTGCTTTTGGATTCTTTTCAAGACCGTACATAAAAATTACCTCTCATGTTTATTGCAGATTGTAGTTAATCTTAAATTTTAAGCCATCTTTTTCGAGCAAGATCATATTTATTTGGATAGCAGCAACGAGCATTCCATCGAGGTGATCGCCTACAGATAAGATCCTGCCATTGACAACAACATAATGGTTTTCTCCATCTTTTTTGGAAAAACCCATTACTTTATATTTGCTCGAAAGGTCAACTAAAGAGCTGTCTTCATTTGTGTAAACGACATAGTTTTTTAGCGCTCTAATGCCCCTAAACCCTTTTACTTCCATTACAAGATGCTCGAATTCTTTTGTGTCTTTGCCATCGACTCTTCCAGAGAGAACTAAATCCCCATCTGTGAGTTGGTAAGCGACGTTATTGAAGCCTTTTTCTGTTAAGAGGCTTTCAATCTGCGTGAGTAGGTTGCTTTCTACAACGACTTCATTTTCTAACCTGTCAAGGTAGGGGAAGTTCATGTTGAGATAGTCGGTAAGCGATTGAATTTGTTCAGGTGTTTGGAGGTAGCCGCGCACCATGAAATGGCCTGGCTTTGAGGAGTATATAGAAATTCCTTGAAAATCTGCGTTCGTAGACAAAAGAGCGTTCATGTTTTGCCAGACGCATTCATCGATAACGACGTTGTTTTCAATATCTTTTAAGAAAGGAAGTCCGCGTATTTGGTAGAGCAATTCTTGTTGTTCAACAGCTGTTAAGACATGCCCTGTTAAAAATAGCTTGCCGCTTCCTTGGTTATAGAAGAACTGGACGCCTGGATAGGAGGTAACAATTTCTTCTACATAGCGCTGCTCATTTTTTTCGGGAGGGGCCATTGTTTCACTGCGAAAAAGAGAGAGCATGCCGGCCAGTGATAGGAGTATGACCAGTCCAAAAAAAGAGGCAACGACGAGATGTCTTTTAGAGATGACCATTTCTCTGATGTTGATGGGCTCTTTAGCAACTGTCTCGAGCTCCGTAGCAGTCTGCTTTTTTGCGAAGGGAGAGTCAGTAGGCGTTGAAATAATCGTGTCAAAGATCTGAGAGTGGTCGATGACAAGGAAAGAGGTTGTACCAAGAGAGACTAAATCTTGTGAGGAGAGTTTTTGTTTGCCCTCTGCTAATTTTCCATTGACAAGAGTGCCGTTACGGCTTCCAAGATCTTCAATGAAAACAGATTCTTCGTCATCTAGAAAGATTTTTGAGTGTTGCTTAGAGACGCTTAAATCTTGAAAGACAATATCACAGAGGGCGGGATCTTTTCCAAGAGTATAGCTAGAACCTCTTTGCATGTGGAATTCTGCGCCTGCATTCGGGCCGGATACGACTTTTATCATCCATCTCGTTTCTGGAAGAGATGTAACGTTTAGTGAGGAGAGATCTTCTGTATCAGCAAGCGTAGGAGGCTTTTCTGCTATAGAAGGATCTATTTCGGTGAAACGGAAAAATGTATTTCCGATCTGAATGATGTCGCCTTCTTGCAACCAGACGGGTTCTGCGATGATTTTTCCATTTTGCGTGGCGGGATTGACGGTGCTTAAATTTTCAAGCAAGTAACCTTCAGGGGTCGATTTGCAAATCACATGGCGACGAGAAACCATGGGATCTTCCAAGACAAAAGAGGACTCATCTAAGTCTCTACCTAGAGTCCACTCACTGCCTCCTTCCAACTTAATCAAAAGACCCGTTAAAGGTCCTTCTTCTGCAACAAAATATCCCGTCATTTCAATCCTGTTTAGATGTGAGCTTTACTTTCCAATAATCAAGAAAGTTCACGAAATCTTCTAACGCTTCTTTAAACTCTTTGTAATTCATGTCATAAGGCAAACCTAAAGAGAGAGTCAAGAAACTTTCATCTTCCGTTAGACCTATTGTACTTCCGCCCGTCCCTTGACCTAGAAAATTGGCCTTCATAAGGAGGGCTAAGACATCTTCTTTTTTATGTTGTGGAAGAAGTTGCACGATCTTTGAGTGAAAATAAACACCCGGATCGAGATATTTTAGAGAAACCTCAACGTTGTTTAGCTTGAGGGAAAACAACCCGCGTTCATCTACAGGAGAGAGCGGATCAAGTCTAAAATCTGCAACCAACTGCCCAAGATACTTTTCTAACATCTTCCGTACCTATCCTAATGTTTTAGTGTTAGCCGAATATAAAAGCAAGTTAAAAAAGATACTTGAGACGCCTTCAGAGTCGTTGATAGAGAGGGGAAATTGCTCTTTTAGAAAATAAATGATTGGTAAAGTTTTAGTCGATATTTTTGGAACCATAGCATAAATCGTGTTGCCAAAAAAGTTTCTGCCATCATATAGTTTGTCTCCTATGCGGGCGTAGCTCAGTGGTAGAGCATCACGTTGCCAACGTGAGGGTCGTGAGTTCGAGCCTCATCGCCCGCTATGAATGATTTTTAGCAGGAATAAGTATATGACAGACAAGCAAGAAGTTCAAGAGTTAGAGGCATCCGTTGTGGAGAGCGCAGAACCAGCTCTTGAAAGAGCAAACGATGCGGTACGTGTTTTTGTCCATTACAAGCCTGCTTGTCGAGTGGAATTTAAAATTGAGGCCTCCCCTTCCCTTGTTAAGAAGGCTCAAGAGCAGGCTGTTAAGCTTGTTGGAAAGGAAGTTGTTCAGCCAGGGTTTCGTAAGGGCAAGGCTTCTGAAGAGTATGTTTTAAGCAAATATTCAGGCGCAGTAGATGAGCAGTGGAAGAAGTCAGTTGCTGATTTAGCTTTCAAAGAAAGTTTAAAGTTAACGGAAGTTCCTGTTCTCCAACCAGAGCCTAAAGTTTCTTTTGATGTACAAAAATGTACTTTACAGGGTGCAGATCTCATCCTTTCTTTTGAGACAGAGCCGACAGTGCCTGCCATTACCCCTCAAGATATCACCTTAAAAAATGTTGATCGCCCTTTAGTTAACCCCGATAAGATAAATGAAACAATCAGACAAGTTCAATTATTTTTTGCCGAGTGGAAAAAACTTGAAGAAGAGCCCGTCCAAGAGGGGCATTTTGTTCTTCTCGATGTCGATGTGATAGAGACAGAGCCTTCTGTAGGACTCTTTTCTGGAGTCCGTTTTGAAGTGAAAGATCGCTCCATGGCAAAATGGATGAAAGATTTAATTCTAGGCCATAAAGCAGGAGAAGTCTTAGAATGCATTAGCATTCCTGATGAAGATGCTTCACCTAGAGAAAAAGAAGAACTAACCGAGAAAAAAGTTCGCGTAACTATTAGAGAAGTACAAGAAGCTAAGATCCCTGAATTGACAGATGCTTTTGCTAAAACCGTCGGTTCTTTTTCTGTCGAAGAGATGTATAAATCAGTTGAAAAACTTCTTACTAAGAAAGCGGATGATCACGTGAAAGAGAAAATGCGTGAGCAGGTCAGCGAAGTGCTCATGAATAACTATCCTTTTGACATTCCTTTTAGTCTTATAGATAGAGAGACGCGTTTCCGTATTAATCAACTCCTCCAAGATACAGAGTTTCAAGCGTATTGGAAGAGCATGACGCCTGAATTTCAAAAGCGTACAGTTCAATCCGTTGCAGAACAATCCTCTAAAGCAGTGCGTATGTTTTATCTCTGCAGAAAGATTCTTGGTGATGCAAAGATTTCGCTTTCGCCAAACGATGCAGAGCCAGCAAAAGATACTTTCTTAGATCTTTTGGTAGGAAGAGCGCAGAATGACAATCTGCAGGCAAATGAAATGCACCAGGCAGAAGCTTTTTCTAGATTACTTTTAGATAAGGCAGAAGATTTCATTATCTCGCATGCAAAGATTACTGATTAGTTCTTTAGACATCTTGCGTAATTAAGGTTCTGTCGATTTTGCGGTTCTTTTGAGCCGAATTTCAATTCCAATCGCATGGGTAATATCCATGGCGTATATGACCCCTGCGATTGGAATTGAAATTCGGCCAAAATAATCCACAAAATCGACGAACCCTTAATACGCAAGATGTCTATTGCAAAATAAAATCTAGATCGGCACTCTCTCCTTAAAGGGTGGGTGTAGCTTCACTCTCCCGCAAGCTTAAAACAAGGGGTATATTATATGATGGTTCCTTATGTAATTGAAATGACAAGTCATGGCGAGCGCGCTATGGACATCTTTTCGAGACTTCTCAAAGACCGTATTATTTTTATTGGCACTGAAATCACCGATGTTATGGCAAATGTTGTCATTGCGCAATTACTTTTTCTAAGAGCAGAAGATCCTAAAAAAGACGTCTATCTCTATATCAATTCTCCTGGAGGATATATTTCTGCAGGACTTGCAATTTATGACACGATGAAGTTCATGGGTTTTGACATTAATACATATTGCCTTGGACAAGCAGCTTCCATGGGAGCTCTTCTTCTAGCAGCAGGAACAAAAGGAAAACGTTTTGCTCTGCCAAATAGTAGAATTATGGTCCACCAACCTTCAGGTGGCGTGGGTGGAACAACTTCAGATATTGAATTGCAAGCAGAAGAAATTTTGAAATTAAAGACAATCTGTGCTACCATCTTAAGCGAAACAACCGGACAGGCATTAGAGAAGATCTTGGAAGATTCAGAAAGAGACTTCTTTATGAACCCGGGAGAAGCGTTGAAGTACGGATTAATTGATAAAATTGCAACGCAGCCCATTAAATTACCAGGCGCGCCAGCGCCCGCACTTGCAGAAATAGGATAAAGATGACGAAGAAAGAGAAACTTCCGGCTAATTGTTCTTTTTGTGGACGCCCTGAAGAAGCAGTTGAAAAACTGATTTCAGGGCCCGACGCTTTTATCTGTGATAAATGCGCGCGTCTTTGCATTGAGATCATCGAAAAAAAACCTGTTCACCACGAATTGAAATTATTAAAGCCGAAAGAGATCAAAGCAAGACTCGATGAGTATGTGATTGGGCAAGAAAAAGCCAAGAGAACTATTGCTGTTGCAGTGTATAATCACTACAAGAGAATCCGCGCTCTTAGCACAACCAATGATGTTGAGTACAGCAAGTCCAATGTTCTTTTACTTGGCCCTACAGGATCTGGTAAAACGCTCATGGCACGCACACTTGCTAAGATCTTAGATGTTCCTTTTGCGATTGCTGATGCTACAACGCTCACAGAAGCTGGCTATGTAGGAGAAGACGTAGAAAATATCATCCTTCGCCTTGTACAAGCAGCTGACTACGACGTAGCAAGAGCTGAGATGGGCATTATCTATGTTGATGAGATCGACAAGATCCGCAAAACGACATCTAACGTTTCTATCACACGTGATGTATCAGGAGAAGGTGTTCAGCAAGCTCTTTTAAAAATTGTCGAAGGCACGGTTGCTAACGTTCCTCCTAAAGGAGGAAGAAAGCATCCTCAGCAAGAATACATCAAAGTTAACACAGAGAATATTCTCTTCATTGTAGGCGGAGCTTTTGTTCACCTCGATAAGATCATTGCAAAACGTCTTGGTAAAAGCACGATCGGATTTGATGCAGCAGAGACAGCCACATTCGATATCCACGAAACCAATTACCTCCTTTCTAAAGTAGAGCCAGGAGATCTCATTCAATTTGGACTCATCCCTGAATTCATTGGCAGGTTTAATAGTATTGTCAATTGTAATGAATTGACCATCGAAGACCTTGTCAAGATTCTTTCTGAGCCTAAGAATGCGATTACAAAACAATACGAAAGACTCTTCCAAGAAGAGAACATCACTCTCAAGTTTACCGAAGATGCCTTAAGAGCTATGGCAGAAAAAGCCAAAGAAGCAGGCACAGGGGCAAGAGCTCTTCGCATGATTGTGGAAGGCATATTATTGAACATTATGTTTGAAGCTCCTTCAGATCCTACGATCAAAGAAGTCATTGTCGATAAAGAGTGCGTTGTCGATAAAGTGCCTCCTTTTGTTAAGCGCTCTGCATAGAAGCAAGATAGCTTGTCAAGGTGTCGTGGTTAAAGGCGTTGATTTTTCCAGTCATAAGCGACTTTTTTTTGACTAAGTTTGCTTTTGCGAATCATCCTAAACACTTCCGATATAAGATCAGAACGAGCTTTGAGCTCCTCAGCATTTTTTAATCCAAGGTCAGCAAAGATGTCTATTGTCAGTTCTGATAAATGGTTTTTTTTCATTGACTCGATAAATCTTCAACAGCTGTGAGAATGTTTTTTAAGGGAAGTGAATAGAGGCAGTCGCTCATTTTACTTCCTCCACATCCATCCATATGGCAGGGTCTGCAAGAGATAGTTTTGGATACAACTCTGCTTTGAGGGTGCATCCACGGACCCCAATTACGCTCGCAAGAAGGCCCAAACAGCACAACAAGCGGCGCTTTAAGAGCTGAGGCGATGTGCAAGGGAACAGAGTCAACAGAGATCACACATTCACTTAATTGAATAAGAGCGCCAAGACCCTTCAGAGAAACTTTTCCTCCAAGGTTAATCGTTGAGCCAGGAGGAGAGAGCTTGATGATCTCTTCTAACATTTCCATCTCGACAGTATCGGGACCTGATGAGAGCACAATGGTTTTTTTTTGCGCGTGTAGGTGTTTGATGAGATTTGCAATGAGAGAAGGAGGCGAGCACTTAAAGCGCCATCTAGAAACAGGATGAATAAGGATATAATTTTTTGGCAGTACTTTTACTTCTTGTAGAAGAGTCTCAACTTCTTTTACTGCTTTAGGTGGAATATGAAATGTTAAAGCTCTTTCTTCTTCTTTAGGAAATAAGCCTATTTTGCGAAGAGCATCTAGATTTTTTTCTACCGTGTGTCTGGGTGTTTTACAGTTTTTAACAATATGGGTGTAGATCAGTTTCTTTCCTAAAAAGCCATTTTTTTCAGGATCTATACCGACACGTATTTTTGCTCCTGAGAATAAAGCTGCAAGTGCCCCTCTGTCTCCCTCTGTAAGGTTAATCACTAGATCGTAGTTATTTTTTCTGATCTCTCTAAAAAGAGAAAGTTCTTTTTTGATTTTTCCTAGAAAAGAGAGTTTTTTCCATCCTCTATCATACAAAAAGAAGTTAGAGATCGCTGGGTGCCCCTCTAGGATGGGAAGCGTGTCTTTATAAACAAAAGCATCTACCTGCGCCTCGGGAAGATTTTTTTTTAAATTTGTAAAAACAGGAGATGACAGTAAGACATCTCCATGATGGCGTAGCTTGATGGCAAGGATCTTTTTAACACGTGTTAAATCGGGGTAATTTCCGTAGGCAGTCATTGGTATCCATCGACAAAAAATCTAGTAAAACAGTATACTACGGTTCGCTAAAAAAAGGAATGGTATTATGACAAAACAAAAAACACTTTCGATCGTTAAACCAGATGCTGTTAAAGGCAAGCACATTGGAGAAATTTTAGCCCGCTTTGAAAAAGCAGGACTTAAAATTGTAGCAGCTCGTATGGCCTGGCTTACAAAAGAAGAAGCGCAAGCTTTTTATGCTGTGCATGCTAAAAGACCTTTTTACAACGACCTCGTAACTTTCATGACAGAAGGACCTGTTCTTGTGACTGTCCTCGAAGGTGAAGACGCTGTTTTGAAAAATAGACAAATCATGGGAGCAACTAACCCAAAAGATGCAGAAGCTGGCACTATCCGTAAAGATTTTGCAGAAAGCATCGATCGTAACGCCGTTCACGGTTCTGATAGCGAAGAGAATGCCAAGATTGAAATCTCTTTTTTCTTTAAACCAAAAGAGATCTTCTCTAAATCTTGCTCTTCTTGCAGCTGCTCTCACTAAATATCGTTCCCGTCTATACAAGACGGGAATGGTTTGTATTTCGACCATGATACATCATTTATATCCTTTCCTTTTGACCATGAGGCTCAAAAAACACCCTCTTTTTAGCCATTTTTATGTCCATAAAATGATGCTAACATATTATCTGTTAGATGGTTAGGTTAATTGCCTTGCTTTTCGACCATTTTACTGAAATAATTACCTTGTAATATGACCATGGAATGAGAGGTTGCATGTTTAAAAGGTTGATCGATTGGCATCTTAAAAGTTGGAAAGACGATAAGTATCGTAAACCTTTGCTCATTCGTGGAGCGCGCCAGGTCGGCAAAACACATGCTGTACGCAAGCTAGGAGCTCATTTTGAGCAAATAGTCGAAGTTAATTTTGAACTTGCCAAAGATGCACGGCCTATCTTTGAAAAAGATCTTGATCCAAAAAGGATTATAGAAGATTTATCAGCCTACATTGGCCAAGGAGAGATTACACCAGGTAAAACGCTTCTTTTTTTTGATGAGATTCAAGAAGCTCCTGAAGCAATTATTGCTCTTCGTTATTTCTTTGAGCTCATGCCTTCTCTTCATGTGATTGCAGCGGGATCTCTTTTTGATTTTGCCTTAGAAAAAGTAGGATTGCCTGTCGGGCGCGTATCTAGTATGTACGTATTTCCATTGTCTTTTATAGAATTTTTAGCAGCTTGTGGCCAATCCGCACTTGTTAAGTTGATTTTAGGTAATACTAAAAATACACCTTTTCCTGAAAGGACGCATCTCAGGATTATGGAGTTTGTAGGGCAATACCTTGCAATTGGTGGTATGCCTGAGGCTGTTGCGGCATGGGTCGAATCAAAAAATCCTAAGGGAAGTTTTCAAGCGCATCACAACTTAATTTCCTCATATCGGCAAGATTTTGAGAAGTATGCCAGTAAGCATCAAATAAAATACCTCGATGTTCTCTATAATCAGATTCCCTTTTTCATCGGAGAGCAATTTCAGTACAAAAATATTCATGGAGAATACCGTAAAAGAGAATTAGCTCCTTGTCTTGATCTATTTTGTAAAGCTAATGTCATTCATAAAATCCAGCACACTGCGGGTAATGGATTGCCGCTGGGAGCAGAGGTCAATCTTGAATGGTTTAAAGTTATTTTAGTTGATGTTGCGCTTACTCAAGCAGGTCTTGGGTTTGATCTGTCTACCTGGTTTTCAAAGCCGGGAATAGAATTTGTAAATCGGGGTACAATGGCGGAAGCCTTTGTGGGGCAGGAACTGTTATGTTACTCTCATCCTACAAGAAAAAGTGATCTTTTCTTTTGGAGGCGAGCTGAAAAAAGCAGCATGGCTGAAGTTGATTTTATCTATGAGTTTAACCAAGCAATCATTCCTATTGAAGTTAAAAGTGGAGATGGAAGAACTTTAAAAAGTATGCATCTCTTCCTTGAGTCTCATTCTACAACACCCTACGGTATCCGTTTTTCTGCACAAAACTATTCCATATTTGAAAAAATTGACTCTAGACCATTGTATGCGGTTTGCTCGCTTGCACACGCAGAGCAAAAAGAAGCTCTTGAAACTTTAATGTAGGTCAAGGCGCATCAATGGTAAACGTGAGCGGCCCATCATTGATGAGGCTCACATCCATGTATGCGCCAAAGATGCCTGTTTGGGTATTTTGTATGCCTTGTTTGACTTCGTTTACAAATTTGTTGTAGAGAGGCTCAGCGAGTTGCGCGGGAGCAGCACTTGAGCAGTCAGGTCTTCTGCCTTCTTGACAAGAGCAATAGAGAGTAAACTGTGAGACGATAAGCACAGATCCTTGGATGTCTTGAAGAGATAAGTGCATTTTTTGTTGATCGTTTGGGAAAATTCTTAAGGAGAGAAGTTTTTGTGCAAGCCATGTTGTTTGCTCACGGGTGTCATTTTTATGCGCGCCAAAAAATACAAGAGCGCCAACGCCAATATCAGCTACGATTTTTCCTTCAACTGTTACACTTGCTTGTTTAACTCTTTGGATAAGGAGGCGCATATATTTTTCAGTTGCTCTTGTAGGGCGTGGGGGAAATGTTTTCCAAAAGTAGAAAAGTAGTTTTGCAGTCTTTCCATTTCTTGTAAATAGAGGGGAATGTCGAGGCTGGTAAGCTCTGGGGGTTGAAAGAGTCCTTTTTCAGGAAGGTAACCTATGGGAGATGTTTGCGCTTTAGCAACGAGAGATGTGCGCTCAAAAATCCATTTCAAAACGTGCGTGTTCTCACCAAAACCCGGCCATAGGAATTTTCCATCGTGATCCTTACGAAACCAGTTCACAGAAAAAATAAGAGGCAATTTGTCAGGAGATGTTTGCTTTGCCATATCAAGCCAGTGGGCAAAATAATCTCCCATGTTGTAGCCGCAAAAAGGTAGCATGCCGAAAGGATCATGGCGCAGTTTTCCTAGTTCTCCTTGGGCTGCAGCTGTTGTCTCAGAACACATGCTTGCGCCGAAGAAGACGCCGTGCTCCCAGTTAAATGATTGGCAAGCAAGTGGTACAAGGGATGATCTTCTTCCTCCAAAGATAATTGCCGAAATAGGAACGCCTTGGGGATTATTCCAGTTGGGATCGATGATGGGACATTGAGATAGGGGTGCTGTAAACCGGGCGTTAGGTTGAGAGGCGGGAGTCTTAGAGCCTGGAGTCCAGGGGTTTTCTTGCCAATCAATAACAGAGTGATCTTCTAACTCTTTTGTGTCTAATCCTTCCCACCACACTTCTTTATGATCTACGAGTGCTGTATTAACAAAGAGGGTGTTTTTTTCAATGGTCTTCATGGCATTGGGATTAGATTTTAGGGAAGTTCCGGGAGCAACTCCAAAGAAGCCAAATTCTGGATTAATGGCATGTAATCTTCCGTCTGGTCCTATGTGCAGCCAAGCAAGATCATCTCCTACACACTCTATTTTCCATCCGGGTAGAATGGGCTTTAGCATCGCGAGATTTGTTTTGCCGCAGGCGCTGGGGAAAGAGGCCACGAAATATTTCTTCTCTTCCTGAGGGTTTGTAATGCCTAAAATGAGCATGTGTTCTGCAAGCCAACCTTCTTTTCGTCCTAGGGTAGATGCAATGCGCAGGCCCACACATTTTTTACTTAAAAGTGCGTTGCCGCCATAGCCACTTCCAAAAGACCAGACGCTGGGCTCTTCAGGAAAATGTACGATATATTTTTGAGGGTTAGAGGGCCACGGGGTGTCTTTTTCTCCTTTTTTAAGAGGAGCTCCGACAGAGTGAACACACGGGATAAAATCTTTGGTTTCTAAAAGTTTAAGGACGTCTTTTCCCATACGTGTCATGATTTTCATGCTGCAAGCGACATAGGCAGAATCTGTGAGTTGCACGCCAAAGCGTGCATAAGGAGATGAGAGGGGCCCTAGGCAGAAGGGAATGACATAAAGGGTTCTTCCTTCCATGCATCCTGAAAATAATGTAAGAAGAAGAGCGTGCATCTCTTGGGGGTCTTTCCAGTTATTTGTGGGGCCTGCATCTTCTGGACTTTTCGAACAAATAAAGGTAGAGCCTTCAAGGCGCGCTACATCATCGGGTGTAGAATGGCACCAAAAGCTATCTGGGCGCTCTAAGGGAACAAAGGTGCCTTTCTTGACAAGCTCTTGTGTAAGATAGGCGTACTCTTTCTCTGATCCATCACAGATATGAACAGACAGGGGTTTACAGAGTTTGACAGTTGCATCGATAAAACTTTTAATCTTAGAAGGCACATCCATAATTTACAATGTGCCATCGAAGGGGTAAAAATTCAACTAAGAACGTGCTCTGCTATGAAGAGCTCAAAGGGTGGAAAAATGACAGCAAAGGTGGGGTCCTTTGCAAAGTAAGCCTTGATAGCATCCACGGATCTTACTAAAATATCTTGGGGTAATACTTTTTTAAGCATACCAATGAGGGCTGCGTTTTTCCATAGGATTGCATCAAAAACAATCCTTTCAAAGATAGTATGCAGACCTTGCATGTCTATCTCTTCTTTTGCTCGTAGCAAGGGATAAGACACAACTAGAGCTTCCAGCAGTTGTTTTAATAATGGTTCTTCTCTCTTTCCTTTGCAAAGCCTGAGTAATTGTACCCATTGGCCAACATGGAGTTGATTTGCGAAAGTTAATAGGGCTCTTATTGTTAAAATAGCCCGATCATTGGCTTCAGTCTCCTGGTTGCTTTCTGTACAGCAGAAGGTAAAGTCCTTTATAAGGGTGTCTATATTGTTTTCATATAGACCTGTTACACTAGCTTGAAAATTGGTTGAATGGACATTATAAGAGCTTTTTTTCGGGGGGAGCGCGGAGAGTGTTTGCTGAGTAGGAAGTAACGGGCCGCTTAAGCATCTTGGTGTGCTGGAGGAAGCAGATGGTGTCATCTTTGATATAACGAAACGTCTTTTTATGGGCAGTGTTGAATTGTGAGATACCATAAAACAAACAACTTCTGGATGGGAGAATCTAGCTGCTAGTTCTAATGTATTCTGAAAAAGGCTTTGATTTTCACGTGCAGTTGCAAAAATAAGTTCTACGAATACCTTTGGAACAAAAGAGGAAGTGCGTAATAACAGGGTCAAAAATTCACAATCTGTAAAGAGATTGTGAATGGCATCAGAGTGGGTGCTCATGAGTGTTTTAATGGTCTCATTATCTATTTCGCTAACAGGTGCGTAAGGGGCATTAATATTGAATATAATAAGATTATAAATGTGTAGTGAATTTATTCTTTGGATAATCCCCATTTGTGCATCAGGTCCAATATCTAAGCGTGTGGGGAAAAGTGTTTGTGTTTTTTCCAACAACTCTTGAAAAGATTGCGTGTAATAGCTATTTGCTTTCTCATAGCTGGAAAAAGCCTGACTGTAGACATAAAAGTTTAGGGGTCTTATAGAAGATGATAGAAAAGCGCTGTGGCCTAGCACGCTTATTCTGTCTAAGAAGACTAGTTTTTTTAGCTGACCGATCAGGGTATAAAACAATTTGCAAGTTAAAGATACATCACGAGTTAGAAATGCATTTTCTAATAGTTCTGCTCTATTGATGAGCTGACCAGGTTTGTAAGAAGGCTGGATGACCAATGAAAGTATGTGCAACAATATGTCGTCAGGTAGTTTATTTATTGCAGGCGGTATGTCTGTTGAACTATGTATTTGAGGTGCTATTTGTGTAGAATAAACTGTTTTTTCCATAATAATGTATTGTCCTATGTTATTAATTTAATAAAGTTGCGTATAGTTTATGTGAGGCACGTGTAATTATGCAATAAAAACATAGTTGTATGTAGTGTTATTTATTTAAAACAATGTAATTAATTTAATAATTTGCATGTTAATGGCGTAGTTTTTATTTTTTAATTGCTTTTTTAATGGGCACTCGTCGGGTATATTTCCCAATATGCGGCTTCCCCTGATCATTGAAAAATAGGCGCACTCTGAACCCCTTTAATTTTCACAAAACTTAAACGGGCGCGGTATAGTAAAAAAACAGGAAGAAGAGCTTAGGGCTCGTAAAAAAACAACTTCCGCATCTTAGACTGCGCCAAAGTTGCCGCGGCTACGCGATCGCAAGGGAGTCCGTATTATTAATACTGACTCCCTTGCGATCGCGTAGCCGCGGGGCTTTCGCGTAGTCTAAGATTGGGAAGTTGTTTCTTTATGAGCCCTTAGAGCAGTTGGAATGACTGGAAGCAGAAGAAAAGACAACTGAAGCGCTCTTAGTAGCCGCCGTCCTCAAAGAGAGAAGGCAGCCCGAGGCTATCTCACGCGGTACTTCTCATTCACCGCCACCCGGCTTTCCAGATGTCTATTATCAACATGGTGAGAGAACCCAAGATAGAGCGAAGGACTCTCGCCGGCGAGTACCTTCTTTTCTTAGTCGGACCATTTCTTCTAACTCAGACGAAGCTTCAAACTAAAGAGCCTTGTTTCTTGAACTTGTCAAGATACTCGAGGGCTTTTCCTGTGCCAAGACAAACGGCTAAAAGAGGATTAGGGGCTATGATGACGGAGAGGCCTGTTTCTTTGATGAGCGCTTTATCTAGACCTTTGATGAGAGCGCCGCCACCTGCTAGCACCATGCCGCGATCGACAAGGTCAGCTGCAAGTTCTGGAGGGCACTTTTCTAGGGTAAGTTTGATGCTTTCAATGATCTGTTGTATCGGTTCTGCAAGGCATTCTCTGATTTCAACGGAGTTGATTCTTTTGGTGATGGGAAGACCTGCTACTTGGTCACGGCCGCGGACTTCCATTTCAAGTTCATGGTCACCGAGAGGGTAAGCAGACCCGATGGTCATTTTGATGTCTTCAGCAGTTCTTGGCCCGATCATGAGGTTATAGGTTCTGCGCATGTAGTTGATGATACACTCATCAAACTCATCGCCGGCAATACGTAGAGATCTTGATTCGACGATACCGCCAAGGGAAATGATAGCAATTTCTGTTGTTCCGCCGCCGATGTCAACAATCATACTGGCTGCAGGTTCATGAACAGGGAGGTCAACGCCGATCGCTGCTGCCATGGGTTCTTCGATGAGAATCACTTCTTGGGCGCCGGCTCTTAGAGCAGAGTCTTCGACGGCTTTTTTCTCAACGCCTGTGATGCCAGAGGGAACGGCAATTAAAATTTTAGGGCGGAAGATGCTGCGAGAGGGAGTGGCTCTTTTGATGAGCACTTTAATCATCCCTTCGGCAATTTCAAAATCGGCAATTACGCCATCTTTCATAGGACGGACGGCATGGATTTTACGAGGGGTTTTCCCAAGCATCGCTTTTGCCTTGTGGCCGACAGCTAATACTTCATTGGTTTGAGAATCTACGGCAACAACAGACGGTTCTGCGAGCACAATCCCTTTTCCTCGGACGTAGACAAGCGTGTTAGCAGTGCCTAAGTCAATTCCAATATCGCTTGAGAAAAAACCAGAGAGTTTTCCGAATTTTCTAAAAAATGTGCGGCCGCCGTCAGTAAATGATTTGAAAGAGTTTTTTTTGTTCATAATAGTTTAAGTTCGAAGAAGTTCAAGAACGTCTTCCCATGTTAGTTTTGCAATGGCTTCATCATCGCAACTTACCACTTTCTTGACCAATCCTTTTTTCCGTTTCTGCATTTCTGCGATTTTTTCTTCAATGGTACCTAGGGTAATGAGCTTGTAGGCGGATACATTTTTCTTTTGACCCATACGATGAACGCGGTCTGTTGCTTGGTTTTCAACGGCAGGGTTCCACCACATGTCATAGTGAATCACGGTATCTGCCCCAACGAGGTTAAGACCTGTACCGCCGGCTTTTAAAGAAACTAGGAAGACGGGGATGGAGGCATCTTCATTAAATTTTTTAACAATTTCTAAGCGGTTTTTAGATGATCCGTCGAGGTATGCAAAGCGGATGTTGCGGTGCTCAAAGTCATCGCGCATGATTTGAAGCATGCGGGTGTATTGGCTGAAGATAACGGTTTTGTGACCACCCTCAATGAGTGTTTGCAATAGTTCCACAAGCATGTCGTATTTGGATGAGTCGCCCATTTCAGCTTTTTCTTTGGCAAAGATAGCGGGGTGGCAGCAGATTTGTTTGAGCCTTGTGAGTGTTGCAAGGACGTGGATCTGGACTCTATCGAACCCATCGCGCTCAACGAGTTTAACGAGTTCATCTCGTGCGGATTGAGCATAAGATCTGTAGAGCTCTTGCTGAATGTCGCTGAGTTGGCAGTGGTAGACGATTTCTGAGACAGGTGGGAGGTCTTTGAGAACATCTGACTTCATGCGGCGCAGGATAAAGGGGGAGACTTTTTTGCGGAGATACTCGAGATTTTTTGTGAGTTCTGCACCAGATACGCGGATATATTTCTCAAGAAACCTGTCGTACGAGCTAAGGAAGCCTGGCATCAAGAAGTCAAAAAGGCTCCATAGTTCATCAAGAGAATTTTCTATCGGAGTACCTGAGAGAATTAAGCGGTGATCTGCTTGGACCATCTTGACAGATTTTGCGTTGCGCGTTCCACGATTTTTAATGTGTTGGGCTTCATCGAGAATCACATAGCCAAATCTGGTTTGTTTATAACTTTCAACGTCTTTTTGCAAAAGTGTATAAGAAGTGATGATGACATCGTACTTGGCAATATTTTCAATGAGGCGTTTACGTGCAGAAGGTATGCCATCTACAATAAGGACTGTAAGTTCTGGATTAAACTTGGAGAACTCTTCTTTCCAATTATAGAGCAAAGATGTAGGGCATACAATAAGAGAGAGCGCTTTATGATTTCTGCGGTACTGAGTGATTGCAACAATGGCTTGGAGGGTTTTTCCAAGACCCATGTCATCTGCTAAAATACCGTTGAGATACATCATGCGGAGTCTTTCAACCCAATTAACCCCTTCTTTTTGATAGCTACGAAGCGTTGCTTGGATTTCTTCTGGGATGGGTGAGAAGGAGAGCTCTTCTTCCCCGATCATTTGTTTGCGGATTTCAACGAGCCTATTTGCAATTTTGTATTCAACAGGCAAGCCTTCGAAATGGGAAGCATCGATATTTGCAAGACTCCAAAGCGGTCTTTCTAACTTGTGATTGTCAAGAACGGTGATGCCTAGTTCATCAAACAACTGGAAAATAGCGCCTGTAATATCAAGGTCAAGCACGAGAATTTTAGGCATTTTACTGCTTTCGCCTGGTTTTTTTGTTTTTCCACGCGTCGATTCGATTTCGATGAAGGCGCGTTTGGAGGCGATGCACTCCCACAATAGATCCATTTTCACGCCTTTCATAGCTCCTTTTACGGTGAGCTCTATTTCGTAGATATCGATGCGTTGAGTCTCATTGAGATGGAGAGAGAATTGGGTTTGATCGTAGATGAACTGATCGAGCAGATTTTGAGGGCAGTTGAACTGCACTCTTTCTTGATTGCGCGGAATAATGTCTGTCATGAACTCTACGATTTTCTTTTCAGATTTGGCAATGTAGATGCCATCGTCTGCGTTAAAGATAAAGTCCTGGAAAAGATCTTCGATAATTTTTCTTTCCTCTACGAGGTTACGTGCCAAAATTCCTTGGTTGGAGACAAAAGAACCGACGTCTTCATAAGAGAGTTTGCTAGGAGCGCCTGGAATATTTTGACCGTCATAGTGGAAGAAGAGAGAGGCTTCTAATTCTCCATCTAGGTAGACAATGTCACAGGTTGCTTTGACAGGTGTTACAAATGGAAGGGTGACAAAGGATTCAATCGCCTGGCTATTTTCAATCTGCGCAAAGAGAGCAAGTTCTGGCATTGCATTTTCAACAAAAGATCCGAAGAGAGGCTCTGGAATGGTCATATCTCTGATCGGTCTTAAATTTTTTAAATGGGTTCGTGTGATCTGAGGCCCGAAGTTATAGTAGGTGTTGAGACATAGCATTCCAGGTTTTACGCATTCAAGCAGCTTGGCTTCTTCAACGGTGATTGCTTTTTGATCTAGCATGATCATCGGATTGAGTAAGATCTTGGATACAGGTGGTTTCATGTACTCAATGACAAATTTTAATGCAGCTGGCTGGCAAGAAAAGCGCATCGGATTTTCTAGGCTTCCTTCGTATAAACCAGGTAGTAGGGGAAGTTCATCTTCTTGGGAAAAGTTGCGCTCTGATAAAGCGGAGTAGGCTGATGCAAAAACTTGTGCAAGAATAATTCCAAAGAGTTCTACATCGATTTGTCCGATGCGGTACCCTTTTTCTGAGCTCGGTTGCTCTTGAAAACGCGCCTGGTCAAGGAGCATTTTAATAATTTCTCTTTGTGCAGGTTGGAAAGAATCAAGTGCAAAGCAATACCGTTTGCTTCCGATAAAAATAGGTTCACTATATCTGATGGCTTCGAGAAATTTTTTAAGGTAAGGGATGTGTAGAGGTTTTGATCTGGAAGGAAGTCTGAGTGCGATTTGAACTTCTACGGGCACGTTAGCAGGGAGCGTAGCTGGTGTTGTAAAAATAAAGGCAGCTTCCGCTTTATCGAGTTCATGCTTATTAGCAGGTTTGAAAAACGGGGAGGTCGCAAGTAGTTCTGAAGAGGCAATGTATTCTTGTAGCACTTGTTTCTGGTATAACTCTTCTTCTTTTTGTGTTTGTTTTGTTTTTGCTTCTTTAAACTTTTCGATGAGCTCTTGTTTCTGCTCTTGATTCAGGTCGCTTTTATTGGCCAAGTCATCGAAATTTGTTTCTTTGGAATAGTTTACCATAATCTCGTCTAACTTTTCTTCTAGAAAAAAAAGTAGAGCCGCTAAATGTTGACAATCATGGTTATACGGACAGTCACAATCAGAGTCGATTGTCTCACAATCAATCCTGTCAATTTCGATTTGGCTTTCATAATGGTTTTCATACTGTCCTTGCACTCTTCCGCAAATTCTTACAACGCGGTTGTCCAAATGCAGAATTTTGGCAGAGACAACTTTTTGTTTGTCAAACAAATCTTTCCCATCTTTCACGACGTTGGAAGAGAAATCTTGTTTAAGCTTTCGAAAGTTTAGCATGATGATTCCTACTATCTAAATTGCTAGCACTCTCTGTTTAAAAACAGTAAAAACTTTTGACCCAGAGTGCTTGTGTTTTTATGCTTTTACTGTATTTCCAAAACTCGCGCAACACAAATTATTTGGAAAGATCTTCGCATGTTAAAATTGTGTTAAATTTTTCTCTATCCTTAACAATAAGAAAGATGTCAGATAGGCGAAGATTAAGTTTTTTTGTCACAAAAATTCCCTTCCGCAAATAAATGGTAGATATTTTTATACACAAAGTGTCAAACTCTTTTTTTCTTTGTACGCACAGGCACAAAATATTTGGAGGTTTTTATGGCTGCTCTAACACCTATTGGCTGCTCGCCTTTAATCGATGGGACTGTTCAATTTCTTAAGAATGACAAAGGTGGTATTTTTGGTAGATGGCCCGATCATCGGACTCTTGTCCGTGCTTGTCTGCCAGAATTTACAAGCAGTTGGAGTTGCTCCTCTGATGTAAAAATTGCGCGGTTGATGCGTAATTTTCATATGGAGACTGTTTTCGAAAAGGGGCAGATTCATTTTAAGCCTATTTCAAATGATAAAAAAGAATGGGAGATACAAGAGCATACATTGCTGCTTTCTCAAGGAGGAAGCTCTCACATGGTAAGAGCAAACGGCACAATTAGCTATGCTACATTCAATACTGTGACTACGTGGGATTACATCCAAAATCGGTGTAACAGAACGCTTTATAAAACTGGCAAAATTACCGCTTTAGCAGAGGATCAAGCAGGAGAGTTGATAGTAGGTGATAGTAAAGGAAACTTGGCTATTGGTGATAGAGTTGTTAAAACACCTATCGGTAAGGAGATTGGAGAGATTATTCCGCTTTTCGATAATTTTTACATTCTTAAGACTAGGCCTTGGGAAGCTTCTTTTATTGTGTTTGATCTAGTCACAGAGCAAAAAGTTGATATAGATGTGGAAGGTAAAGAGTTTTTGTGTGGGTGGGATACTAAGCTGGCCTGTTCGAAACAGGAAGCAATTATTGTTTATACATTTGACTCTATAAATAAGACCTGGCAAAACAGGGAATTTGGTATTCCTCTGCAGGCTTCTTTAACGCACGTTGCAAATACAAAGGCAAAAGTTCTGATATCCGATCCAAATAATGTTGTTCTTAAGGATCTGGAAACAGAGGTTTCTATCGAATTTGGAATATCTCAATTTCCGGATCAATCCTATGATCCGAAAGTATTGTTTTTAGAAGGCAATTTGATATGTTCTGTCTCCGAATATAAAAGGGAAAAGACAATCGGTTTTTTTTCATTACAAGAATTTAAGGTGGTTCGGACGGCACCTCAAAAGAGCGATGTGGATATAACTGCTTTTGCTATATTGTCTGATGAATCTATTGTGTATGCAACGAACTCAATGGATTCTGAGTATTCTGAGCATTTTGACATTCATTTTATTAATAAAAAAGGAGAGTGTCTCTGCACTGTTTCTATTGCAGGTGATCGATCTGTTATCTCTTTGATAGAGCTTGTTGATGGTTCAGTGGCTGCGCAATTTAACGATCATATTGCAATTTTAAAGCCAAAGCTTAAGGATCTTCCCGATACAAGACATGAGATTGAGAAATTAAAGCTAGAATTAAGAAATTTTCCTGATAGTTGGCGTCGTTATGAGGCGTTGATTGATCTTTACAAACCGGAATCAGACGCTGGCAAACGAAGCCAAGTGTGTTTATCAGCTTTACAATCCGCTCTGAAATCCAATGACCTTTACCGGGCTCGTCGTTACTATTCAAAGGCTAATAAGCGTTTATCAGATGTTGACGAACCTTTTAAAGTGTTTTCTTCCTATCTTGAAAATTCGCCTCATAAAAAACTAAAAAGAGAAGTTTTTCTTAAAAAGGATCCTTCAAGATTAGTAGGGCTAAAAGAAAAAACATGCAAAAACCGATTGATCATTGGGGAAGCAGATTTCTCCTATACAGAGGCTTTGCTTAACAAACACGAAGGAACTCATTCAAAATTAGCGTCTGCGATTACAGCAACAGAATTATTACTCCCTAAAGAAGACTCAGTTATTAAAAGGATAGAGGCCTTAAGATCGCGGGGTGTTACTGTACATTTCTGTGTTGATGCGCAAAAGATTCATGAAGTTTTTCAAGGGCAAAGATTTAAACGTATTCAGTGGAATTGCCCTTTTGGAGGAACAGATGAGGAAGAAAGAGAAAAATTTAAGGATGTCATGCCTACATTTTTTATGTCAGCTTCTTTCCTGCAGCTTTTGGGAGATCGTATTCATGTTACACTTATACAAAAAGCGGGCGATTATTCGAAAGTAAGGCAAAGAGAAAACCCCATTGTTTTGGGAGCAACTCAGGCAGGATATCGGCTAATTCGAAAAAGAGTTTTTGGAACAGAACGCTATCCCGGATATCGGCATTTAAAAACAGGTACGTTAACACCCTATGAAGGAAAGGGAAAACACCGAGAATTTATCTTTGAAAAAGCACACCCATGGCCAATTGAGGCGACATTAGAGAATGCGAGTGTATTTTTGAAAGATCCGAGAAAAAAAGAATATAAAATTGAAACGGATATACCTGCTTCTCAAGATGGATCATTGCCTGGCCTCGAAGAGTATTATTTTGTAGCAAGTTCCGATGAAGACTCTTCTGATTATTACGAATCTGACTGATAAAATGTTAAGAGCGTAAGGTATTCTACGCTGGCTCTTTCTCGGTTTTGAGAGAGGCGCCGTAGCGCATGAAGTGCGTGGTAGCTAAGAGCCCAAGGAGAGCTCCTGCGATCATGACAGCGGAGAAGTTAGTGAGTGTGTAGAGGAGCGTGCCAAGAGGAGGGATGAGGCAGCTTCTGATGCCGACAGCAAGGACATTCGTGCTGCCAAAGATGGTGCTGTCTTGTTCTTTGGAAAAAATGGGCCCCGACATGTTCCAGGCAAATTCGTTACCAGCCTGCATGATGCCGTAGATGGCGTAGGCAGAATACAAAAGTAGGATGTGCAACTGGGCGCTGAGAAGGAGGAAGGGAAATAGAGTGGTGAGGATGGTGACAAGGCCACAGAAGTAGTAGATGTTGATTTTACGGAAGAGTCTCACCCATAAGGGTGTTGTTAGCACGTAGCTTAGGCTTTTGATGATGGTAGTTGCTGTGAGTATTTTGGTGTAAGAGAGTTGTAAAACATCGACAAAGAACATGGGCGTTACCGAGTGTAGGATCATAAGCCCTGCGCCACCTAACATAAATCCAACTTGAAAATTTGCAAAATTGACATCTTTTTTAACGAGTGCCCATGATTTTTTCCAGGGCGTTAGAAGATCTATTTTGTAGGGAGCTGTGGAAGGGATTTTGCTGGCAGAAGGGGGAATGCGGTAGAGTAGGAAGGTGGAGATAAGACCAAAGGCTGCACCTGCTGGAAAAAGATAGCGCCATGACTCAGGGTTTTTATCCAACATAGGTCCTAAAACAAGGCTAAGAATAGCTGTGAGCCCATAATCAAGAGCTGAGCTAAAACTCATCAGGCGCTCGCGGGAGGCTACAGGCATATTGTTTTTAATGGTTTCTATCCATACCGTGAATCCTCCTCTACAAAACATCATGTAGAGACCAAAAGATAGGATGACAATCCAAGGAGAGTTTATCCAAGGAACAAATAGGAAAGGGAGATAGCGGAGGATGTTGCCCCAGGCAAGGTTCGATAGGGCTCTATCAGGCCGTTCATGGATATGGTGGCTCCAGTAAGGTGCAAAAAGAGCAGACATCGGTTTAATGATGACAAGGCACATGATTTGGAAAGGAGTGATGTGCATTGTCTCATAAAGGATGACGGTGAGTACAGCGAGCATGCACCAGAAGGGAACACTTGCAAGGCGGTAGCCTATGAAAGCAAATTTCGTTCTTTGTTCGATCTGGCTCGGCGAATATTCCATAGTATTTTAGAGTTTAAAGTCTTCCCCAAAATAAAAGCGTCTTGCGTCTTTATTTGCAAGGAGTTCATCGACGGTTCCGGAGATGAGAATTTTGCCTTCACGCATGAGGTAGCTGCGGTCAACGATGGAGAAAATCTCCCTTGCGTTGTGGTCGGTGATTAAAATACTGATCCCCTTATTTTTGAGGAGGCGGATCATGTTTTTTACATCGGTTACGCTGATGGGGTCGATGTTGGCAAAGGGTTCATCGAGCAGGAGAAGGGAGGGCTCTGTGACAAGGGCTCTTGTGATTTCAAGGCGTCTTCTTTCTCCTCCTGAGAGGTGGCTTGCTTTTTTCTTGGCAAGTTTTTCTAGGTGTAGTTCTTTGAGGAGGCTTTTGAGGCGATGTTCTCTTTCAGCTTTAGAGATAGGAAGTGTTTCTAATATGGCTAAGATGTTTTCTTCGACGGTTAATGAGCGAAAGACAGAAGGTTCTTGCGCAAGGTAGCCCATGCCCAGTTTTGCTCTTGCGTGTATGGGAAGTTGGGTGGCTTCCTGCCCATTAAAAAATACGTGACCATCGTCGGGGCGGATAAGACCGATTGTCATGTAGAAGGCTGTTGTTTTGCCAGCGCCATTAGGGCCAAGAAGGCCGACAACTTCTCCTTTACCGACTTCGAAGGAGAGGTTATTCACAATGGGCTTGCCATTATATCCTTTAGCGAGGTTCTTTACTTTTAAAATTGTTTTCATGGTATTTTTTTTGAAAGGTTTAAGATTTTTTGCATCAAGGCTTCTTCTTCAGAGGAGAGGGTTAACTGGACATTGCCAATGCCTTTGACGGTTTGTTTTTTTGTAGAAGGATCTTCTGTTACGTGCACTTCATGCGCGCTGAGGCGTAGGTTTTCTTCTTCGTTGATAAAAATAACTTTTTTGCCGGGATCTGCACTCAAGATAAATGTTCTTGTAGTGGGTGAGTACGTGAGTCTATCAGTGATGCCATATGCAAGGGGTTTATTTGCATCATGGGAAAAGAGGTAAACGTTGCCTTTAAGAGAAATCGATATCGGCTGGAAAGTATTGTTGATGGCTGTGTATTCAATGTGTCCGGTGTCTGCAAAGATGGTAGCTTCCTCTTCTTGATAAGAGAGTTGCAGGTTGTGCGGTGTGACTCCATCTACAATGGGACTAAAGAGAGTTGCCTTAAGTTTTTTCTGATTGATGTCTATGGTTCCAAAGCAGGTGAGCTTGTGCGCGTTCAAATAGTTGACCGTGGTTTTCCCCTGTGTTTTGATGGAAGAGAGTTGATTTTTTACTTGCGTAAGTTGCATTTCATTGTCTGCAAAAACTTCACCAAGAGAAGGGTCTTGCAGATGAACGTGTCCCTTAAGTAGCAGGGTATTGTTGAGGTGATTCCATAGGAGCGTGTCAGAAGAAAATAGCGCAGGATTAGGTGAGTTAAGAAGAGAGTGAAGGGTTCCTTGGGGGCGTAGCATGGAGAGTTCTGAAAGAGCTAGATCTGCGTCCATTGTCTCTGCTTCAATTTGGTTAGTATCATAGGTGCATTTGCAGAGCCCGCCTTCTTGGTAGCGCTTTGCAGAGACATGGTTTTGGAGTTTGCGGTAGAGTGCTGTATCTGCATGGAGAGTATATTTCTGATCATACTCAAATTCTACAGCATCTTGCGCGAGTAGGGAGGCAACATCGTAATGGGGTTTTTGCTCATCTTCTTCTTGTTTAGAAAGATCTAGATCTGCGCGTTTACTTGTAAGGCAGAAAAGGGTTTTGCCTCCTTTTTTTCTTTTAAGGGAGTCCGTGTAGCAAAGTCTATCGTTGCCTGTGATATGTCCTTTTAAGCTGACAAAATCAAGATCTGCTGTATCACAAGAAAGAGTCGCATCGTGACTGAGCGATAAGAGAACGTCTTTGCGCAAACGAATAAAAGAAAAGGGAAACTCTTTTCCCACTTCCTGTCTTTCTAAGACGGCTTCTTCTGCTTTCATTTTTCCAAGGCCGTGATCGAGTATGACCTGTCCTTTTAAGATAAGAGCATTGCCATCGTAGGAGGCGTTAGCAGAGGAGACAGCTGTTGAATCAGCGACAGGGCTTGCTACTGCAAGAAGAAACGCTAGTAAGGATATCATGGGTGTTCCTTGGTTTTTATTTCTTCGGGCGGAGTTGAAAGGGTTGCTTGAAAACGTTTGGCTTGAAATTGAGGGACTTTCCCCGACACAGAAAAGGAAACGTCTTGTGCAATGCCTTTAAGGAAAGCGTTATTGTGATTTAGTAGCGTGGGAAGCACATGTCCTGGCAGTCTAAATAGAGAGAGAGCAACGGACTTTGCTAAAAATTCTTGTGTCGTGTACTGGTAGGTGCCTTCTGTTGCTTCAAAAAAGCGCATCTGCTGCATGGGGCTTTGATCACTCACATAAAGACGCTCTTGAATCCAGCCTTGAATTCCTTCTAAATTTTCTAGGATATCTAGTTTTGTGTCATTGGGAATGAGGGTAAGTGTAGAAGCTGCGCTGTCGATGCGGTAGTGGAGACGGGTGTGATTATCTTGGGATAGCCACATATCTTTTCTTAAGCCCTTTCTTTTTTGATGGGTTGCTTTTGCATCTTTTGTGGAAATGATATTCTGCACGCTTTCCATATACTGCGCGTATGCGGTGATATCTTTTTGTCTTACGAGGGCCATGTTAGAGATCCACAGGAGACTAAAAAATCCCACAATTAAAATGCTTAAGAAAGTTATTTTAGAGTACATAGGGGTTGAACCGCCTCAAAAATCCGTTTAACTTCTTTTAAAAGAGTTTCCATTTCAGCAAAAGGATAAACTGAGTCTTTATCGCTTTTTGCCTCAGATGGTCTCGGGTGTGATTCAATAAATAAACAGTTGCACCCTGCAGCAACAGCTGCTTTTGCAAGTGTCGGGATAAATTCCCTTTCTCCACTGCTGCTCGTTCCATTTCCTCCAGGAAGCTGGACAGCGTGAGAAGCATCGAAACAAACAGGGTATCCCAACTTTTTCAAAATGGCAATGCCGCGCATATCACAGACAAGGTTATTGTAACCAAAGGTTGTCCCGCGGTCTGTAAGGATGATGTTTGAGTTCCCCATTTCTTCAATTTTTTCCACAACATTTTTCATATCCCACGGAGCCATGAACTGCCCTTTTTTCACGTTGATGATAGCGCCCGTGCTCGCTGCTGCGCTGATGAGATCTGTTTGGCGGCATAAGAAAGCAGGTATTTGAATCACGTCGCATACTTGTCCGGCAAGGAGTGCTTCTTCAGGTGAGTGGACATCGGTAAGAACAGGCACATCAAAAGCTCGTTTTACTTTTTCTAAAATTCTTAAACCTTCTTTAATCCCAGGGCCGCGGAAAGAGTGGATGGAGGATCTATTGGCTTTGTCATAACTTGATTTGTAGATGAAATTAATATCAAGTGTCTTGCAGAGATCTTTTAGGAATCCTGCGGCATATAAAGCGCTTTCTTCACTTTCGATAACGCACGGGCCTGAAATCAGAGTGAGCCTTCCGTTTTGGAAAAAATCTTTAAAAAGCGACATATAACACATCCTTCATGGTGTATAATCCAGGGTTTTGGTGGATTAAGAATTGAGCAGCTTTGAGGGCGCCTGTTGCAAAGGCCTTTCTAGAGAGGGCCTCGTGTTTGAGTGTGATGGTTTCTCCTTCACATGAAAAAGAAACTGTATGCTCTCCCATTACGTCTCCTTCGCGGATAGAGTGAATAGATGGAGGGTTTTCAGGGTCTATTGTTTGAGACAGGGCAAGAGCAGTTCCACTCGGGATATCTTTTTTATGCACATGGTGGGTTTCGGTAATGCACATGGTGCAAAAGTTTTTAAGTTGTTTTGCAAGAAGTGAAACAGCTTCCAGACACATGGTCATGCCTAAGCTGAAATTGGGAGCAAGAAGTAGAGGGATAGACTGAGCTGCTTGTTCTATCAGGGCAAGATTTTCAGGGGTATGTCCCGTTGTTCCGATAACAAGTGGTTTATGTAAGGCAAGAGCATACTTAAGGTTGGCTGCGCAGGCAAGGGGGGAGGAGGCGTCGATGATAACATCTGCTTCTGCTAAAGTTGTCACAAGAAAATTAGAATCTTCCACAGTCATACTTACAATATGGCTTCCTAGGCGTCCTGTAGATCCAATAACTGCAATTTTAAGAACCATTTTTTCCTTCTCCAAGGAGGGGATTTTAGCATATTTTATCCTCTACCAGCAATGCAAAGCAATGTTTTACGTTGAATTTTGTCTTTTTTCTTTATAATATAGATCCCCAGTACTATTTTGGACCGATAGCTCAGTGGATAGAGCACCCGCCTTCTAAGCGGGTGGTCGCAGGTTCGAATCCTGCTCGGTCCGATTTTTTTAAGAAAGTAGCATGGAGGCGCAGTTGCTCGGTGAATCTTTTTTTTCGAAAGAAAAATTTAAAGATGTTGAAAAAGTTTTAGAAGAGTGTCAGCTCCCTGCTTTTCAAAAACTTCCTGAACAATCCAAGTATGAGCGTGTGAGCAGATACCTCTGCGATCTTATCCAAAAAACAGATAATGAAGATTTTCTTTTACCAGCTACTATCGATTTTCTAGACCGCATCAATCAGGGGAATATTTTAGACGGTTACCTTTTTACCCACTTTGAACTTTGGCTGAATCAATTTTCGGGGCTTTCCTTTGAAGAAAATTTAGCTGTCCGAGGAAAGATTGTAGGAAGAAGGATTCCTCGTGAGGATTACCAGGGACTTTTTCCTGTTGGGATGGGTAAAGTGTATCCGGGAAGTCATTTTGTCACAGCGCATGGATCGCCTGACTTAGATACCACGATTGCTTCGTTTTGGGGATGGGTTGATGCTTTTGGCGCGCGGGTGAGCGAAGGGCTGCATCTCTGGAATGTTCCTGGAGGAGTGCCCGAGTCTCAAGTCGAGATCGGTCTTCTTTTCCATTCTGTCTTTGGGGAAAATGTATTTTCTTATCTGACTAAAACACGTACGAGTTTAACGGTTTCAGGATCTGATTTAGTTTCGCAAGCAGGCCTTCTTAAAAAAGAGGTAAGCGCACTTACACTCGGCATTGATCTTGAAAAAGAGCGAAATGCGGTGATCATCGTCGATGACGAGGGGTACTACGTAGGAGAGTGGAGAAATATCGATGCAGAGCGGGTGCGTTTTGTGATCGATCTGTTGAATCAGTGTCTTAGATGGTACGAGAATTACTTGAATGTCAAATTAGTTGCGCTCTTTGTTAAGCCTGTGCTCACGCGTCAAGAGTTAATAGAGCTAGTAGAGACTACTTTCAACATGAAAATCAAAGACTGCCTGCCAGCCCAAGAGCTTACGCACCCGCAACATGAGCTCCTTCAAGATTATATCACGAAAGTTTTGGAAGCGCCTAAAGGCCTTGAGAGTTCTTTTGCAGAGTTTGCTAAGGCAATGGAGCAGCACTCTATTTTTAATCTTCAAGAGTTCATATCTCTTTTGAAAAAATTCGATAACCTTCCTCTTTTTGATAAGGCAGGCAATCTTGTCGAAGACAGATCGCAAATTTTTAACTTTCTTGTAAGGGCAATTGAAGGTCTTGATAAAGCTATTTACAGTATCCGTGTTTACGTAGAACGCCTTGATGTTGCCCATAGCGTGAAGACATCTGTTCTTGGCATATTGCCGCAGTATGTGAACTATAAAGCAGATGTGGAAGAGATACGCAGCAAGCTCAGTGGATTGCCGTATTTGACGGTGACAGCGGTTGCTAAAGATGGAAAGCTTTTTCCTCTTGGCGTTGTGCATGCAGAAGAAGCACAGAAATCTATTTTAGGCACTGTTTCTCTTCGGGATTTTAGTAATAGAGAAGAAACAAAGATCCCGAACTATTTAGAAATTATCAGTGTGATCGATCACCATAAGAGTTCTTTTTCTAATGCAACACCCTCTGTGGTCACCATTGCGGATGTGCAATCATGCAATGTGCTCGTTGCTGAAAAAAGCTTTGAGATCAATGATAAACATGGCCTCGGTGGTATGTCACTTGAGTCAATTGAAAAACAAATTCAAGGCATGCAGAAAAATCTTAAAACGCCTTCTCATAGAAGGATTCTTAAAACTCTTTTGCAGCGTTACATCGTTGCTACGAACTCTTCTGATTACTCGATATCTCCTAAAAGAGAGCAGCTTGAGTATTTACATCTTCTCTATGCGATTTTAGATGATACAGATCTTCTTTCAAAGGTCTCTCCCAGAGACGTTGAATGTGTGGGCTCTCTTTTAAATAGGCTCAAGTCTTTTGCTATGGGACGGGAAGTAGAAATTGTTTCTTTCGATGATCTTCCTAGAGATAAAAAATTTATTAAAACGGCTGTCGCAAGGATTCTTACAAACGATGACATGTACTCTCTCTATAAGAAAGTCTACATTGCAAAAGAAGAAACACTCGAGAGCAATCTCGTTTTGTGCAGCAAGGGCAAACCCTCTACTATTTTTAATGACACCAAAGAGCAAAATGGGTGCTGCCGTGTAGGGCAAACCAAGATGTTTGCAAAAAATTGGCCAGCTTTCCAAAAGCATGCCATGGGTATTCGCAAAATGTGGCTAAAGGATGCGCAAGATGTTCATCTTAGAAAAAAAGAAGTCGATCTCCACATGCACATGCTTAGCACCATTACGGGTGCTGAAGAGATTTACAAAGGCAATGCTGGAAAATACAAACACAAAGATGAACTTTGGATATGGATTCCTGGCTCAGAGCCTTCTGTAGAGCACCTCAAGAACTTCCTCAACGCTTTTAAAGCTTCTTCTCCCGTTATAGAAGGTGACTTTGAAGTGGAGTTTCTTGGAGACAATGCGAAAGTATTTAAGCGTATTTTTGCTGAGAGTTTCTTGAGCCTTACTACGAAAGAAACTTCTGAAGGTTTGCCCATAGCTATAGTGCGCTTCCGCGCAGGAATACTAAATTCACGCAAGGCGATGATCTCGCCTTATCTACCTAATTTAGTGTATGCGACTGTCTAGCAACGCTACAATTTCAGTTGTACCATTTTTGAGTACAACTGAATAAATCCTTTGTTATCAGCGAATAGAATTATTAGTATTTCGAAACGAGAGACACCCTGTAAGAGTGTCTCATATAGTTAAGAAGATGCAACCGGCTGCTCAGCTGTTTTTGGCTCTTCTAGAATTTCTAGATTAACCCGGATGCCATTTCTACTTGCAACAGACATAAGCAGAGTGCGGATTGCATTGATTGTCTTACCTTTTTTTCCAATGATCTTGCCGATATCAGATTTTTCTACGGAGAGCTCAATGATGAGAGTGCTTGTTCCACCTACTTCAGTGATGCGTACTTGATCGGGATTATCCACGAGGTTCTTGACAATGTATTCGACAAATTCTTTCATATTTTAGATCCTTTCTTTTAACCAGAATTAGAAGTTCTTACTTTGGGGAAATATAATTTAAAATTCTTATATTAGGCAAGTCTTTTTGGGATTTTTTTTAACTTTGAGCAAGAGAAGGAAAGAAATGCAAGATGTCTGGAGTAATGGGCGCTACAAGATGGAGGGGCTCTTGCGTGCAGGGGTGAATAAAAGAGAGTTCGTGGGCGTGGAGGAGCTGGCGATGGATGCCATATTTTTCGTTGGAGGAGATGGAGCCATAGACGGGATCTCCTAGTACGGGCGTGCCTTGGTGTTTTAGGTGTACGCGGATTTGATGGGTTCTTCCGGTGATCAGATTGATTTCAACAAGAGAAAGTCCATCTTTTGATTCAAGTGTTTTGATGCGAGAGATGGCGATTTTACCTTCAGGGGAGACGTTCATTTCTTGACGTCTAGTCGGATGTCTTTTAATGGGGGCAGAGATTTCAAGTGTGCCCGGGTTGCCAAGAGTGACTGCGAGATATTTTTTGTGTATGGCGCGCTTACAAAACATGGAAACGAGTTTTTGATGGGCATCGTGCGTTTTTGCTGCAATCAGAATACCTGAAGTATCTTTATCAAGGCGGTGGACAATGCCGGGGCGGAGGTTGCCGCTGTCTGGAAGCGTTTTGCAGTGGTAAAGGAGAGCATTAACAAAGGTGTGATTGGGACTTCCGGGAGCGGGATGCACGACCATGCCTATAGGTTTATTGACGGCGATGAGGTGCTCATCTTCAAAGAGAATGTCTAAGGGGATATTTTCTGGCTCAAGAGATAATTCAGGTGTTAGCTGAAAGCAGACTTCAATTTCGTCGCCGGGCAGGGGGATTTCTCTTTTTTTTAGTTTTTCACCATTTACAAGCACAAAGCCATTTTCAATGAGGTATTGGAAGTAAGAGCGAGAATAATCGGGAAAGTGGGATGTGAGAAATTTATCAAGACGCACTTTTGCTTCAGATCCTGACACGGTTAAAGAGTTAGACTTTGGGGTATCCACTTACTCATCTCCTCGGGCCACTTTTTTGAGTCTGTCGGATGCTTCTTTTGCTTTTTTCGCATCTCGTTTCATTTGTTCTTGTATCATCTGGAACATATTGTCTCGGAATCGGGAGGCATATGCTTCGATTTCTGATTCGGGGAGGTGAGGAAAGATAGAGCGCAAACATTTACACCAAGGGTCATCGGGCTTTAAAGGTATTCCAGGCGGCATATCGCCTTTACCCCACCCAGTACTGCCAGTGGGATTTGTGTTATATCCAGAAGAATTGACAGGATCTACGCCCATAGTTACTCTTATTTTTAATATGTTTTAATTTGAGTATAAATTAAAGTTATATCATTGTCAAACAATGAAGATTTTATGCAAGATAAGGAAGTCAAAAAGATAGCTTTAAGATTGCTTAGCATTAGAAGCTATTCTTCCGCAGAGTTAAGAAAAAAATTGAATCCACGAGGGTTTTCAGAGGAAGAGGTGGAGTGGGCCATAGCTGAGTGCACGCGCCTTGGATTTTTAAACGATGTAGAGGAAGCAGCAAGAAGAACAGAGCGATTCAAGAGAAAAGGGTATGGGCCTGCTCTGATTGCTTTTAAAATGAAGAGCTCGGGGCTGAAAGAGATAAGGCTTTCTGTGGAAGAGCAAAAAGAAACGATAAGAGCGCTTCTTAAAAAAGAAGCGTGGAAGAAAAAAGATCGTATCAAAAAAATCGCAGCGCTCCAGCGAAGAGGATTTGATATGCATTGTATTCTTGCGGTTATTTCGCTACCTCAATTATAAGTTGAAATTTACGCTTATTAGGGGTTAGGGATGCATGTTGGTGTGATAGGGATCAGTTATAAATCAGCGCAGCTTGATTTGCGAGAAGAGATTGCGGAGGCGTGTCATCTATTTCTGAAAACTCAAAATTCTATTGTTCTTTCAACGTGTAATCGTACGGAGATTTATTTTAGCTCAACGGATTTGGCAAGTGCTCATAGCGATATTTTTCATGCTCTAAAAAAAGCGGTTGCAACATCGTTTGATCATGCGATGTATTCTTTTTTCGGCAGAGAATGCTTTGAGCATTTAGCAATGGTAACATCGGGTCTTGAAAGTGCTATTTTAGGTGAGAGTGATATTCAAAGGCAGGTAAAACTTGCGTATGCAGATGCGTGCCGATGCCACAAGCTTTCTTCTTCACTCCACTTTCTTTTTCAAAAGAGTTTAAAGCTGGGTAAAGGTGTGCGCTCAACATTTCTTTCTCCGATGACGTTAGAGGGAACGGTGCAGCGCCTTGTGCAAAACTTTTTCTATGAGAAAGTGGCACTCACGATTTTGATGGTGGGTTTTTCTGAAATCAACCGGAAGGTTGCACAGGCACTTCTTAAAAGACCTTTGGTGAAAATGACTTTTTGTACGAGATCACCACATGCTGCTGAAGCCTTTGCTATTGATCACGGCGTGTCAATCATTGATGGGTCTTCTTTGGATGTGTGGAGTGAGTACGATCTTGTGATTTGTGGTACGCATAATTCTGGATATATGATTTCTGAGGTGCCAGAAGTTGTAAAAACGCGCTTAATGCTAGATTTAAGTGTTCCACGCGGGATCAGTCCTGAACTTAATCGCTGTCCTTTTCTAACGCTTCTCAATATGGAAGAGGTGGGTAAACTTGTTGAGCATGAAAGGAAAGAAAGATCAAGAGAGATTGCGTCTATTCAAAAACAGGTCTCAGCTTCTGTTGAACGGCAGATCGAGATTTTTCATGATAAGCAATATGGTTTTAAAACTCTGCGTGGCCAGGGAATCTAGGGAAGGGAATAACATCGCGGATGTTTTCCATGCCTGTGATGAATTGGACAAGTCTTTCAAAGCCTGCGCCAAAGCCTGCGTGGGGCACAGAGCCGTATTTTCTGAGTTGGAGATACCACCAATAGTCATCTGGTTTTAGGCCGAAGGCTTCGATTTTTTTCTCTAGTATTTCAAGGCGCTCTTCTCTTTGAGAGCCGCCGATGAGCTCTCCAATTTTTGGAACAAGAACGTCCATGGCAGCAACTGTTTTTCCATCTTCGTTTGCGCGCATGTAGAAGGCTTTGATTTTAGCAGGGTAGTCGGTGAGGATGACGGGTTTTTTGCAGTGCTCTTCTGCTAAGTACCGCTCGTGCTCAGATTGAAGGTCTATGCCCCACTCAACGGGGAACTCAAAAGATTTGCCGCAGGATTGCAGTATGGCAATCGCGTTTGTGTAGGTAAGATGTGCAAACGGAGATTCAAGGACGTGCGTAAGACGTGCAATCAGTCCCTTTTCAATCAAGGAATCGAAAAACTCCATATCTTGCGGGCAGTTTTTAAGCACGTACTGTATGACAAATTTGAGATAGTTTTCTGCACACGCCATGTTGTCTTTTAAATCAGCAAAAGCCATTTCTGGTTCGATCATCCAAAATTCTGCAAGGTGTCTGGAGGTGTTGGAGTTTTCAGCGCGGAAGGTAGGACCGAAGGTGTAGATGTTGCCTAAAGCGCAGGCCATGGTTTCGCCGTTGAGCTGCCCAGAGACAGTAAGATAAGCTGGTTTCTGGAAGAAGTCTTTGGAGAAGTCGGTGAGGCCATCGGAGAGTTTTGGTAGGCGGTTGAGATCAAGTGTTGTAACAAGAAACTGCTGGCCGCCCCCTTCACAGTCAGAGGCTGTGATGATGGGGGTTTGAATATAGAGAAAGCCTTGCTGTTGAAAAAAGAGGTGGGTTGCAAAGGCTAGAGCATTGCGAACGCGGAGGACTGCGCCTTGAGTATTAGTTCTGGCTCTTAAGTGAGCAATCGTGCGCAGGAACTCAAAGGAGTGCCGTTTTTTTTGTAGAGGATAATCTTCACCCAGGCAGGTGCCAAGAATCTCTATGTGCGTTGCTTTGATTTCCCATTTTTGTTTTGCGCCAGGACTTTCTACGAGCGCGCCTGTTACGACAAGAGAGGCTCCTGTTGAAATGTTTTTTAAAAGCTGCTCGTAACCTGCAATCGTACTATCCATAACAATCTGAATGCCGTGGAAAGTTGAGCCGTCATTGAGTTCGATAAAGGCAAAATTTTTCTGATCGCGGAGGGTGCGGACCCACCCTGCAAGTGTAAGGTTTTTTCCTAATTGGGAAGCGTCGATGTTTTTAATTCGGATGTGGATCATGTAGCAAACTCCCGCAGCATTTCAATTTCTTTTTTCCATAGTGGTGGTCCGTCTGGGGTCTCTAGGTATTTAGGGAGCTTTTGCAAGTCAGGATGCTGCATCATGGCTTTAAAGCTCTCGATTCCTATTTCTCCCTTACCTAAAGGCGCGTGACGGTCTCTTTTTGATCCTAAGGGTTTCATAGAATCATTCACATGGAGGGCATAAAGGTACTTAAGGCCGATAATTTTATCAAACTCTTTTAGTGTTTTGTTCCAACCTTCTCTTGAGCGGATGTCATAGCCGGCAGAGAAGATGTGGCAGGTGTCGATGCAGACCCCTATAGGAACTATTTTATGGAGCTTGTCTGTTAGGTAGGCAATCTGCTCAAATTTCCAACCAACAGTCGATCCTTGGCCGGCTGTTGTCTCTATGAGAAGCTTTGTGGGGCCTTTTGCTGCTAGCGTTTCCATTTCAGAAAGAGCAGATACGATGGTCTTTAGGCACTCTTCTTCGGAAGAGTCAAGAGCGGCACCGGGATGAAAATTTAAAAAAGAAATTTTTAACTTATGGCAGCGGAGTAATTCTTTTTTGAAAGCTGCTTTACTTTTTTCAAGGCCTTCTTTATTCGGAGAGCCTAGGTTGATGAGGTAGCTGTCATGGCTCATGACTTTTTGGATGCCGGTTTTAATGAGCGCTTCTTCCCACAGCTCGACATCTTTTTCTGAGATTTCTTTTCCTTCCCATCTTTTTTGATTAGCTGTAAAGCATTGGATGGTTGTAGCGCCAATTTCTTTTCCTTCGAGCAAAGCGTTGAACGCTCCACCTTGAGAGGATGTGTGCGCTCCAATAAGTAGTTCTTGAGTAGATTTTTTTTGCATATTAGTGGAGTATAAAAGATATTCAACATCTATTCAAGGGATCTCACATGGATGAACCTAAATCGGTTGTGCGTTCGGCAATGCATTTTTTTTCGGGAACTTTTTTAAGTAGAGTCACGGGATTTATGCGTGAGATGGCAATAGCTACTTGTTTTGGAGCAGGCATTGGTATTTCTAACTTTTTTATTGCGCACCGCTTTTCTATTTTGATGAGGCGCCTTTTTGGAGAAGGGTCTTTGCTTGCGGGCTTTAGTCCTAATTTTGAATCTGCGCGAGCTGTTTCTCCCAAGGAAGGAGCAAAATTTTTTCGAGATCTTGCGGCATCTGTAAGTGTTTGTCTAATTATTGCAATCAGTATTTTGGAAGTGGCTTTATTTGTTTTTGCAAGAAAGGCAGGAGCTGAAGAAGGGACAAAAGAGATCCTGTATTTAACAATGACGATGCTGCCAGGCGTTTTATTTATTTGCTTGTATGCTCTTTTTAGCGCTCTATTGCAATCGGAGAAAAAGTACTTTGTCTCTTCTGCATCACCGCTTATGTATAATGTGGTCTTTTTAGTCGCAATTTGGTGGGTAAAAGATTGGATTTCTCAGGATGCGATGCAAGGGCTTGCTTTTGGAGTTGTAGGAGCTTTTTTATGCCAGTGGCTGATTGTGATACCAGGCGCTATGAAACTATTAAAGCCGTATCTTTCTTGGAAAGAGTGGCTGCAGCCTAAACTTTTTTCCTCCCAATTTATCCAGATGGTCAAGGGCATTATTTATACCGTGATTGGTGTGGGAGCTGTTCAAATCAATGCAGCGATTGACACTCTATTTGCACATGCAGCTTCCCTTTCTGGCCCTGCTTATCTTAACTTTGCAATCCGGTTGCATCACTTGCCGCTTTCTTTGTTTGGCATCGCGCTTGCATCTGCTCTTTTGCCGCCTCTTTCACGCGCGATGCAAGGAGGGCAAGTGACAGAGTATCTGAAGCTTTTGCATTTTGGTTTGAGTCGAAGTTTTACGTTGATCTTTCCGTGCAGCGTGGCTGTTTTAGTACTCGGGGCTTCTGCTGTGAATGTGGTGTATGGCAGAGGACTTTTTGATTTGCAAGCAACTGTGCAGGTAACGACGTGTTTATGGGCGTACGGCATTGGCCTTGTGCCAGCTGTGCTCGTACTTCTTTTGGCTCCAGCATTCTATGCAAAAAAGGATTTCAAGACGCCTTTAAAAGCCTCCTTGATTTCTATTGCGCTAAGCCTTGTATTGAACACGGTTTTAGTTTTTTGGATGGGACTTGGGTCTGCAAGTATTGCGCTTGCAACGAGCGTTGCAGCGTTTGCTAACTATAAATTTTTAGCGCGTAAACTCTCAGATGTTGTAGGGCCTATTTTTGATAGAGAATCAAGACGTGCGTGCTTAAAAGTCATGGCCTCTTCTCTTCTTGCAGGAGCTTCCACTCTTGCATGCGGGCATTTTTTTTTAAATGATCCTACACTCAGGATGTTTTTGCAATTAGAGGGTGTAGAGTTTTCGCGTTTGCTCGTTTATCAGTGCGTGCAATTTCTCTCTCTTTCAGCTGTATTTGCTGCCTTTCTATTTTTCTACGCATGGGCGATAGGTGCAGAGAGCCTATTGAGTGTTTTAAAAATCAGAAAGAGTGTTACGGATCAATAGGAAGATCTTTTCCTTTCCATTTCTCAAGAAGATCGCTTGTGGGATAGTAGAATAGTGAAGAGAGCTCGAAGATTTTTTCGGGAGCTTTGAGACCAGAGATTTTTTCGTATGTGCGTTTATCAAACAAGAGAAGCTTTTCTTGAGCTGTTTCTAGGCTTTTATCTCCTGAGGCATTTTTAATAGGGGCGTAAATATCTTCACGTGGGTAAACAATGACAGTTGTTTTATGTGCGTAAGAGAAAAGATCAAAGATAAAGCGCTCACATTTCCAAACAAGAGTATCTCCATATTTTTTCCGCGCGCCATGCAAAGGAAGCGTAAGAGGCGCTATTTTTTCTATGAAGTCAAAGGTAAATGAGAAAAGACCTGTGTTGCCGATCATGAAGGCAGATGAGTCTTTGGGCATTTCAGAGTACTCCTGAATCAAGACTTTACCGTTACACGCGCCAAGAATGCCGACTTGTTCTTCGGGGCTTTCTCTGATGATGGCTTTGATGCAAATGTCTGAGGAAGATAGGCTCTGCGTTCCTAAGAGCTCTGCATCGAAAGGATCTGCAAGGGGATTATCAATCGGTATCATGTTGAGGTATTTAACGCCCTCTTCTTTCCATTTTTTGTAAATGCCCGACTGGAAAAATAGTTTTAGGCTATGGCCGTTGCCATCAGGGCCCGAGGATATTGCATGGCCTTGATCATCTAGCAAGGGGAGCATCTCTTGTGAGAAAAGAGAGACTTGTGAAGGCTTAAGTCCAAAAAAGTGGTTCTCTTGCAAGAAAGATGCGATCTCCTGGTGGTTTAAGGGAGAGGTCATGATGGCAAGAGGAAGGGGATGTCCATAAGCATTTGAGGCTGCAAGCGTTTTTTCACAAAAAAGCTGTAGTAGGCTTTTATGTTTAACTAAGGTGACAGGGGTGAGCGCTTTTGATTGCGCGCTAGAGAGTCTTGTTCCTTGTCCTCCTGCTAAAATCAAGCAGCCAGATTTGCCTTGGGATAGGAGTTTTTTTCCATGTGCATAGTTATCTTTGTTGCCGGATGTTGCATAGGAGTCGAGCGGTTGCAGGATGTGAAGCGCTTCTTTGACAAACCCAAGAGGAATGACAGCTGCTGTTTTTGTGTCGGAGCTGATAAGGGGGATGTGTTGCAATAGGGGATTGGGAGAGGGGACGTTTTGTTTGAGAATGCCTTGATGGGGATCTGCCCATAAAGAGATAATACGCAGGGGAAAAGGCACATCAAGGTAATAAATAAGGCTTAAGATACCAGAGTCGGGTGTCAAGAGGCCCCCGCATCTATTTTTAATAATGGAGAGTAGTTCAGGAAGAGTCATCTCTCCTCTTAAGTCGATGACATTGGGTTGATTAAATATATGCGTTTTATGCAACCCAAATAGTAGTATGGGCGATGAGAGCGCATCAAACAGCTCATCAAACTTGTGGACAGGCCAATTTTTTTCATAGCCGTAGCTTGTTTCAGAATTTACGTGAACGCCGAGGCATCTTTCTGGGAGATTGAATTTCTTGTAGAGGTTATCCCATTTACTGTTCCACTTGAGCTTGGGCACTAATTTCCCCAGCTGCCACTTGACCCAGTAGGTAGGATCGGGGTTTTCAAGGACGTAGTCGTAGGAAGAGAGGTCCGCAGGAAGGGTGTAAGGGACTTTTCGCTTCCATTCAGCGCACACAACTATTTCTACATTTTCTAGAAGAGAAAAGCCATCTGCTAGATCTGGTCTTGTCATAAAAGTAATCTTGGCATCTGGGATAAAGGCGCGTATGCGCTCTAAAATAGCATAGAGTCCAAGAGGGATGTCTCCTAATCCTCGATTCCAGGGGATTAAGATTTTTTTGTGCCCGCGCAGGGCAGCTTTTTTTAGCTTGCGATCTAGAGGATTAGGCACAAATTTACGCCACAGTTGTTTAAAGTTCATAGGTTTTTTAAGATGTTTTCCAGGACTTCTTTTACTTCAATTCTCTTCATGCAGCGAAAGTCAATCGGGCAGACGCGTTTATAGCAAGGTGAGCAAGAGGCATGTTTATGAATGACAGTGCCTGTTTTATAAGGGCCTGTTGTGACATCATTCGTTGATCCAAAGAGCGCTACAAGGGGCGTTTCCACAGCTGCTGCCATATGCATAGGTCCGCTATCGTTAGTGAGGAGGACATCACATAATTTGATGAGGCAGGCAAGCTCTCTAATAGAGGTAAGTCCTGCTAAATTAATAACACGCGCGGGAAGATCCTCACAAATCTGTTTAATCAGCAGCGCGGTATTAGGGTCACCAAAGTACAGAACGGTGATTGACTTGTTTTCGAGGAGTTTTTCTGTGACTTCTTTAAACCTTTCAGGAAGCCAGCATTTGGCAGATCCGTATGCAGCTCCGGGGTTAATTCCTACAATGATCTGATTTTTATCTACGCCCATGCGCGCAAGCAACGATTTTGCTTCACTGAGTTCTTGTTCGAGTAGGTAGATACGAGGGGCGCTTTCAGAGATAGAGATATTAAGCGGCTCTAAAAGCATTTTATAGGAGATGACAAGGTGTTGATGCTTGAGTTCTTTGGGAGGAGGGACTCTGTCTGTTAAAAGAAGTGAACGCAGCTGTCCTGTATATCCGACAATGCGAGCAACTTTGCCTTGCCAAAGCCACCAGGCAGATGAAAAGGAGTTGGTCAGAAGAATGCCTAAATCGTATTTACCTTGGCGTATTTTTTGGACGATATCTCTTTTTTTTTCTCGATGACCAAATCCACTTACCTTATGAAAGCTAAATAACTCATTGATGTTAGGATCATACTGAAGAAGTTCAGAATGAGGTGCTCTACACATCGCTGTGATGTGAGCCTCAGGGAAAGCCTTCCGGAGATCTGCCAGGACAGGGGTTGCCATCACAAGATCTCCGATCCAGTTAGGCATGCGAACAATAATATTTTTAGGATGTGGCTGATCCAACAAAACCGCCTATTCTGCTATTGGAAACTTCAAGGATAACAAGCTATTTGAATGTTGTCTACCTTCAAGGGGGTGCTTTTCTCCCTTGCCAAAAAAAAGATGAGGCTCTATCGTAAGTGCTCACTTTCTATTAAGTCTTTAGTAGGATGGCCAGATAGCTCAGTCGGTAGAGCAGAGGACTGAAAATCCTTGTGTCGCTGGTTCGATTCCAGTTCTGGCCATATTTTTCGTTAAAAATTAGGTTTGCAATGAGACAAAGAGTAGAAGATTTAGGACCTTTGTTGATCCTTATTAAGAATTTCCTTGATTATGTGATTACTTTGGATGATTTGTTTGCTGCAGGTACTTCTTTATCCTCATAGACAATCCTATTATTGGACTGGCAACTCTTCTACTACCGGTTCTGCTTGCGCAAGTTTTTCTTGGGCAACAACAGAGCGGAGTTTTTCTACGAGGGGCTTGAGGCCCTTTTTTTCTAGAGCAGAAATCTCAAAGATGGGATAGGAGGAAAACTTTTTGCGGAAGCGTTTGATGTGGGCTCGTGAGCCTTCAACATCGATTTTGTTCAAGACGATGATAGAGGGTTTGTCCATGAGAGCAGGGTCGTAGGAAGATAATTCGCTGCGGAGGATTTCAAAGTCACCTAGGGGATCTCTTTCTTCGATGCCTGAGATATCAATGACATATACGAGTACGGAAGTTCTTTCGATGTGTTTAAGGAATGCAAGGCCAAGGCCTTTATCTTCATGCGCACCTTCGATGATACCAGGGATGTCAGCTACGAGAATGCGGGATTGATCTTCGAACTGGATATAGCTGAGGTTAGGAAAGAGGGTTGTGAAAGGGTAGGCGCCAATTTTAACTTCGAGGGGAGTTAACTGAGACATGAGAGAGGATTTGCCGGCATTCGGAATGCCAATGAGGCCGACATCTGCAATGAGTTTAAGTTCTAGTTCGATTTCCTTCGATTCACCGGGAGTGCCTTCTTCGCAGACATTGGGAGCTTGGTGCGTAGGAGATCTAAATCGGAAATTGCCTCTGCCGCCTTTTCCACCTTGGCAAATGACAAGAGTGGATAGGGGAGTTGTGAGATCAAAAAGGGTTTCTCCTGTGAGCGCATCTTTTACAAAAGTGCCGCAGGGGACTTTGAGGAGGAGATCCTCTCCGTTTCTTCCTTTTTTTGTACTGGAGCTGCCAGGCATACCATTGCGCGCTGCAATGATACGTCTGTTACGAAAATCTTCTAGTGAGACAATCTGAGGATCTGCTTGGAGGGTGATGGTTCCACCTTTTCCTCCGTCGCCACCTGCAGGGCCTCCTTTCGGAATAAATTTTTCTCGACGCCATGCAACGACTCCATCGCCACCCGATCCGGCCCTGAGAGTCAATATCACTTTGTCAACAAACATAAAATAGTGTGGTTTTTTTTAGGTCGCAGCCGGAAGAACAGAAACAAACGTTTTTGCTCCCTTGCGGTACGTGACAATCCCATCGATCTCGGCGTATAGGGTGTGGTCTTTACCAACACCTACATTTTTAGCTGGATACCATTTCGTTCCGCGTTGACGGACGATGATGCTTCCAGTTGAGACGAATTGTCCACCTGTTGCTTTAATGCCGAGGCGTTGTGAATGAGAATCTCTACCGTTACGTGTAGAACCCTGACCTTTCTTATGTGCCATATGAGTTATCCTATAATTTCAGTGATTTTAACACGGGAATACTTCTGGCGGTGTCCCACTTTTTTACGGGTACTGCCTTTTCTTCGTTTGTACTTGAATGCGATGACTTTAGGACCTTTGATCGTTCCTAAAAGTTCTCCCTTAACCATTGATTGTTTAATGTAAGGAGCGCCTACTTTTGCAGTAGATCCTTCTCCAATGAAGAGAACGTTTGTAAACTCAACTAGTCCATCTTCTGTTGCTTCAATTAGCTCAACATCAATCACATCGTCTTTCTCAACCCGGTATTGCTTCTCGCCGTTCTCAATAATTGCGTACATTGTAACCCCAAAAATAATAAATGTAATAGGCATCATAAACAAATCGCTTATTCTATTCAATTGCAAAAAATAAAAAAATGTTTTAACATTCAATTATAAGGTTGGACCTTAAAAGGGGAGCTCATTATGAAGCGTGTCGGTAAACGAAAAGCTTCAAAAATAACTTTAAAAACCCATAAGAAGCACAAGCTGTCGCTTAAGGAACAGAATAAGGACCTTAAGCAAGGCTCAGGCTTCAGTTTAGAGAACAACATAACATATAGTTAATACCTAAGGGGAGGGAACTGTGAAAAAAAACCAAAAACATACTAAAAATTCAAAAAAACCTATGAAACAAGAAAAAACTTTTTCTAGAGCATGGGGTAACTGGCGCGCATTTATAGACCGCTATTGCGCTCTATAGTATTTTATTAGATCCTCTTATGTGTCTTCATTGGCATATAGGAGGATTATTGCTTTGCGAGCTTTTTGTGCGGAATCACCAGACTAAATAGATAAAATAGCGCTGATACAAGGGCAATCGTAGCTCCTGGCGGCCAGTTTAGCTGGTATGAGGCTAGAAGGCCAAGGAATGTAAATAGACTGCCAAGACCGATAGCAATTAGCATCATCCTTCCAAGAAGATGCGTCAGCCTACCTCCAATTGCAGGAGGAATGGTCAGCATTGTAATGACTAAAACAGCTCCTACGAGCTGAATCAAAATCACAACAGATAATCCCACTAAACTGAGTAGCAAAAGGTAGTAGAGAGGCACAGATATCCCTTGCAGTGAGGCTTGCTCTTCATCAAAGCAAAGCGCTAGAAATTTTTGATGAAATAGAAGTGTAACAACTAAGACAATGCCATCTAAGCAGAGTAGCATCTTGAGATCGCTTGAGCTAATCCACAAGATATTGCCAAATAAGAAGTTCATGAGCTCAACGCTGTAGCCGGGCGTTAAGGTCGTGAAGATCACTCCAATTGCCATCCCTGTCGACCAAATGGCTGCAATCACCGTGTCTTCCCTTTGCCTGTATTTCAGATGGATCCATCCGATTAAAATAGCAGAGACAAGAGCCGCTAAAAGCGCTCCGCTAAGAGGAGAGAGCCAAGTAATGCCATACGTTCGTTTAAGCCAGATGGAAAGGCCCATGCCGCCTAGTACGGAGTGTGCAATGCTTCCGCTGATAAAGACGATCCTTTTGACAACGACATAAGAGCCGATAATACCTGAGGTGACAGAAGCTGCAAGGCCTGCAAATAGAGCAAGAACAAGAAAGGGATGGCTGAAAAAAGATGTTAGCATTTTTAGCCTCTTTTAATGGGTGTGTGGTAAAGCCCCATGGCAAAATGTCCGCAGACCTCTTCTGGAGCGCAGGAAGAAACACTTCTTTTAATGCACAGAAGGCGCTCTACCATATTAATAACAGCTTGGAGGTCATGTGTGACCATGAGAATCGTCATCGATTTTTTAAGCTGCATGATAAGGTTATAGATTTCTTGCTCAGCTTCAGGATCGATGCTGGCTGTTGGCTCATCGAGCAGTAGAATCTTCGGCTTAGAAATAATAGACCTAGCAATCAAAACTCTTTGAGCTTGCCCTCCAGAAAGAGTCCCAAAAGGTCTATTTCTATAATCAATGAGCCCTACTTTTACTAGGACTTCTTCTGCCTGCTCTTTTACTTTCTTAGGATAGAATCCGAAGGGAGACAAAAGAGAAAGAGCGCCACCGAGTACAACTTCTAATACAGAAATAGGAAACTGTTTGTCTATGTGCGTGCCTTGGGGAACGTACCCAATGTCTTTACGCGCTTCTTTAGGGGGCTTGCCTAAAATTTCAATGGAGCCTAGGTAAGGTTTTACAAATCCCATCAAGAGTTTTAGGAAAGTAGTTTTACCCCCGCCATTCGGGCCAAAAATCCCTATGAGCTCTCCTTCAGAGATAGATACATTAACCTTATCTAGGATCTGGGCATCATCATAGACAAAATCAACATCGCAAAGGCGTATGACTTCATTTTTTTTCATGGGAGATTAGCTGCGTGATATGGAGTAAATTAGGAATGTAGTCGAGTGCATAAGGATCGACTTCATGGATAGGAAGATCAAGCCGCTTTCCAATTAAGATAGCTGCTTTATTGTTGTATTGCACTTGCGTAAAGACTTCTCTTACGCCGAGTTCTACTGACTCTTTTAAAATGTGCTCGATATGTCTAGGAAGGGGATCTTTCCCTTCACACTCAATAGAGATTTGCTTGAGCTCAAATTCCTGACAAAAATATCCGAAAGCAGGGTGAGAGACTAAAATGGCTTGCCCCTTAAAAGGCTCTAGCTCTTGTGTTATTTTCCTATCTAGCGTTTGGAGTTCGTCTACGAGCTCGCTGAGCCCCGCCATAAACTGCTCTTTATGTTCCGGGTAGGTAGTAATCAGTGCTTTAGCAATGGTGCGCGCTTGGATTTCAGCGAGCTTGGGGCTTAGCCAGATATGTCTATCTTTCCCTTCATCACCATGCTCATGGTGGTGATGGGAGTGTTCTTCTATAAGAGTAATCCCTTCAGAGAGGTCTACTGCTAACATATGGGGGTTATGCTGCTTTAGAACATGCAGTAGCTTGGTCTCAATCATTTCTCCGATCTGGAACCATAGAGACATGCCTAATAGCTTTTCTACCTGTCTAGGATTGGGCTCATACACATGGGGGTTAGTGCCCGGTGGAACTAACATCTCTACATGGACTGCTCCCTTGGCAATTTTCTCAACAAAGTAAGCATAAGGGGGAAGAGTAACGAGCACAGAGGGGCGCGCCTCTTTCTGAGGTTGCTCACACGAAAAAAGAAACACTAGAGAGAGTATGCACAAAATTTTTTTCATTTTAACAGTCATATGATTACGTTTTTGGCTCTTTTCAGCAAGGCTTTTCTGTGGACAGTAAAGATTTTTTTAATCACTTCCCTTGCTGGTTAATAACTATTTCGGATAAGCTCTTGCTCTTCTTCAAGGAGGAGTGTCCGAGTGGCCGATGGAGCCCGCCTGGAAAGCGTGTATACGTGATAAACGTATCGTGGGTTCGAATCCCACCTCCTCCGCATTTTTTCTTTCAAAATTCCATTCATGGCGCGTCTTTTTTTGTATAATTTTTGTTTCTATGTCAGCATTTTCTTGCACGGCCCACAGGCAACCTGTTATAACTCTTACAAAGTCTATTTTAGAGAGATATGAGCAAGCAAATTTCTTCGTCGGACCAACAAAACAAAATCGTTCTCTATACTGCAGCCGATGGTAAAGTAACAGTTGATGTTTTTTTTGCAAGTGAGACTTTCTGGCTAACTCAGCGTACTATGGCTGAGTTATTCGGTGTAAATATCCCGGCTATTTCCAAGCATTTAAAAAATATCTACGCAGATGGCGAGTTGAGCCATAATGCAACTATTTCCAAAATGGAAACAGTTCAAATCGAAGGACAGCGTCAGGTCATACGTGAAATAGAAGTTTATAATCTAGATGCAACCATTGCTGTGGGGTATCGAGTTAGCTCCATCAAAGCTACCCATTTTAGGATATGGGCTACTAATACCCTTCGTGAGTTTATTGTTAAAGGGTTTGTCCTCAATAATGAAATGCTTAAGAATGGGCGCTCTTTTGGAAAAGACTATTTTGATGAGCTGCTTGAGAAAATTCGGGAAATTAGAGCTAGCGAGCGGCGAGCTTATCAAAAGATCACAGATGTTTTTGAGCAGTGCAGCAGTGATTACCAGGGCAAGGCGGAAGAAACTCAACTGTTTTATCAGATTATTCAGAATCAGCTTCACTTTGCTACCACTGGCAAAACGGCTGCTGAGATTATTTATGCGCGAGCAGATAGTAATAAGCCATTTATGGGACTCACGACTTGGAAGAATTCTCCTAAGGGAAAAATCCTAAAAAGTGATGTGATCATTGCAAAGAATTATCTGAACCAACAGGAAGTTTCAAAGCTGGATCGTTTGGTGAATATGTTTATTGACTTTGCTGAATTACGAGCTTTGAATCAACAACTTTTTCTACTTTAGCATCGAGGTTAGAATGGTGAGAACCCTCATGTGGGTGGTTGTTCTCGGGAGGCTCATTGCCAATTTTTTTAGTCATAATAATTTTTTTATAGTAAAGTTTATATGGCCCAGTCAACTAAAAAAGGGGAGAGCCTACGTATATTTGAATGGATTTTTTAACTTTTAATATTATAAAATGACTTCTTTGCAATAGGGACTATAAATCATGCGCTGCCCATTTTGTCATCACGAAGAGTCAAAAGTCACAGATTCTAGGAATGCCGTGGAGCAAAATGCGATCAGACGCAGGCGTGAGTGTTTGCAGTGTCAAAAACGTTTTACGACGTTTGAGACCGTGGATTTGGTCATACAGGTCCATAAGCGCGATGGAAGGTATGAAGATTTCCAACAAGACAAACTCACCAGGGGACTCGATGCAGCGTGCAGACACACGCGCATTAGCCACGATCAGGTCAGATCTATAGCCTATCAAATTGCGATTGATTTAATGGAAAGACAGGTCAAAGAGATTGAAACAACAGAGCTCGGAGAGATCGTCATCCGTCATTTAAAAGAAAGAGACACGATTGCCTATATTCGTTTTGCTTGCGTTTATCGCAGGTTTAAGGATATGGATGAACTGATGGGCGAAATTCAAAGTATTGCGCCAACAGAAGAAGTAAAAACCGTTAGCACCTTAAAGGAATCTGTATGACACTGAAGAAACAAGATATTGAGCGATTTAAACAGCGCTTAGAAGATATGAAAAAGCAAATGACGCAACTTGCAAAGCACGTAGCAGATGAAGTGAAAACGCCTGAAGAATCAAAAGGATATTCTCAGCACCAAGCTGATGAAGGCACCGATGATTTTAATCGCAGCATTAGTCTCCAAGTATCTGATGAAGAGTTTAAAATTTTGCGCCAAATCGAAAGAGCCTTAGAAAAAATCGATGATCACACCTACGGTATTTGCGATGTCACAGGAGAACCTATTCCTATGGCCCGTCTAGATGCTATTCCTTACGCCACGATGACTGTGAAGGCGCAGGAGATGATGGAAAAAGGATTGATTCAGTGAAGTATAAGCGCTTTTTACACTTACTTCTTCTCATTGTTCCTATTTTCATACTTGATTACGCCTCTAAAGCATGGGTAAGTTTTTCTGTTTCACCCGTTTACTTTGGGCAAGAGACATTTCCTTTTGGGGGCATCTCTGTCTTCCGTGATTTTCTTGGCATCGATTTCTGCATCAATCATGTATTTAACCATGGAGCTGCATGGGGTCTTTTTAGCTCGATGCAACACCTGCTTTTAATCGTTCGTATGGGCGTGATTGTAGGATTAATTGGATACATCATTTTTTCTCCTAAATCTAAACAGTATCATTTTCCTTTGAGCCTCATTGTTGCAGGCGCAATCGGAAACGTGGTTGATTATTTTGTTTACGGCCATGTGGTGGATATGTTCCATTTCATCTTCTGGGGTCACTCTTTTGCTGTTTTTAACATTGCTGATAGTGCCATATTCTGCGGCATTGTATGGATGGTTCTACGCTCTTTTGCAACTAGGGTATATGTCCCCTCTAAAAGTTAGTCATCCTTCTAAAGAAGGCGTTTTAAATGTTTCTAAGTGGCTGAAAACTCAAGTCCTTCTAAGTGGGGAAGAGATGCGGCAGCTATTCAAGCATCTTATGCCGTGTGCCTTGTATAATGTTAGTGAAGTGGTAAAAGATGCGGAAATACCTCTTGATCTTTTCTTAGATACTTATGCGCAGTCTGTAGACGCTCTAAAGTTGGGCAGGGTTGTAGATAGCAAAGATATCAGGCGGCTTTTTTCAGGCGCACTATCAACAACCCCTGATGCTTTTTATAAGATGGAGGTGCGGCCGGGTGAGTACCTCATTAAAACCATTAAGCCTACGGTCCAAATGCAACTCCATCAATTTCTTCCCTCTAAGTTAGATGGCAAGTTTCATCCGATGGTGCTTAGCCAGGATAGCGTGTCTTGGGGGGTGCAATTTTCTTATCCGCAGATCTGCCAAGACCCACAAACAAATTTATTTTCTAAGGTCACAGAATCAGAGCAGTTTCCGAATACTCTTTTATTTGATAAGCTCACTAAGTGGCTTCGCAACTTTAGCTCTCCTACTACATTTATCTGGGAAGGGAAGAAAAGTTCTGTGCCTATCAGGCTTGGCAAAGAGTGTTTTTCTTGGATAAATACTCACCCACAGCTTCAAGAAAAAGGAATAGAGGTTCATGTCTACTAAAGAGACTCTTCATACGTGGTTTATTGAAAATAACAAGACGCTTGCCTTTGGAGAATCGTGTACAGGCGGCCTTATGGCAACGCATATTACAGCGATGTCGGGAGCTTCTAAGTATTTTTTAGGATCGCTTGTCGTCTATTCTAATGCGCTTAAAGAAAAGATACTGCATGTCTCTTCTCAAACATTGCTATCGGAAGGAGCTGTAAGTCTTCAAACAGCACAAGAGATGTTAACAGGACTTTTTAAAGTGACAGGTGCAGATGTTGGAGTAGCAGTGACGGGCATTGCAGGGCCTTCTGGCGGCTCTTTAGAAAAACCTATAGGAACTATTTTTTATGCGCTTGGTATGAGAAATGGCAAAATAGAGTCTGGATCTTTTTCTGCGCAAGGAAATCGGCAAACGATTATGCTATCTACGACTAATCAACTGCTAGAAAAACTTTTACACTACGTGACGACATGACTGAATACGCGCTTTTAGATAGTGGGAATGAACACAAATTTGAAAGGTTTGGAAAATATACCCTTGTACGCCCTTGTTCTCAGGCTGTCTGGCAACCCCTACTAGAAAGAAAAGAGTGGGAGAGTGCCGATGCTATTTTCACAAGAGAGCCTGTGAACAAGTGGAAGCACAAAACAAAATTGCCAGCTTCTTGGAGTGTCACGTGCATGGGGATTAAATTTAAAGTTGTACCAACAGATTTTGGGCACCTCGGCATCTTTCCTGAGCATGCCTCTTTATGGCAGTGGATGGTTCCACATGTGCATAAAGGCGCAAATATCTTGAACCTTTTTGCCTACACAGGCGGCGCAACGATGGCCCTTGCTAAAGCGGGTGCTAAAGTGTGCCATCTCGATGCTTCTAAAACAGTCGTTGCTTGGGCAAGAGAAAATGCTGAACTCAACGACTTAAAAAACGCAGAGATCCGCTGGATTGTTGATGATGTCGTGAAGTTTTTACAAAGAGAAGTGAAAAGAGGGGTGCGCTATGATGGCATATTGCTCGATCCTCCGACATTCGGTAGAGGCAACAACGGAGAGATTTTTAAAATAGAGCGCGATCTTTTTAATATCTTAGAGCTCTGCAGAAAACTTCTCTTTCCTAAACCGCTTTTTTTCATACTCTCCTCTCATACCCCTGGCTACACACCTCTTGTGATGCACCATCTTCTAAGACAAGTCACAGAAGATCTCAAAGGCACAATAGAATCAGGTGAGATGATCATACCAGGTAAGCTAGATCTTCCCTCAGGCACTTACGCGAGATGGCATGGATAAATTAACAAGCGCGCAGAACCCAAGAATCAAACAACTCGTCCGCTTAAAAGATCGGAAAGAGCGCGATGAGACAACCCTTTTTCTCATCGAAGGCTACCGTGAGATAAAACGCGCAGCAGATGGCAATGTGCACTTTCATTCACTCTACATTTGTCCTGAGTTTTTTTTAGGAGAAAATGAAGATGCTCTCATTAACCAGATAGATTGTGATCTTTTTGAACTTCCTAAGCACCTCTTTGAGAAAATATCCTACCGCGATAGACCCGATGGTCTTGTTGCCATTGCTCATCAGATGCAACTGGGCCTCAAAGATCTTAAAGTTAACAAGACCTCCCTTTTTGTTGTCGCAGAATCAATCGAAAAGCCTGGCAACCTCGGCACCATTCTTCGCTCTGCAGATGCAGTCGGCGCAGAGGGTGTAATTGTCTGTGATAGATGCACGGATATTTACAACCCGAATGTCGTTAGAGCAAGTGTCGGAACTCTTTTTACCATTCCTGTCATTGAAGCTAAAGGCCCCGATGCTTATACGTGGCTCAAAAATCACAACGTGCAAGTTGTAGCAGCGACTCCCTCTGCTTTACTTGAATATACAGAGGCTGATTTATCAGGCCCTCTTGCTATTGTCGTAGGAACAGAACAACTAGGTTTGACAGATCTATGGATGAAAGCTGCCGACATACAGGTAAAAATTCCCATGAAGGGAGTGGCTGATTCTTTAAATGTCGCAACCGCAACCACATTACTTTTATATGAAGCCCTTCGACAACGCAAACATCGTTTATTGTGATAACCACCTTCTTGTGGTAGATAAGCCTCCTGGCATTGCTACGCAGCCAGATTTGGAAGATGTTGCAAAAGCATGGGTGAAAAAAAAATACCATAAGCCCGGCAAGGTTTTTCTAGAGCCTATCCATCGCTTGGATAAATCTGTAGGAGGACTAGTTCTCTTTGCTAGAACAAGTAAAGCGCTCTCACGCCTTCAAGCGCTTATGCGCGAGAGGAAAATATCCAAAACATACCACGCACTTGTTGAAGGCATACTTCCCAAAAAGGAAGCAACACTCACGCATTTTCTCGTGCATGGTGACTACAAAGCCTTTGTAGATTCCCAAGGCAAAGAAGCCATTCTCCACTACCATGTCTTAGAAGAAAAAAATAACACAACCCGTGTGTCGATTGATCTTGCAACCGGTAGGTATCATCAGATCAGAGCGCAGTTTGCAGCGATTCAACATCCCGTGCTCGGTGATAAAAAGTACGGTAGCAAGCATAGCTTTCACGAAGGGATTGCACTCCGCCATGTCAGAATGGAACTTGAGCATCCCATCACGCATGAACAGTGCGTGTTTGAACTTCCTAAGAATTGCTTTTGATGCACAACACCATTTTGGGTCGATTGGGTCAATAATCGACTCAATTGACCCAAATGCACAAATTGAGTCGATCGATCTTAAGTTTATTTAATGACAAGCTCTTGTTCTTCGTTGAGAGTGTCGCCATCGTACCAAGTATCACACGATTCTTTTAACCAAATTGCAAAAAGGGGGTCATCAAAAATAACGGTGCCTCTTCCTTTTCCTTCTTCATCAAGAATCCCTTTATTTTTTAGAGCCTTGATAGAAGAAGATAGCGCAGGAGCGCTGCGGATTTCATATTTATTGAGAAGGTCTTTAGCAAAGATTTGTTTGTTTTCTTTTGCCGCTAGTCGGAGAACTCTTTGCTGAAGGGCTGGTAGCGAATTTAAAAGTGTTTGGTAAGCATAAGCATTCTGCTTTATCACATTTTTTAAAACCTCTTGGACTTCTTGGATTCCAATTTTTTTATAGCCCGCTGCAACCAGATGAAAAGAGACCATTTGGACGTAGTTAGAAGTGTCTTGTACTATTTGCTTTAAGTAGCAGACTGCTGCGCGATCAATATCAATCTCTACTTCAGCAAATCTTTTAATAACCCAGTCTACTAACTCCTCTCCAAATGAGGGGAAATCAATAGATTGACATGATCTATAAAGAGGACGCGAAGAGTTGTTTAGCATATCCGATATGATGCTTTTTCTTGATCCTGTAAATAAAAAAGAGGTATTTCTCAATTGTTGCATATGAGTTCGCAAAGTTGCTTCAAGCCATCCATGGTCATCTAACTCGGTGATTTTTTGAAACTCATCGATAACCAAAATAACTTTTTCTCCCAGATTTTTTAATCCTGCAAGCACATCCTGAATCATGTCTTTCACATCTTTGTCAGAGCCTCTGTCAATGGAAAGTCCAAATGAAGTCTGGCCTGAAACAGGATCAACATCCGCAGAAATTTTAGGGCGCCAATTAGCAAGCCATGTTTTAGCAGCATCTGCCCAATTTTTTTTTGCTTTCAAGGCGCGTAGCATTTGTTGAAGAAAATCGCGGTGAGACGTGATGTTAAAAATATCGACGAAGGGGCAGGCATAGCCTTCTTTTTCTAGCTTTTTTAGTAAGTTGAAAACAAAAGATGTTTTTCCAAGGCGCCGCGGGCCTATTAAGACAACGTGAATGCGGTTGGCTAGGAATTGATAAACTAATTTGTCCAAGTTGGGGCGTGGAAGATAATATTCCCCTTCAACAGGGTCTCCAAATTTAAAAGGATTCATGAAAACCTCACTTGTGAATCTCAATACTTAACAAAACACTTAAATATTGGCAAGTGGAAAAAGTGAAGTGTTTGTTTAATGCTGATTCACAAGAAATTAATTTCTCTGCGATTTGTCACGAAAGATCATGCATCTGGGGATAGCGATCCGAGAGACTCTCTTTCTTTCCTTAAATCCGTAAATGCACTAAGAAGTATATTTCGTGATTGTTGTGTAGTAATAATTCCGTCCTCTAAAACAACAGATAGACGTGTCTCAGTTGTTGCGCTCTCCCCATGCTCAAATGTTTGTTCCAAGGATAAACATTCATTTGGGGTGAGCGGATAGGCTAACTTGCTAACATTGTCGCGCATAATGCTACTTATTAAGTCTTGAGCTTTGCTACTCGCTTCTGATGCAATGGCAGGAAGCTGAAGCTGTGGTAGATGATTGCTAATCCAAGCGTGGGCGCTAACAGTAAAAGAGCCTTGCAGTGAATTTTTCATGTCTATCAGCTGCTCTTTTGCTATTTCGCAGATTTCTTTTAAAGTAGATGGTTGCTTGTTAGTGTGGCAAATGCATAACGCTACCTGGCTTACTTTGCTGACTTTTTCTTCTGTCCTAGTAACCACAATGGATTCTGTTAATTCAGAATTTAAAAAAGGAAGGATTTCTGGGTCGATGCGTGAAGCCATAACCTCTAAATTGGCAGGAAAGCCGACCGATGAAGTAATTTCAGAGGATAAAACATTTCCTTCCATTACTATTTTAGGAGCTGTTTCTCGTATAATTCCCGAAACTTCTTGCTGAAACACAACAGCGAAAGCAAAATAATCTTGGGGTGCTTGAGTAGAGAGTGTAGACTCCACATCTTCAATTAGGCGATCAACATCTTGACCCTGAAAAGAAAAATTTAAGCTACCTTGTATTCCAGCTGGAGGAGTTTCTCCGTTTGGTTTGCATATCAGCTTATGAATTTTCCAATGAGCTTTTTGACAGTCACGGTTGCAATAGGCAATTTTTTCGCACCTTTCGCATAAGGATAGGGGATCTGTATCGATTCCTTCCCTGGAACAGGTTCCACATATTTCTAAGGCCGCTACTAAATTAGTTGGCGTAGTAAATTCTTGCATTTCTTGTAGAAGAAAACCTGAACTTGGTATACGAGGAATAGACATAATAATTTCCATGTTATTGTGTTAAAAAATTACATAGATTTTACCACGAATAGGCGTTAAAAAACAAGGTCATTCCATGCACGTTAGCTACGGTGAAAATGGGTATAAAATATATATTTTAATGTGGTGCTACATCAAAAGAAATTAATTTCTCTGCGATTTGCACAGCATTAAGCGCAGCCCCCTTTAAAAGCTGGTCGCCTACAACCCACAGATCGATAGTATTTTTTTGAGAAAGATCGTTTCTGATTCTACCCACAAAGATGTTGTCTTGAAAAGAAGCATCAGAAGGCATAGGAAAGCGGTTACCTGCCCAATCTTCTAGGAGCGTGACACCGGGGCTATTTGCTAAAATCAGACGCGCCTCATCTGCCGAAACGGGCTTTTCAAATTCAACATTGATAGATTCGGAGTGAGCGCGTAAAATAGGAACGCGCACGCAGGTGACTGCCATTGGAAGAGAGGGCTCTTCTAAGATTTTACGCGCCTCTTCTATTACTTTCATCTCTTCATCATTGTAGTTGTTGTCTGTCATGGGCGCGTTATGTAAAAAGAGGTTAAAAGCGTAAGGATGGGGCATCACTGTGCGCCGAAAAGGTTCTTTTGTAAAAAAGGCTCTAGTTTCTTCTTGGAGCTCATGCATGGCGACTGATCCTGCGCCACTTGCTGCTTGATACGTCGATAAGACAATCCGCTTTATATGAAATAAACGGTGCAGGGGATTCAGAGCCATTAGCATGATCGTTGCTGTACAGTTAGGAGAGGCGATGATTCCTTTATGTTTTAAAAGAGCCTCAGGGTTTACTTCGGGGATGACAAGAGGGACATCTCTATCCATCCGAAATCCTGAGCTATTATCCACCACAATTGCGCCTTCTTGGACAGCTTTAGGTGCAAATTCTAAGGAAATCTTTTTCCCTGCGCTAAATAGAGCAATATCGATGTTTTTGAAAGCAGAGTCATCTAGTACCCGCAGGGGAATTTTTTCTCCTTTAAAAAGAAGAGATTGTCCTAAAGATTTAGGGGATGCAAAACACCTGATTTCCTCTATGGGAAAATGCCTTGACTCGAGAATTCGGAGCATCTCTTTCCCAACTGCGCCGGTTGCGCCAACAATTGCAATGCGATATTTTTTTGTCATAGTTGTTTGATTATCGAGATCTCTTTGCAATTCGTCAACTCGAACAAATGACTTGTCATGAAACTCTCACAGTAAGTAGGATAATTTCTCAAAAACACAAGGAAGGTGCTGTATGGCAACAATAGATGATTTTCAGAAATTAGATATTCGCGTAGGTGTGATCGAAGAGGTGGAAGACTTTCCTGAAGCGCGTAAACCCGCCTACAAATTAGTGATTGATTTTGGACCAGCAATTGGGAAAAAACGCTCGAGTGTTCAAATCACACATCACTACAAAAAAGAAGAACTCCTTGGTAAAAAAGTTCTCGGCGTTGTCAACTTCCCACCACGCCAGATCGGCCCTTTTATTTCTGAAGTGTTGACATTGGGTGTTCCTGATGAGAACAACCAAACTGTTTTGATCGTTCCAGAAAAAGCAGAAGCAGTTGTTAGTGGTAAGCTGTTTTAATGCGGCGTGAGCTGGCTGTTATAGGACTTTCTTCTTGCAAATTGCCGTATGCCATAGAGAATAGCAATGAGCAGAATGCCAACCCCGATGCTTTCTAGCAGAGGGGGCATGTGCTTTGCAATTGCATAAAAAAATATCACGGCAAATATAGTCTCAAAGATGGTGAGCTGTCCTGCGAGAGACACGGGTAGATGTAGACTTGCTTTATTCCATAAAAAGCCACCCACCCAAGCACATAGTAGTCCTAAAATAGCGTTTCCCATCAGAAAGTTTGTGAGCTCAGGGCTAGGAGTAAAATATTTTTCTATGTGGAGTTGATCTTTAAAAAAGAGAGCTAAAAATGCTGCAAAAACCACAACCCAAAATAGGGTGGCAACGCCCATGAGCGTTGCCCATTCGCTAGAGCGGACCTCTGGATGGTGTTTTAAAAACCGGGAATTAGCAACGACATACCAACTCCATGCAAGTAGAGCTACAAAGCCTGCTGTTAACCCTAAAAAATAAGAAGAGGGGGCGGCATTGTTAATGAGGTGGGGAACGTTAATCACAACAAGTCCCACTAAGATCAGGAGCGAGGGGATAATCAAACTTCTAAACGTGGTCTCTTTTTGTTTCCAGTTGCCATAAAATGCAATGGTTATAGGACTAATACCCAGGACAATAGCGCAGATAGCAGGAGTTGAGTAGCGTACTGAGAGGACAACTGCAGTGTAATAAATAATGGCTGAAATTAAAGAAAAATATAAGGCTTTTACCCAAATAGAAAAGGGTGGATGGTAAGATTTTCTAAATTTTGATTTACAAAAGAGGAGAAGAGAGAGCATTCCGTAGAAGAAATACCTGCCAAGAGCAATCTCAATCGAGCTAAATCCACTCATAAATTGAGGCACAACGAAAATGAGTCCCCAGATAAAGCAGGCTCCTAAAGCATACACAACTCCTAGCAACATCGATTCCTCTTCTAATTTTCCCAGCATAACATAGGGTTTTATAAGTTTATAATCACTAGATTCTTAATTTCCATTGAGTTATTATAGTGCATTGACAAGTAAAAAATTGGATTTTTGTGTATGGCAATCAAGACGTCTATAGAAGCATCGATTTTAGAAGCAGTCGAAGATGGCGTAAGAGCTATCGAATACCTAAAGCGGCAAGAGAGCATTCAGTTCATTTTGGATGCAGCTAAAAAAATCATCGAGTGTTTTCAAAAAGGGGGTAAACTTCTTATTGCAGGCAACGGCGGAAGCTTGTGCGATGCGATGCACTTTGCAGAAGAGCTCACAGGTTTTTTTAGAGATAAGAGAAAAGCGCTGCCTGCGATTGCCTTATCAGATCCTGGTCACTTGACGTGCGTGGGTAATGATGTAGGTTATGAGAGCGTCTTTTCAAGATCGGTGGAAGCTTTGGGCAAGCCAGGAGATATTTTTATTGGTCTTACAACAAGTGGTAACTCGGTCAATATTATTGAAGCAATGTCTATTGCAAAAGAGATGGGCCTTGGTACGATTGCCTTTCTTGGCAAAACGGGCGGTAAGTTAAAAGGAGTTGCAGATCTTGAGTGGATCATCGAGGGGTTCCGTTATTCTGATCGCGTTCAAGAAGCGCACATGACAGCGATTCACATCATCATTGAAATGGTCGAAAAAGGGCTGTTTTATGACACTTGAGAGCTACGTGCTAGAGGTTATGAGTGGCAAGCGGAAAGGTAAAACCCTTTTGCATATGCTCAGCTACCTTTACCGTGGGGGAGTCGCTCTTCGCAACCTTGCTTATGATGCCAAGGTTTTTTCATCTGCAAAAGTAAAAGCGCCTGTCATCTCTATCGGCAATATCGTAGCTGGTGGTACGGGAAAAACGCCTCTTGTCAAGATGCTTGCAGAAGAGCTATCTAAAACACTCAAAGTTGCAATTCTTTCAAGAGGCTACAAATCAAAAATAGAGAACTCAGGAGATGTTTTATGTATCCACTCAGGAACGCCTGTTGAGATCTGTGGAGATGAGCCTTTTTGGCTTGCGCGCTATTTGCCGAACGTTGCTGTGTGGGTGGGGAAAAATAGAAAAGAGTCTGCAAGGCAAGCTATTGAAAAAGGCGCAGAAGTTATCCTCCTTGACGATGGCATGCAGTACCGCGATCTCCACCGAGATGTTGAAATCGTTGTGATGGATGGAGAGGATCTTTTCGGCAAAGGGTATTTCCTTCCGAGAGGACTGCTAAGAGATGATCCCGCGCGCTTAAAAAAGGCGAGCCTTATTGTGATCAATGACGCTAAATGCCATAAAAAAATTAAAGAAAAGCTCTCTTTGTACACAAACGCTCCTGTCATGTTTGTGCGCATGAACATCCAAGAAGATTTAAAAGGAAAACGTGCCTGTGTATTTTGTGCCATTGGAAAGCCTACCCGCTTTTTGCAGTCTGTCAAAGATGCAGGAGCAGATGTGCTCTCTACTTTTTTTAAACCTGATCACGATCCCTTTTTTCCTGAAGAACTAACTTTGTTTGCAAAAAAATCAGGTGCAGATGTTATTGTTTGTACGCAAAAAGATTATGTAAAATTACCTCGCCACTTTTCCTGCTCATTACCGGTTTTGCCTCTCCAAGGAGAGTTTGAGATTGTGTCGGGCAAAGAAGAGTGGCAAAAACTAAAAGGGCGACTTTATGAGTGAAGAATACAAAGTGACTCTCCCGAAGCTTGGAGAAAGTATTGTCAGCGCAACCATTGTGCAGTGGTTTAAAAAAGTGGGGGATACCGTTAACTTAGATGAGCCTCTTTTGGAAGTATCTACTGACAAAGTCAACAGCGAGATTCCCGCTCCTGCTGCAGGTGTGATTACCCGTATTACAGCAGCGCCTGATCAAGAACTTCAAGTAGGTGATCTCTTAGCTACCATTCAGTTGCATGGAACGCATCAAGTCGAAGTGCCCCTCCACGCGGCTATCCAGAAGCCAGCCGAAGCTACGACCGGTGATATGAAAGATGTCTTTTCACCCGCTCTTCTTAGACTTGCTAGAGAGCAAGGAGTCTCATTAGAAGAACTAGAGAGAATTCCTTCGACAGGCGCTGCCGGAAGACTGACAAAAAGAGATGTCGAGATCTACCTAGAAAACAAAAAACCACCTGAGAAAAACTGCCCTCTTAAGCAAATCAATGCCCCCGATATTGAACGTGTTAAAATGAGCGGCATGCGTAAAGCCATTGCCGATAACATGGTGCGCTCATTTTATGAGGCTCCCCATGCAACACTCATCACAGAAGTTGATGTGACAGACATCGTGAAGGTGATACAAAAAGAGAAAGAAGCCTTTTTAGCTAAAAACGGCGTTAAACTTACCATCACAGCTTTTGCTGCAAGAGCAATAGCCAAAGCCTTACGTGAATACCCCCTCCTTAACTCCTCTTTAGAAGGTGATACCATTTGCGTGAAACGCTTTGTCAATATTGGCATTGCAGTCAGCGTTGACCAAGGCATCATGGTGCCTGTTGTGAAAAATTGCCAGACGATTTCTTTTTCAGAAATAGCAAAAAACATCGCAGAGCTCTCTTCTAAGGCGCGCGCAGGAACTCTTGCTCCTCATGAAGTGCAAGAAGGTACGATCACTCTCACTAATTTTGGCATATCAGGTGTGCAGATTGGTATTCCTATCATCCGTCACACAGAAGTTGCAATCGTTGGTATGGGAGCCATCCACAAGAAAGTCGTCGTGTTAGAAGATGATCTCTTTGGAGTCCGCTCTATGATGCACCTCTCGCTATCTTTTGACCACAGGGTGCTAGATGGCATGTATGGCTGCGGCTTTTTAAAGGCTTTGAAAGAGCATCTTGAAAAAGACCACACTCTTTAGCGCCTAATCTCCATAGAGGATTTTCCCTATTCTTGAGTATCCGCCCGTTTGGTAAAGTTATAACGGGCGGATAAAATGAGTTTTTGTGTTTTATCCGCCCGTTTGATAAAGTTATAACGGGCGGATAAAATGGTTTTTTGTGTTTTATCCGCCCGTTTGATCGCAGGGGGTATATGGGAAAGGAAAAGGCTCAGGGGAAAATCGTAGGTCGTGTCAGAGAACAGGATCTTCTAAAAGATCTTTTTAAATCCAAGAAATCAGAGTTCATAGCTATCTATGGCCGCCGAAGGGTAGGAAAAACCTATCTTGTCAAAAATTTTGTAGAGTCCATGCCTTGTGTGTTTTTTCACGTGACGGGAATTCGAAAGGGTTCCTTAAAAGTGCAGCTGGCAGAGTTTGCTAAGCAAATCGGCGCTACTTTTTACCAAGGCCCATCTCTGATTCCACGAGGAAGCTGGATGGAGGCTTTTGAAGATCTTACGCAGGCAGTCAATACCATTCCAAAAGGGAAAAAAGTCGTTCTCTTTTTCGATGAACTGCCCTGGATGGCAACGCCACGTTCCAAGCTTCTGACAGCGCTAGAATTATATTGGAACCGCTATTGGGTGTTTGATGACCGTCTTAAGCTAATTATTTGTGGTTCGGCCACATCTTGGATCATTGAAAACATTATCAATAATAGAGGTGGGCTGCATAACAGAGTTACGCGAACTATGCAACTAAGGCCTTTTTCATTACATGAAGTAGATGAGTTTTTGAAAGCGTATCGCATTCGTCTAAACCATCGACAAATTCTCGATCTTTACATCGTTCTGGGTGGAGTTCCTTTATATTGGTCTTTTGTCCGCAAGGGGCGTTCTGCTCATCAATGCATTGATGAGCTCTGTTTTCAAAACGATGGCCCATTGGTTAAAGAGTTTAGAAGGTTATTTGAATCGCTTTTTGAGGATGCAAAGGCTTACATAGACATCATCCGCATCATTGCTAAGCATCGTTATGGCATTGGACAAGCTGAGCTTATTTCAAAAGCTAAACTTCCTGATGGAGGCAATGCTGGCAAGCGGCTATATCAATTAGAAGAAGCAGGCTTTATCACAAGTCTTGTCCCCTACGGGCGGAAGGATAAGGGGGTTTATTATTTGCTCGATGATGAATATAGCTTATTTTATCTGCGCTGGATAGCTCCTAATCTGAAGAGTATCACTAAAAAAGCTATGAATCGCGGCTTTTGGGTGTCTCAAGCAAGCAGACCAGCGTGGAAATGTTGGGCTGGGCTATCATTTGAGTCGGTGTGTTACAAACATATTGATCAGATCAGGCAGGCTTTAAATATCGATCCTGGTTCGATTGCTGGCACATGGCGGTGTTCTTCAAGATCTACAGATGATGAGGAGGGAGCGCAAATCGATCTACTTTTCGATTCTCCCGATGGATCAATTACAATTTGTGAAATCAAATATTCCGATGTTCCATTTGCCATCGATAAAGCGTATGCCCATGAATTACTAAAAAAAATGGAAGTTTTTAGAAAACACCTTAAATCAGAAAAGCAGCTATTTCTTGCTATGGTAACGACGTGTGGGCTAAAACCTACGATGTACTCAGAAGAAATAGTAACCGGTGAAGTGACCCTAGATGCCTTGTTCAAGGAGATTTAATTATCCCTGCGCAGAAGAAAACCCAGGCTTTCCATCAAAGAGATAGAGGTTTTCTGTCTTGAAAACATCGTAGCCTGATTTTTCTAAATTTTCTAGAAGGTGCCGGATTTCTTCATGCGATACGGAGTGGTTTTTGTCTTTATGGAAAAATCTGCAGCGCCACTGCTCTATACAGAACGTTTCAGGGTGACCATCTGGCCAGATGCGCGCGCCTCTATTAGAGATCATCTGAAGTTTTAAGGGATGGGGCTCAAGAGAGCACATCTTTTTTTCAAAACTTTTTGCCGTTTCTTTAGCGTAGATAAAAAGATCAACACCTACAAGTTCTCGTTTGCATTTGGTGGGGTGCTCGGGTGAAAGAGCAGTTATCTTGGTAGCTGACTTATAGATGGGGCTCTTGAGCTTTTTAGGACGGTTCCCAAGATTTTTTACGACAGCTTCTGCAAATTCTTTCGTGCCGACTTTAAGAGTGCTTGTCTTTTCGTTGAAAATGTCATAGGTGTGGATGCCTTGCTCTAGAGTGCAAAGCCACGCTTCATGAATGCGCGTTGCAATCTCAGTCTCATTAAGATAAGCGAGCATCATGATGCTTCCTTGGAGAAGTCCTGAGGGGTTTGCAACATTTTGCCCTCCACGTTTGGGTGCAGAGCCGTGTATCGCTTCAAACATCGCCCCATGATTACCGATATTGGCAGATCCTGCAAGGCCCACTGATCCAGAAATTTGCGCTGCTACATCTGAGAGAATATCGCCGTATAAATTTGGCATCACAATCACATCAAAAATCTCAGGCGTATCTGCAAGTTTGGCAGCGCCGATATCCACAATCCAACTCTCGTTTTCAATGTCAGGGTATTCTTTGGCAATCGTGTCAAATACTGCATGAAAGAGTCCGTCAGAAAATTTCATGATGTTGTCTTTGATAAAGCAGGTCACTTTTTTTCTACCGTGATGGCGTGCGTATTCAAAAGCATACCGTACGATTTTTTCAGAGCCCTGGCGTGAAATGATTTTATGGGAGCACATGACATCAGGGGTTTGTCTATATTCGATACCCGCGTACAGATCTTCTTCATTTTCTCTTACAATCACTAGATCCATCTTAGGGTGTTTTGTGTTGATAAAAGGAAAATACGCTGTGCAAGGGCGGATATTAGCAAAGAGGCCCATGGTGGTTCTGACGGTGACATTCAGGCTTGTAAAACCGCCACCCTGCGGTGTCGTAATAGGCGCTTTAAGAAAGGCCTTTGCCTTACGGATGGTCTCCCAGCTACTAGGCTCAATCCCTGTTAAAATGCCCCTGCTATAAACTTTTTCTCCGATTTCTATTTCCTGGAGCTCTAACTGAGCGCCTGATTCTTTCAAAATAAAAAGAACAGCTTTCATGATTTCTGGTCCAATTCCATCTCCATAGGCAACAGCGATCGTATGTTTCATGAGAAAGCTCCTTGTGCTATTTATATTAAATTTTTTATTTTTTCACGAGTCATAAGTTATTTGTGTATAAAAATCATCAATATCTTACAATGGAGAGAAAATTTTGAAGCAGATATGTTAAGAGAATTATTTACAGAGCAAAGGCAATCGATTCAGCATTTCTTTGATGAGATCGATGTACCCCAAGTCGAGAAGGTTTTGGACAGTTGCCTAAAGACAAAAGGTTTTCTTGTTTTAACAGGTATTGGTAAAAGCGGTTTGATTGCTGAAAAGATTGCCATGACACTTGTTTCCACGGGCACAAAAGCACTCTACCTTCCTTCTGTAAACTTTTTGCATGGGGATATTGGTCTTTTGTCGCAAGATGACACGGTTCTACTTTTTTCTAAAAGTGGAGAGACAGAAGAGCTGATTACACTCCTACCTTTTATCAAAAAGAAAGGTGCTAAAACAATTAGCGTCGTATCTAACCTGCAAAGCAGATTATCTCAGCAAGCAGACCTTGCTCTATGCCTTCCTGTTGCAAAAGAACTCTGTCCTTTTGACTTAGCTCCTACAATTTCTACAGAAGTGCAACTATTATTTGGAGATGTGCTAGCAATTGCTCTTATGAAATCCCGCAACTTTACTTTAAGTGATTATGGAGACAATCATCCTTCTGGATCTATCGGAAAAAAAATCTTCTTAAAAGTCGAAGATCTCATGATCAAAGGCCCTCAGGTTCCTCTATGTCAGCCACATGACAAAGTAGGAGATGTGCTTTTAGAACTATCTAACAAAAAATGTGGATGTCTGGTTGTAACAGGAGAAGATAGTGCCTTTTTAGGTGTTTTCACAGATGGCGATCTACGTAGATCTCTCCAGGCTCTTGGCTCTAACATGCTTGAAAAGACAATTGCAGAGCTCATGACCTGCTCAGCAATTGTTGTACAAAGCAGTGATCTAGCGTGGGATGCTCTTAAAGTTATGCAGAAAGATCCAAAAAGATGGATCATGGTTACACCTGTGTTGCAAGATAACAAAGTTGTCGGTCTTCTGCGTATGCATGATATCATTCACGCAGGTATTTCTTAGGTTCTTAATAAAAAGGAGTTCTTTCATGGCATGCGGCGTATTTGATTCTTCTAAGATCCTTTCTCAGATGTTAGAGGAGCTTGAAGATGCTGTAGCAAAAGAATTTATGTGTGAGGCAGTTACTATCATCCCCTGCGGTCATGTGTTAAATAAAAGTACTGTTCTTGAATGCATAAATGGGTGTTGTCCCTTGGACAGAGTTCCTATGGAAGGGTATATGCCCAACTATACTATCCGCAATCTCGCACAGATTGCTAAAGCTCATCCTCAAGAGGCATCTATATCAAAAGCAGCGCCTGCTTCTTCATGGTTTCCAAAGCTATTTGGAGAAGTCCGAGCTGCCCTGCGCTCTTTTTCTTTTCCACAGCTATTTGTTAATTCTTCTTCTCAGTTTTTAGAACCATCAGAAATCTCGACAAGACAAGACTCATCCCCGACAACAATAGAAAACCACACACCAACAACAGGCGTATCTCCGACAACAAGGACCGAAATTCCCTAAGATATTTCTTTTGCTAGTTCTCTGTTATGCTTACAAATAGGAGCAACGCTCCCAAAATTCTTTTGACGTAAGCGCTCCTTTCGAGTACTCTTTGCTAAAAAAAGAGATTTCATGGACGTTGTTTTTCTTTCAAGAATCCAATTCGCATTAACCAGCATGTTTCACTACATCTATCCTCCTTTGAGTATTGGACTTGGTCTCGTGCTTGTGATCGTAGAAGGAATGTACATCAAAACTAAAAATCCTCTCTATAAAACGATCACTAAATTTTGGGTAAAGGTGTTTGCTCTAACCTTTGCGCTGGGAGTTGCAACAGGTCTCGTGCAGGTCTTTGGCTTTGGAACCAATTGGGCAAGATACTCGAGATTTGTGGGAGATGTCTTTGGTAGTGCTTTAGCAGCGGAAGGGATATTTGCTTTTTTTCTAGAAGCGGGTTTCCTTGGTGTCATGTTATTTGGATGGGAAAAGGTGAGTGCAAAGATGCACTACCTTGCAACAATTCTTGTAACGCTTGGCGCGCATTTTAGTGCCATATGGATTGTGGTTGCAAACTCTTGGATGCAGACGCCAACTGCTTATAAAATTGTAGGAACAGGAGAAGATGCTAAAGCTATTGTCACAGATTTTTGGGGGATGATTTTTAATCCGACATCTGTTGACAGAGTAATCCATGTCGTTCTGGGGTGCTGGGTTGCGGGGTCTTGCCTTGTACTGAGCGTAAGCGCTTATTATTTTATTAAGAAAATACATTTGCCTTTTGCGCGCGTTTCTATGAAAATCGGGCTCATCACAACCCTCATTACACTTGTGTTACAACTCATATCTGCTGATTCAACGGCAAGAGGTGTTGCCAAAAATCAACCTTCAAAATTTGCTGCGATGGAAGGGGTTTATGAAACAAAACCTGGAACGCCTATCACTCTTTTTGGATGGGTCGATGAAAAAAATGAAAAAGTTGTGGGGGTTCAAATTCCCAAGATGCTCAGCTTGTTAACTTCTCGTGATTTAGAGACACCTGTCACAGGCTTTGACCAGATTCCTAAAGATGAGAGGCCACCTATTCAGCTCACGTTTCAGTCTTACCATATTATGGTCATGATGTGGGGGCTCATGGTCCTTGCAGCAGGACTTGGGTTTTTCTTTTGGTGGAAAAAAAAGCTAGAAAAAAGCAAGTGGACACTCCGCCTTCTGATGATTTCTGTCCTTTTTCCTCAAATTGCCAACCAAGTCGGATGGATCACAGCTGAAGTAGGAAGGCAGCCGTGGATTGTGTACGGACTTTTAAAAACAGTTGATGGAGTATCTAAATCGATACAGGCGCCCCAAGTGGTTGGATCGATCATCATGTTTATTGTTATCTATTGCCTTCTTTTTGGACTTTTTATTTTCCTGCTCGATCGCAAAATTAAACACGGCCCTGTAGAGGGTGGTGAAAATGATGATGCCATCTATCAAAATCTTGCCCCTTCAATACCGGGGGATAAATGAACTTCGGAGATATCTGGTACATCGTAGTGATTGCTTGCATGGTTTGTTACGCCATGTTAGATGGTTTTGATTTGGGAGTTGGCTCTTTGCACCTCTTTACAAAAAAAGACACCGATAGACGCATATTTTTAAATGCCATTGGCCCTGTCTGGGATGGCAATGAAGTCTGGCTTGTAATCGTTGGAGGAGCTTTATTTGCGGGCTTTCCAGAGGCGTATGCAACTATTTTTTCTGCCTTTTATAACTTAGTCATGATGTTGCTTGCGGCACTTATTTTTCGAGCAGCAGGTATTGAATTTCGCAGTAAATTAGAAACACCCAAGTGGCGTTCATTTTGGGATGGAGTCTTTTTTACAGGAAGCGTCATTATCGCGTTTGGAGTAGGTCTTGTTCTCGGTAATCTGATTGTCGGTATTCCTCTAGATGCGCATAGAGATTTTGTCGGATCCTTTGGTGGCTTTTTTAACGCGTACTCTCTTTTAGTGGGCGTTACAACGCTTGCTCTTTTTATGATGCATGGCTCGATTTATCTTGTGATGAAAACAGAAGGAGCTCTTCATAATCGCTTAAGAAGGTGGGTTAAAAAAACCATATTCGTATTTATTTTGTGTTATGTCATCACAACACTTGTCACCCATTTTTATATGCCCCACATGCTCACCTTTTTAAGGGAAAGCCCGTGGCTGATACTCATTCCTTTCATAGCCTTTGGGATGATCGTGAGTATTCCTGTACAAATTTATAAAGGAAGAGATGGCTGGGCCTTTATCTGTTCTTCCTTAAGTATTGCCATGCTCGTTGTGCTTTTTGCAATTGGCACCTTTCCGATGCTCATTCGCTCTAGCATTCATCCAGACACAAATAGCCTTACGGTTGCTAATGCTGTGTCCTCTGATCTCACGCTCAAAGTGCTTCTCATTATCGTTGCAATAGGCCTTCCGCTTGTTTTTGCATATGGCGTCTATGTCTACAGGCTTTTCCGCGGTAAAGTGAAATTGGATAAAAGCAGTTACTAAATAATATGAAATAGATCGCGCAGAAGCGCGATCACAACTTCAATTACAATCAAAATGATGATTGTCCACTCAAGTCTAGATGAGTGTTGATGGTTCAATTCATTGCTTAAGATTTCAAAGAGCTCATGCACAACTGTCAGGCGCTTGTTGAGCACTTCTATCCGTTTATTGACATCTAGATAATGGGCCGTTCTTCGATAGAAAGGTTCTAATTCCGGATAGTTCCAGAAAAATTCTGGCGTATCGAGAATGTCAGAGTGGAGGTTGATGAAGTTACGCTCAATAAATAGCTCTCCCATCTTTTTAGAAATCTCTTTTCGAGACATCGATATCTTTCCTTTGAGAGAAAGATCTTCAGGAAGGTATTTTGTTTTATCAATAGTTGTTTGAATCGTATCTTCGAACGTTGTTAATTTGACTGACTGCGCAAGGCCGTGGGAAATAGCAAGCTTGGTTAACGTATTTTTTGTGTGCAAGATGATTTCATCTTCTTCGATGTGCATCCCTTCGCCATAGGCAAAAGTAAATTCATCCATTTCTAATTTTGCATTGGAAGTTTTTTCAAACTCTTTCAGCGATGCTAAAACCGCTTGCTCTTCCTCTTCTAAAAACCCCCAGAATACCACACACCCATAAGCAAAATAAAAAATATCTCCTTTAGGTTTTTTATCTTCCTTAATCAAAATATGAATACAATCACGAAAAAGTTGGGCAGAGCCAAATTTCTGCAGAGATTGAAACAATCTGGGGATGTCATAGGTAGAAGCTGTACAGTAGGTCGTGCATCGCATAATTCCTGACGATAGCTGATTTTTGATTAAAACTCGACTTTGTATTTTTTCGGTCCTAAAAAATATAAAGTCGAGTTAAAAGTGTTGATTTCTTTTCAATAGACCATGTAAGATTTTGCCTCTAGCCTTTCAATTTATTATTGCGGAAGTGGCGGAATTGGCAGACGCGCTACCTTGAGGTGGTAGTGGGGAAACTTGTGTGGGTTCGAGTCCCACCTTTCGCAATGCTTTAATAATCCTCATCTGCGCTATACTCTAATTATGAGAGAAGAGCGCGCAGAGGGCATCGTCCTCAAAACATTTGATTACAAAGAAAACGAAAGAATAATAACTATTTTTACACCTGAGGAAGGTGTGATCACGCTCATTGTCAAGCACATTAAAAATCAAAATAAGATCGCTCTTACAACTCCTTTTTGCCAAGCAGAGTTTCTCTTTATCAAAGGTAAGTCTGATTTATTTAAGCTCCAAGATGGGACCATCCTGAATGACCACCATTTTTTAAGAGCAAGCCTTGCGCATATCCAGGCTGCCGCCGAAATGGTGAAACTTATTTTAAAATCTCAGCTCCCCGGCAAGCCCGCCCCCAAATTATACGCTCTACTTCTTGCTTACCTTTCCCATCTTCCCCATTTTGAGGATACTTCCTCTCTAATAGGTTCTTTTTACCTCAAGTTGCTAACCCACGAGGGGCTGCTTTCCTGGGAAAGCTCCCCTGTTTTCCCTTTTCAAGTGACTGATATAGAGTGGGATGTCTTAAAGCAGCTTGCTCTTACCCGCTCTTTCAAAGAGATGCAAACTGTTGTTTTAAACCCTGAATTGTATGATAGATTAAAAAATAAATTGGCATTGTGCTTTGTGGGTAGTTAGTGTAAAATTACCTTATTATTTTTTTAATCTATCAGATAAAGAGGTTTTCTATGGAAGTTGTATCAAACGTTATAAGAAGCGGATGGAATGCTTTGCCTCCGGTATTGTCTAACGAAACGCGTGGAACAATTGCACGTGTTGCAACGGCTTTTTTAAAAACCCCTTTCTCTGCCATTAAAGAAAATAAGTGGGCCTTTACCTGTATTGTTTTGGTTGGGTCTTGGATGGGGGGCTGTTTTCTAAAAAATCACAGGCCTATATCTCGGGTGCCTGTTCTGGAAGGTGATGCAACACAACAAGGAAAGGACGCAAAAACAAAAAGTCTGCAGGACCAACTAAAAAGAGCGGTTCTAGATCCTTCGCAGGACCCAACGAGTATTCAAATGAGAGAGGGTCTGTCCGAATTGGAAGAGGCGGTGTCCGAATTGGAAGAGGAGCTGTTGGAAAATCGAGAGAGGAGCTGTTGGAATTGGAAGGAAGTATTTCGAATTGCAAGATCATTTTTTTGAACCAATCTGTATTGACAAATCGATCATCCCAATCCAATCGTTTGATTTCTGAATTGTGATCAGCTTGTAATAGCCTATCTGCATAATCCAATCACGTATCGCAGTATGAGAGGGTATTTTACGCCGCAGCCAAAAATAACAGCGAACAAAAGCTGCTCGGGCTCCACGAAGACTCAGCCCTTCCGATAGAATCAGTAAAAGTGATATCAGGACAATAGTTGCCCAATAGTGCCGACGAGGGATTTTTTGGTCTTTTTCTCCAGGGAGGATCGTTGCAGCATCTGCCATTTTTTTTAAGCATTTCGAGTTCCTCAGCGTGTGTAGTAGCCTCTTGCCTGCGCAATTTTCTTTCTTCCTCGATTAGCGCATCTTTTGCCGCAATTTCATTTTTTAATGTTTTATTTTCTTGAGCTCTCTCTTCACACTTTTTTTTCCACTGGGCTCTACTCTGTCCAAGATCTGATGCTGTACCTTCAAGTGCTTTAATTTTTGCCGCTTTCTCGCGATTTCTTGCTTTGAATTGATCTCGGCTTTTGCTAAGGCGATGGCTCCGCTTGCGCCAATCTCGTGATGGCATATTTGTCATATATCCTGCTCCTACGTGAACATGACAATTTACTGAATGGCTTAAAAAACAGCAAAAACTTTTTGATAATTTTATACAGCGCGCTTGCGCTGATCGCTCGAGAACAAGGGCAAGCTTAAATTACGAGAGCTCTGCTTTTATCAAAATCCTAATTCATGCCGGAATTTTTTTTTGAAACCCCTGCCATCAGCAGCTAAAGTTAACACCCCAGGTGTGGTCCTGTTCTAGAGAAACGTACCTTTGATTAGCTGGCTCTTTAGTGTAAAAACATATTTTTTAGCAGGAGCGGCTGTTAAGGGGATTCTTCCCTAGCATCAAAACCCCATCTTTGATAGTCTTTCCCTCACGACTCAAACATGCACCGATAGCTCAATTGGATAGAGTACCCGGCTTCGAACCGGGTGGTTACAGGTTCAATTCCTGTTCGGTGCGATGCTTTTCAATATGGTATATAAATCCTCAAGAATCTATAGTAAAGAATTTCCAGGAAGGTAAAATATGGTCGATAAAGCTAAGTTTTTAGAAGAAGAACCAGGGTATCGTATTACGATTGTTGGTAGACAAGTGTTTGTGACAAATGCAATGAAGCAGTATGCACTTGAAAAGCTCTCTAAGATTGATCGCTTTCATAGCCATGTGCTCGATATGCATGTGACGATGGACATTCAAAAGCTAGAACACGCTGTCATGATTGTTCTTAAATTTAATCATTTTAAAATTAAAGTGAGCGCAACAAGCACTGATATGTATGTCTCCATTGATAAGGCTGTTGAAAAATTGCAAGCGCAACTCAGACGCTGGAAAGATAAGATCCACGATCATCACAAAAAACAACCAGCAGTTGTTGATTTACAGGTGAGTGTTCTTCAAAAACCTTATACAGATCTTGATGAGATCAACGATGAAATTGAAAGTGCCAACAAACAAGCAACTCTCGAAGAGTACCGCCCGCCTAAAACAATCGGTAATGAGACCCGCGCAATGAAGATGCTCACTTCTGCTGAGGCTGTCATGAAAATGGAACTCTCAGGAGATCCGTTCATGCTGTTCCGTGGAGAAGAAGATAGTAAGATCAAAGTGATTTACCGCAGAACAGACGGTAATTACGGTATCATACTTCCTGAATGAAAGAAGTCTACGATGGCGTGCGGAGGCAATGGGTTGCAGCAACTCCCGAAGAGATCGTACGCCAGCTATGGCTTAAAAAGATGATAGAAACCTTAGGCTATCCAAAAGAGCTCTTTGTTATTGAAAAAGAGTTAAAAACACTTCCGCATCTTCAAGGGTCGCAAGAGCGCATCCCCAATAGAAGAGCAGACATTATTTTTTTTGCAAGAGATATCCATCCAGAGTACGCCCTTTTTCCTTTACTGATGATTGAGTGCAAAGCTATCCCGTTAACACCTCAGGCGCTCCAGCAGGTGCTTGGTTACAATACATTTGTCGGTGCTTTGTACGTAGCTGTTGTAAATAGAGAAGAAGTGCTCTTTGTGGACGGAGATAGAAAGAGTGACTTTATGCCCTCTTATGCACAATTAAAACAGGGTGTAAAATGAGTGGCGTAATCTGTCTATCTGGATGGGATGAAGCAAGAATTGAGAAACTTCTTCCGTGGGTACGCGCTCAAAAAGATCGTTTCATTGTCGTATTAGAAACGAGTTCCCTTTTTCTTCTTAAGAAAGTTCTTTTCCCCGAGGTAGATGTCTATGTTTTTAATAAAGAAAATCAACGAGAAGTCTTTGAGGGCATTGCCTTAAAGTACATCTTTCTTCCCTTTTCTTATGAAGGAGATAGCAGTGTATTAGATGTTTTTATCCGCATTCAAACAGAGGTAAGCTATAGAGTGGCTGATTGTGCAGATCAAGGGGTGCAAGCCTTTAGAAATATTAGGCATAATCTAAAAACTGATTTTTGTAGAGCAGATGAGCTATTTGGAAAGTTTAAAGGTGTTCCTGCAATTATCTGCGGAGCGGGGCCCTCTTTACGCAAAAATGGCCATCTTCTAAAAAGTGTGGGTGATAAGGCGCTCCTAATTGCAGGCGGGGGAGCTACGCAGGCTCTTAAAAAATTAGGGGTAGAGCCCCATTTTGAAGCGCATGTTGATCCCTCTTCTGCTCACACATTTGTTCCAACAAATAATCCTACATTTTTTCAACTGCGGACAGATGCAAAAGCAGTGGATGGTGCTAGTGGCCCTAAACTACTAATGGGAGGCAGTGGCAATTTTCCTTTGGAAAAGTGGCTAGAAGAGCGCCTGGGAATGCCCTCTTTACCTTTTGATGGGGGATGGACCGTCGGAACTTTTTGTGCAGCGCTTGCCTATCAGTTAGGATGCAATCCGATTATTTTTGTGGGAATGGATTTTGCAGCTTCACAGGAGCATACGTACGCAGCAGGTGTTCAAGGAGGCGGCACAACCAAAAGATCTCCGATTACAAATAAACAGGGCGATGTTCTTTTTGCGCAGGTTGACTGGATCTTTGCAGCGGAGTGGCTAGAAAATTTTGCAGGCGAGCATAAAGATACTACGTGGATCAATGCGACAGAAGGTGGTAGAGGATTTACTGGCGTGCAAGATAAATCTCTGCAAGATGTTCTAGCATCTTTAGGGCCCCAAGAAGATTTTAACCGCATGGGATATAAAACAGTTCCAACAGGCGATCTTCTAGAAACTTTTGAGAGCTCTTTGATCCGCTCTTTTGAGGTAGTAGATTGCCTATTCAAAGAGATAGAGCGTATTTATCCCTCATCACCACAAGAAAATGGCACATGCGCTCTTTTAGAGCAGGAGCTCTCCGAAGAAATAGCCTATCAGACACTGCTACTTCCTATTTGGGATGTGTGGAAAGGAATCCTTTTGCGCCATAATCAAGATGGAGAAGCGGGCCTTTTTTTACACGAAATACTCTTTTATAAAAATCTGCAACCACAGTTATTTTCCGCATGCACCCTGAAATAGATTTTCACTTACAGTTCACACCGTTTGAGCCTTTTGAACTCTTTCAAGATAGTGATGGAGAGCAAAATGCACGCCGGGGTGATTTTGTATTGCATCTAAAAGAGGATCTTAACTCTCAGTTAGATTTAAACAAAATAGATGTGCTCTATGTCTATGGCATTGGGCTTGGGTTTCACTTGGAACACCTTACATCTTGGTTGAAAGAAAAGTCATCTCGCGTGCTTGTGATTTTAGAAGATGATTTAGGAGCTTTGGATGCTTTTTTTAAAACAGCGCATCAGCTAAATAACCCTCAAATCTTTCTGAAATTTATTCCCGATTCTAACATGTGGGACCATGTGTTAGAAGAGTGCGCAAAAAACTTCTCCTCTGCACGTATTCAAGTCGTAGCCCTACCTTCTTACGCAATAAGAAAAAGCAGCAGGTTAGAAGAGATTAAACTGAGCATTCAGAGAAAAACAACTCTTTGGAATGCGCTTTTATCTGAAGAGCTGCTTTCACCTCTTTTTCATAGAAACATCCTAGAGAATATACGCCGTTTACCAGAGACTTTTTATGTGAATAAATGGGAGGGGGCTTTTCGAAATGTTCCAGCCATCATCTGCGGAGCAGGACCCTCTCTTGCTAAAGCGCAAGATATTTTAAAAACATGTGAGGACAAGGCGCTCATCTTTGCGGGAGGCTCAGCACTTTCAGCAATGGGGTCTTTAAACATCCAGCCCCATCTGGCTTTAGCTGTTGACCCCAACCCCCAAGAGTATGAGCACCTCAAAAATCTAAAATGTCCCAAAACGCCTTTGATCTTTTCTTCTAGGCTTTTTCCTAAAGTGCTTGAGCTGTTTTCAGGGCCTTTAGGGTACTTGTCATCTAAGACGGGCGGGCCTTTAGAAGAGGCACTGGAGCAAGCTCTCGGCTTAAGAGAATCAGCTGTAGGACCTGATTTGGGCAGCGAGGCTCTTTCTGTCACAACGCTAACTGCTGCCATGGCCTATCAGTGGGGCTGCAACCCCATTATCTTTGTGGGTGTGGATCTTTCCTATCCAGGTATGCAGATGTACGCGCCAGGCGTTGTTCATGACAGCAACGTGACTCTTGAAAAACTTGCGCAAGAGACAAGAGTGTCTGATCAGCTAATTAACCGAAAAAACAGGCAGGGCAATCCCGTTGCTACCCTTGTGAAGTGGGTGATGGAGTCAGATACACTTTCACGCTATGCTAAAGAGCGCCCGGACAGACAATTTTTTGATGCATCAGCAGAGGGTCTCGGCTTTGAACATATTCCCTATGAAGAGTTAGGCAAGATACTTGTAGAGCATGCTCTATCTAAACGTGATCTAAGAAGAGAGATCCAAGAGAAAATTACCCAAACAAAGCTTGCTGTTTCCTCATCCGATATCGAAAGGCTCTTTTCAAGACTTCAAGAGAGCCTTAAAAGGTGTTCAATCCTCACCCAAAAGATTTTGGAAGAAGATATTAATAGCGGCACAAAAGTCGTTCTTGAAATGGATATAGAAGAGGAAGAAGCTTACAAACCGTTTTTAGCAGGCGCGCTCTTTGCCTTTTCTCTAGCTTATAGACAAAGTTATCTAGAAAGAGCATCAGACTTTGAAAAAGCAAAATGGACGTACCTAAAAGAGTGTATTGAAAAAGAGCTCATTTTTCTAGACGGTATTGGGCTAGTTTGTTCCTAAGCGTTCTTAGGCTAATGCCGAGGGCTTTTGCAGCCTGCGTGCGGTTGTGATTGTGGCTCACAAGAGTGTCTAAAATATGTCTTTTTTCTACTTCTCCAAGCGTTAAGCCTTTTAAAGATATCAGATGAGGAATCACAGGACACGAGATCTCAAGCCTTAAGTGAGCAGACTCAATCACATCACTAAGATCCATCACAACAGTTCTTTCTAGTACATTTGCAAGTTCCCGGATGTTGCCAGGCCAGTGGTAATCAAGGAGCGTTTTTTTTGCATCTCCTGATAATTGTTTTTTCCGCTTATGGTTTTCTAAGCAGAAGCTATCTAGAAAGTGCTCTGCCAAAGATATAATATCTTCTTTTCTCTCGCGTAAAGGGGGCAGTTGTATAGGAACAACATTCAGGCGATAATATAAATCTTCCCGGAAAAGTTTTTCTTCGACGGTCTCTTTCATGTTACGATTGGATGTAGAGATAAAGCGCACATCGACTTGGAGAGCTTTAGAGCCACCAACCCGCTCAAATTCTTGTTCTTGCACAGCTCTAAGAAGCTTTGCTTGTAAGCTTAAGGGGATTTCAGAGACTTCATCGAGAAGAAGCGTGCCTTTATTTGCCAGCTCAAATCTTCCCAGGCGTTTTTCAATCGCTCCTGTAAAAGAGCCTTTTTCATGCCCGAAAAATTCCGATTCGATAAGAGACTCAGGAATTGCTGCGCAGTTAACTTTGATAAAAGGGGACGATGCTCTATGGGAGTGAAAGTGTATGGCATGTGCAATCACTTCTTTTCCTGTTCCTGACTCTCCACAGATAAAGACAGAGGCATTGCTTTTAGCAATCTTGGCAATATCTTCTAGGACTTGTTTCATGACAGAGCTCTCTGTCATGATGCGCTCTAACTTGCCTCTTGCTTGAAAGACCACTTCTTTTTTCACTACAAGTTCACTTTCTACTCTTTCTAGCACACTTTCTAGAGCAGATAGATCAACAGGCTTGGTTAAATAATCAAAAGCTCCGAGCCGCATAGCCTCAATAGCGCCTCCGACATTGGGAATAGAAGCTAGCATGATGACAATCGATTCAGGGTAGAGGATTTTAGCAGTTTTTAGAACTTCAATCTCTTCACAAAAGATCAGATCAAAGGCCTCTTCCTGCAATAGGGCAAGAGCTATCTGCTTATTTTTAGCTAGGCGCACGCGCACATTTTTATCTTCTAAAAAACAAAAAAGAAGTCTATCCTCGTCTTGTACTAAGGCTGTGCCCAGCATATGTCCTATTCCTTAGAGATCTTAAAAAAACCCCTTTTGCGTGTTCCGCAGGAGGTGTTTTTTTACTGTCTCTTAAATCGCAATCTAAAAAAATGTTTATTAATAAGCCAAGCCTATTTTTTCTTTTGCTGTTATTTTTTTCCTGCTCCGGTCTAGAAAAGACCGAAAAAGAAAAAATCCGCGAGCAAAATGCCAAAGGCGAGTACATCTACCGCAAATCAAACGAGGTCTTCTACCAAGTAGAAGCCCCCAAACCCCGTGCCAAAGAGCTCTATCCCTGGGAAGATGCTTGGGAAGAGGCCGCTCCCAAGACACGTTAATCATTGCCTTTTTTTGATTTTATTGATACTCTTCAGCAGATTCTTCTTTGCCGATGTGGCGAAATGGCAGACGCGGTAGACTCAAAATCTACTCCTAGCAATAGGATGCTGGTTCGAGTCCGGTCATCGGCAATATTCTTTGGCTCTCACGTAGTGGGAGCCTTTTTTAGTTCTATTTTTCTTCACGATCCATTAATTTTTCTTTGGACAATGATCTTGCAAGCTTTTCTTAGACACTAAGAATACATTTTTTCTTTTCTTTCTCTGTCCACACATTTTCAAACTCCAAAGGCGATAAATATCCCAATGTAGAATGAATCCTTTTTCGGTTGTAGAATA